>CAXTDZ010000064.1:0-21857 GCA_964243035.1 uncultured Lichenihabitans sp.
GGCCTGCCCTGCGGCGGCGCGGCTCGCACCACGGTGAGCCTGGGCGTCGCGGCGCTCGAACCCGGCGAAAGCGCGGACGCCCTCGCGCGCCGCGCCGACGCGGCCCTCTACGCCGCCAAGCGCGGGGGACGCGACCGCGTGCGGCTGGCCGCGTAGGCGGCAACGGGCCGTTCTCAAACCCCGGCGCGCCCGCCTTGGGCGTAGCGGCGTGACGAGGGCCTGCCGGGTCGGGTGCGGGCAGCCTCCGTCCGCGCCGGGCCGGAGCACCGCCCCGCGGCAACGGACGGCCGGACGACGTCCTGTGGTGGACCGTCGCGCCGCGTGATACGCTCGGCCGTCCCACCGCGAGATCCTCGCCCGTGCCTGCCGGACCCGACACCTTCGATTTGGACGCGGCCTGGCTCCGGAGGGCCGGGGGCGACGTCCGGGCTTTCCTTGAAGCGCTCGCGGTCCGCCTGGCGGCCGCGTTGCCCGGCGCCGTCGCGGTCGAGCGACGGCGGGACGGGTTCCTGTCCCGGACGAGCCACGTCGCCACGATCGAGGTCCGCACCGCGGGGGGCGTGCTCACGCTCGCCACGGACCACGGCCACCTCCGGGCGACGCGGGCCAGGGTCGTGCGCGGGGTGACGATCGGCTCGGAGGAGATCACCGTGCCGGCCTGGCTCGACGAGGTCCTGCGCGGCACCCGCACGCTGGGCGCGGAGGCGGGCGCCGCGCACGACGCGCTCCACGCCTTCCTGATGTCGTGAGGACGGCCTGATGCCGCTCTGGCCGTTCGGCGCCGCGGAGGCGGCCCGCTCCGCTGCGGCGGAAGCCGCCAGCCGCGCGGCGGACTGGGAGCGCGCCCTTTCGCGCGGCGCGCTTCCCCCTTTCGTCGAGGACCGCCTCGCCGGGGCCGCGCAGGGACGGGTGCCCTGGCTCTCGACGATGACCCCCGCCGAGCTCAGGCTCGCCCGCAGCCACGGCATCCGGCCGGTCGCGACAGTGTCGGGGACGTGCTGGTACCACTACGGGTTCTCGTGGACCAAGGGCCACGCGGAAGGCTGGCGCGCGGCGCTGGACCGGCTCGCCGCGGAGGCCGTGGCGGCGGGCGCCAACGCCGTGGTCGACGTCAAGCTCAGGACGATCCACCTGAACGCCGGGGCCAGCATGGACTACACGGTGCTCGGCACGGCCGTGGCGATCGACGGCCTGCCGCCGAGCCCCCGCCCCGTGATCGCCACCGTGCCCGCGACAGCCTTCGTCAGGCTGCTCGAAGCCGGCATCGTCACCACCGGCGTGGCGGTCGGGGCCCACTACGAATGGCTGACCGGAACCGCGCGGACCCTTCCGGGCCGGTTCACCGGCAACGTGCCGTGCTCCGACCTCACGGCGTTCTGGGAGAACGTGCGCCTTCAGGCGTTGCGGGACCTCAGGGCCGAGACGCGGCAGCAGGGCAACGGCGTGCTGGCCCACACGCATTTCAGCCAGTTGCTCAGGCGGGAGGGTGGCGAGGACCAGCCGCCGCAGTTCCTGGGGCGGCACATCGTCGTGGGCACGGTGGTGCAATGTCCGCAGAACGGCCGCGTGCCGCACGGCGTCACGCCCGTGATCGACATGCGCGACGCGCTGTCCCCGCTGAACGACGCCGCGGCCCACGGGCATGTTGCCTATGGAGCCCGGCGCGACGAGGAGGGAGCAATCTGATGAGCGCCGCGACCGACATCCCGCCCCACGCGATCGAACGGCTCAAGGGCCTGCGCGGCCAGGGGCACCACGGCGGCATCTTCACCTCGGACTTCTCGGTCAACGAGTTCCTGCTCGTGCGCAAGGCCGGGTTCGAGCCGGTCGGGTTGTGCGTGGGCACCTGCGTCTACCATGTGGGCGTGCAGTACGGCGCCTGGAGCAGCAACCAGGAGCTGACGGTCCTGTCCCAGGCCATGTACCACGCGCGCGAGCTCGCCATGACGCGCATGCGGGAGGAGGCCCAGGGCATGGGCGCCGACGGGATCGTGGGCGTCCGGCTCACGGTCAAGCGCTTCGAGTGGGACGCCAACATCCTGGAGTTCATGGCGATCGGCACGGGGGTCGTGCACGCGGCCGGCCACGCGGGGTTCAAGGGCAAGGGCGGGCAGCCCTTCACCTCCGACCTGTCGGGCCAGGACTTCTGGACGCTGCTCCAGGCGGGCTACCGGCCGCTCGCGCTGGTGATGGGGAGCTGCGTCTACCACGTGGCGCACCAGGGCCTGTTCAAGTCGCTCGGCCAGATCGGCCGCAACGCGGAGATGACCAACTTCACCCAGGCGCTCTACGACGCCCGCGAGATCGCGATGGAGCGGATGCAGCACGAGGCCACCGCCGCGGGGGCCGAGGGCGTGGTCGGCATGGAGCTGCACGAGGGCTCGCACAACTGGCAGCCGCACGTGGTCGAGTTCTTCGCCGTCGGCACCGCCGTGACGCCGGTCGCGACGGAGCGCGCGCCCTCCGCGATCCCCGACCCGCAGCTCGTGCTGTCGGTCAACAGCTGAACGAGGCACGACCATGAGCATCTTCGGGCGCATCGCCGACCTGTTCCAGGCCAAGACCCACAAGCTCCTGACGAGCCTGGAGGACCCCAACGAGACGCTGGACCTGTCCTACGAGAAGATGCTGACGGGCCTCCAGGACACCAAGCGGCACCTGGCCGACGTCGTGGCGCAGCAGCAGTCGCTGCACCGCCAGATCGAACGGGTCGACGCCGAGGCGGCGGGGGCCGAGGGCGACGCCCGCACCGCCGTGGGGTCCGGCCGCGACGACCTCGCGCGGGCCGCCCTGGTCCACAAGCAGGACGCCCTGGCCAAGCGCAAGGTGCTCGACGACGCGCTCGCCGCCATCGCGCCGCAGGTCGCCAAGCTCGTCGACTACCAGGGCAAGCTTTCCGCGCGCATCGAGGCGTTCCGGACCCAGAAGGAGGTCATGAAGACCACCTACACGGCGGCTCAGGCGCAGGTGAGGGTGACCGAATCGTTGACCGGGCTCGGCAACCGCCTGAGCGGGACGGGCGACGCGATGCGGCGGGCCGGCGAGCGGGTCGAGGGCATGCGCGACCGGGCCGACGCCATGGACCGGATGCTGCAGGCCGGCGTGTTGCAGGACCAGTTCGACGACCGGACCGCGACCAGCCGGGAGATCGCGGCCATCCGCGCCGCGGACGCGGTGGACGACGAGCTGGCCCGCCTCAAGGCGGAAACCCGGAAGGCCCTCGACGGCCCGGCCTGATGGGTTCGGTTCCGGCCGAGCCCGCCTACGTCGACCCCCGCACCGGCCAAACCTACCCGATCGGGGTGCCGCGCTGGCGGTCCGACGCGGGCCATCCGCTCATGATCACGCCGCTGCCGGGCCTCGGCCGGGGCGACCTCGACACCGCGCGCCGCTCGCTCTGGCGCTACGCGGCCGCCTTCCCCGTGCCGATCCGGAATCCCGTCACGCTGGGCGAGGGCCTGACCCCGCTGGTGGAACACCGCTGGGGGGCCGGGCGGATGCACGCCAAGCTCGAATGGTTCGCGCCGACCGGCAGCTTCAAGGACCGCGGCGCGAGCGTGATGATCTCGACGCTCAAGCAGCAGGGCGTCGATCGCGTGCTGGAGGACAGTTCCGGCAACGGCGGCGCGGCCGTCGCGGCCTACGCGGCGGCGGGAGGGTTGCGCGCCAAGGTCCTGGTGCCCGCCTCCACCCAGCCCGCCAAGACGGTGCAGACCCGCGCCTACGGGGCCGAAACGGAGCTGGTTCCGGGCACGCGGCAGGACACGGCGGAAGCCGCCGAGCGACAGGCCGCAACCATCTTCTACGCGAGCCACAACTGGCAGCCCTTCTTCCTCCAGGGCACCAAGACGCTCGCCTACGAACTCTGGGAAGACCTGGGGTTCAAGGCGCCCGACAACGTCGTCATCCCCACGGGCGCGGGCAGCAACGTCCTGGGCTGCGACATCGGCTTCGGCGAGCTGCTGCGCCGGGGCGAGATCGACCGCCTACCGCGCCTGTTCGCGGTGCAGCCCCAAAACTGCGCGCCCCTGCACGCGACCTTCCTGACGGGGGGCGACGACCTGGTCGCGATCGAGGCCAGGCCCACGATCGCGGAAGGCACCGCGATCGCGAGGCCGGTGCGCCCGCGCGAGGTTCTGGCGAGCCTGCGCCGGTCCGGCGGCCGGACCGTGGCCGTGTCCGAGCGCGAGATCGAGGTCGCGCACGCGGCGCTCGCCCGGACGGGGCTCTACGTGGAGCCGACCTGCGCGAGCGCGGCCGCCGCGCTCGACAAGCTCCTCGACGCCGGGATCGTGCGGCCCGAGGAGACCACCGTGCTCGTGCTGACCGGCACCGGGCTGAAGGCGACCGCGCGCATCGGCGAGCTGCTGGGCGTGGTGCCGTAAAGCTCGGGCCGGGGCGGCTCGTCAGGCCGTCGCGCCCGCCCGCGCGGGAGACGCCTTGTCCTTCTCCATCAACGCCACGAACTGCCGGAACAGGTAGTGGCTGTCGCGCGGCCCCGGCGAGGCTTCGGGGTGGTGCTGGACGGAGAACACCGGCCGGTCGGTGAGCGCGAGGCCGCAGTTGGAGCCGTCGAACAGCGACACGTGGGTTTCCCGCGCGGTCGGGGGCAGGCTCGCGGGGTCGACCGCAAAACCGTGGTTCATGGACACGATCTCGACCTTGCCCGTGTTCTTGTCCTTGACGGGGTGGTTGGCGCCGTGGTGGCCCTGGCGCATCTTCACCGTCTTGCCACCCACCGCCAGCGCCAGCATCTGGTGGCCGAGGCAGATGCCGAAGGTCGGCACGTTGCGCTCCACGATGTCGCGGATCACCGGCACCGCGTAGCGTCCGGTCTCGAACGGGTCGCCGGGGCCGTTCGACAGGAACACGCCGTCGGGTTGGAGCGCCATGATCTCCGCCGCGCTGGCTGTGGCGGGCACCACGGTCACGGCGCAGCCCGCGTCGGCCAGCAGGCGCAGGATGTTGCGCTTCACGCCGTAGTCGATCGCGACCACCTTGTATTTCGGCGCCTCCTGCCGCCCGAACCCCTCGCCCGCGCGCCAGGTGGTCTCGTCCCAGTCGAAGCGCTGGGCGGTGGACACCTCCGGCACCAGGTCGGTGCCCTCCATGCCGTGCCAGGCCGCGGCTTCGGCCACCAGCGCCTCGCGGTCGAAGCGGCCCGCGGGGTCGTGGGCGATCACGGCGTTGGGCATGCCGCGGTCGCGGATCAGCGCCGTCAGCGCCCGCGTGTCGAGCCCGCCGATGCCGATGATGCCGCGCGCCTCAAGCCAGCGCCCGAAATGGCGCGTCGCGCGGAAGTTGGCGGGGTCGGTGATGGGGGCGTGCAGCACCACGCCGCGGATGCCGGTGGAGGCCGCCATGTTGACGGTCTCGACGTCCTCCTCGTTGGTGCCGACGTTGCCGACGTGGGGAAAGGTGAACGTGACGATCTGGCCCGAGTAGGACGGGTCGGTCAGGATCTCCTCGTAGCCCGTCATGGCGGTGTTGAAGCACACCTCGCCCACCGCCTTGCCCGCGGCGCCGAAGCCGATCCCTTCCAGCACCGTGCCGTCCGCCAGCACCAGCAGCGCGGTGGCTTCGAGCTCGGTCCAGCCGGTTTCGGCGGTGTCGGGCGTCATGGGCTCGGTCCTTGGGTCGGGGATGGACCGGATGTGTTGGCCGGCGCCCGATAAGTCAACGTTGACTTGGCTCCGCGCACCCCCGACATCGCTCCCCATGCCCCTGTCCCCCGAGGAAATCGAGCGCTACGCCCGCCATATCGTGCTCCGCGAGATCGGCGGACCGGGACAGAACCGGCTGAAGGCCGCGCGCGTGCTGGTGGTCGGCGCGGGCGGGCTCGGGGCCCCGGTGATCCAGTACCTCGCGGCGGCGGGCGTGGGGGTCTTGGGGATCGCGGACGACGACGCCGTGTCCCTGTCCAACCTCCAGCGGCAGGTGCTGTTTTCCACCGGCGACGTGGGCCGCGGCAAGGCGGAGCGGGCCGGGGCCGCGGTGCAGGCCCTCAACCCGCACGTGGGTGTCGAGCTTCATCCCGTGCGGATGACGGCCGCCAACGCCGAAGCCCTGATCGCGCGCTACGACGTGGCCGTGGACGGCTCGGACAATTTCGCCACCCGCTACGCGGTGTCGGACGCGGCCTTCCGGGCGCGCCGGCCGCTGGTGACGGGGGCGGTGGGCACCTTCGACGGCCAGGTCACGACCCTGCGGCCGTTCGAGGCGGGGCCGGACGGCACCCCCAACCCCACCTACCGCTGCCTCTTCCCCGAGCCGCCGCCCGACGGCAGCGTGCCCACCTGCGCGGAGGTGGGCGTTTTGGGCGCGCTCACGGGCCTGGTGGGAAGCACCATGGCGCTGGAGGCGATCCGCGCCGCGGTGGGGTTCGGGGACGGGCTCGTGGGCCGGCTGCTGCTGATGGACACCCGCGCCATGCGCTTCGAGACGCTGCGCTACGCCTGGGACCCCGGCAACCCGCTGAACGGCACGCGGGCCGTCAGTGGCGGAACACAAACATCTGCGCCAGCGTGAGCAGGATCTCGGCGACGATCAGCAGCACCACGGTGGCTTCCAGCCGCGTGGTGCGGTCGGCCTCGATCACGTCGGTCAGCGCGCGGGCGGTTTCCACGATGACGTCGAGCTTGCGCTTGAGCGCCAGCGTGCGCTCCTTCAGCTCGTACTCGTCCTCGACGCGGGAATAGAGCCGCTCCAGGTCGGGCCGGTCCCACAGCACGTCGGGCTTTTCCTCGACCGCCACGCGGCCCGACACGCGGTGCTGGACGAGCAGCGCCTGGCCGATCAGCCGCAGCATGGCGCGGCGCGTGCCGGGTGGGCGGCCCGTGCGCGACAGGCCCGCCGCGAAGGGCTCGATGACGTCGAGCACGGCCGCCACCTCCCGCTCGTCGCGGCCGAGCGACACGCTTTTCGCCAGCGCGTCCGCCACCACCAGCAGGCGCTGGGGCGACAGGTCCCGCATCAGGATGGGGCCGCCGGGCGGGATGCGGTCCTCGCCGTCGAGGGCGACTTCGAGGATCGCGGCCTCGTCGTCCACGCGGTCGCGCTCGCCCGACACCCGCGCCTTGATCTGCCGGAGGAAGTCGTCCTCCTCCACCGGCGACAGCCCCACCAGCACCGCGACCCCGAACCGGTACAGGGCCGCGAAGCCGCTCGACCCCACGCGGAAGGCGAGCGGCGTCGCCGAGATCATGTCGGACCGCTCCAGGCCGCCCGCGTCGAGGCGTGCGCCGAGCGCCAGCGCCCGGGCGGTCACGCGCGGGGCATCGGCCCGGGGCGGGACGGGGCGCAACAGGGCGTCGGTCATGGCGCCAGCATAGCGCGGGGTGGTTTGGGAGGCGAGACGGCCGGGTCAGTTCCAGAACTTCGGCCTCGCGCGATACGGTCGTTGCCAAGCGAGGCCCTTCTCCCGCCCGGGCGGGAGACGGTGTCCAACGGACGGATGAGGGTGGGGCCACGCGGCGTGGTGGACCCCTCATCCGCCCTGTCGGGCACCTTCTCCCCGCAAGCGGGGCGAAGGACAGAAAGCGGCAGACGTTAGCCCGCGTCAGGAGCGGTCAGCTCGGCCCGGCCTGCCCCAAAACCTTGACCATATGGACGACCGTCCCGACCTCGGTCCCCTCCTCCAGCCGTTCCACCGCGTAGCCGTGCCGGCCGTAGACCTCGACGTTGGCGGCCATCAGCTTGTTCGTGTAGAGCCGCACGGCCGGGCGGTCCGCCGCGCGGGCGAGTCCCTCCGTGTGCGCGAGCAGGCGGCGGCCGAGCCCCAAGCCTTGCCGGTCGGGCGCGACCGCGAGGTTGACCAGGAGCAGGTCGTCCGGGCGCAGCACGGTCTCGACCAGGGCGAGGAGTTCGCCGCCGTCCTCGGCGAGGTCGATGCGGTGCTCCAGCACGGCGCGGTCGTAGTCGGCCACCATGGGCCGGGGCTCGCGGCCCATCACCGGGACCCATTTGGCGTAGGCTTGAAGCGTCAGGTCGCGGACCGCCGCCGCGTCCGCGGGCCCGGCGCGGCGCAGGACGGGGTTTTGGACCGTCATCGGGGCTGCTCCGTCAGGACGCGCAGCTGGGCCGCCACCCGGTCCCGCAGCACCGCCTCGTCGGCTCCCGCCAGCGCCGCGCTGCCCAGGACGTCGCGCACGACGTAGAAGCCCAGCGCCGCGGCCAGCACCAGCGCCGCGCGGGGTTTCGGGTCGGGACCGGGCAGCAGGTCCGCGAGCGGCTCGACGACGTGGCGCGCCACGCAGTCGCGCAGGATCGCGGCCGCGCGCGGGTTGTGGGCGGAGCGCAGAACCAGCAGCAGCGGGTCGGCCGCGCCCGGCTCCGGCCGGGCCACGATGCCGTGCGCCACCGTGCGCCCCAGCGTCGCGGCGTGGTGGAGCAGGTGGGCGGCCTCGCCGAAGGCCGCCTCGGCGGCGGCCGCGAACAAGGCTTCCTTGGACCCGAAGTAGCGGTTCACCATCATGGCCGTGACGCCGGCCGCGGCCGCGATCTCCCGCACGCCCGCCCCCTCGTAGCCGTCCCGCGCGAAGGCCTCGCGGGCCGCGCGCAGGATCGCGGCCCTGGTGGCGCCCGCGTCGCGGGGTCGCTTGGCGGGACCGGCCGTGGACGCGCGGGCTGACATGTCGACCACCGTAGACCCGGCGCAAGGCGCCGTCTACAAGCGAAGACTACGGTCGTAGACCATCAGCCTGCCGACAGCCGCTCGATGGTGAACACCTCGGCGTGGCTCGCGACCGCCAGCTCGCCGTCCATCGTGATCCAGCCGCGGAACATGCCGGCCGTGTTGAAGGGCGACGCGATCCCGCCCGCGGCGTCGATCGCCACCGCGCCGGCCCCGATCCCGTAGGGGGCCAGGTCCTCCAGCACCACGCGGGCGGCCGCGGCCTCCAGGGTCTCGCCCAGGTAGGCCATGCGGCTCGCGATCTCATGCCCCAGCACGTGGCGGATGAAGAACTCGCCCTGGCCCGTACCCGACACCGCGCACACGCGGTCGCGCGCGTAGGTCCCCGCCCCGATGATGGGGCTGTCGCCGACCCGGCCCTCGGGCTTGTTCGTGAAGCCGCCCGTGGAGGTCGCGGCCGCCAGGTGACCGTCGCGGTCGAGCGCCACGGCGCCCACCGTGCCGTGCTTGTCGGCCTCGCTGGCCGAGGCGGTCGTGCCGGCCTGCGCGCGCTCTCTCATGGCGCGGAGCGCGTCGCGGCGGCGGTCAGTTGAGAAATAGAAGGGGTCGGCGGTGTCCAAACCCTGTGCGGCCGCGAAGCGGTCGGCCGCGGGGCCGATCAGCAGCACGGAGCCGCCCTCCTCCAGCACCGCGCGGGCGGCGCGGACGGGGTTGCGGATGCGGCGGACGCCCGCCACCGCGCCCGCGCGCAGCGTGGCGCCGTCCATGATGGAGGCGTCGAGCTCGTGCTCGCCCGCGGCGTTGAGAGCGGCGCCGTGGCCGGCGTTGAAGTGCGGCGAGTCCTCCATGATGGCGACAGCGGCCTCCACCGCGTCGAGCGCCGGGCCGCCGCGGCCCAGCACGGCCCAGCCCGCCCGGAGCGCGGCCTCCAGCGCGGCGCGGGCCGCCACCCACTCGTCCGCGGGCAGCTCCGCCTCGTCCGGGACGCCGCAACCGCCGTGGATCGCCATCGCGCAAGGGGGCACGTTTGGGGAACTCCGTGTCGACCTTCCCCCTCACCTACCCGCCCGCGCCGTTCCGGCAAGGTGGGCTCAGGCGGCGGGAAGCATCTTTTCCAGGACCACGAAGTGCAGGTCCGGCCGCAGGGGGATGCCGAAGCGCTGGTCCTCGTAGGGGAAGGGCTCGGTTTCGCCCGTCAGGCGGTAGCCGCGCCGCTCGTACCAGGCGATCAGCGGCCCGCGAAGCTGGATCACCGTCATGCGGACGCGCCGCGCACCGCGCGCCCGCGCGAAGCCCTCGCCCTCGGCGAGCAGGCGCCGCCCGAGCCCCGCGGCCTGAAGGGCGGGCTCAATCGTCAGCATGCCGAGGTACCAGGTCCCCTCCCTGCCCGCGGGCTCGACCGACACGCAGCCGATCAGGGGAGCGCCCTCCCCGTCCCGCGCGAGCAGGATCGTGGTCCGGCCGTTTCCGATCGCGGCGCGCAGCGTGTCGGGGTCCGTCCGTTGGCCGTCGAGCAGCCCCGCCTCGTGCGCCCAGCCCGCCTGGGCGCGCTCGCCCCGGTAGGCGCCGTTGACGAGACCCGCCAGGGTGTCGGCGTCGGCGGCCGTCGCGGAGGTGATCAGCATCGTCCGCCGCCGTGGCCTGCCGACCCTACTGGCCGCCGCACAGCTTGTTGATGGTGTCGACCACGTTGAGGCCGACGATCGTCATGCTCGGGTCGATCGCCATGCCCGCCTTGAGCACCTTGAACTCCTTCGGGTTGCCGACCTTGGAGTCGATCGTCGAGTACCAGCGCCCGTCGCTGGTCCGCTTGTAGAGCTTGCAGTTGGCCTTCGGCTGCTGGGCCCAGGCCGGGCCCGCGGCGAACCCGGCGACGGCCGCCGCCACGATCCATCTCACCATGAACGCCTTCTCCCATGCAGCCGATGTCGGCGGGGCGGCCCGCATCGGCGCGCCGCGACCGGGCAGTGGTGTCACGCCAACCCGGACGGGTTCAACAGGTCCGGGCCGCGGAGGCCGGCGTCCGCGCGCGGGCGTTGCAGCCGCGACACAGGCCGTGGGCAATTGCGCCGGAGCGACGATCGGGTCAGACCCGGGACACGTTCGGAGTATTGTTGGGAAGAACCATCCCGTTCCCCTTCGGAGGCCCCATGTCCACCCCCAACCGCCGCAGCGTCCTGACTGGCGCCGCCAGCCTGATCGCGGGCGCCGCGCTCGCGCCCGCGCGGGCATTGGCCGACCAGCCCTACTTCGATCCGGGAAGTACCTACGCGGCCGTCACCAACGAGCCCTTCCCGGTGGCCGCCATCGACCTGCGCCGCGTCAGGCCGCAGTTCCTGCGCACCGTGGTGCCCTACGAGAGCGCGGAAGTCCCGGGCACGATCATCATCGACCCTTCCAAGCACTTCCTTTACGTGGTCAACGGCGACGGGCGGGCGATCCGCTACGGCGTGGGCGTGGGCCGCGAGGGCTTCCTGTGGTCGGGCAACGCGCACATCCAGGCCAAGCGCGAGTGGCCGGACTGGTACCCGCCCAAGGAGATGATCGCCCGCGACCCCCACACCAAGGCGGTGATCCAGAAGTTGCAGAGCGGGTTGGGCATGCCCGGGGGCACCGGCAACCCGCTCGGCGCGCGCGCCATGTACCTGTTCGACGGCAACCGCGACACGCAGTACCGCATCCACGGCACCATCGAGCCCTATTCGATCGGCTCCAGCGTGTCGTCGGGCTGCATCCGCATGATGAACCAGGACGTGCTGGACCTGTACGACCGCATGCCGATCGGCACCAAGGTCATCGTGCTGGGCAACGCCCACCCGAGCCAGGAGGCCATGCACGCGCCCCGCAAGCCCGACCCGATCGACGACGACGGCACCTACGTGGGCCAGGCGAACGGCGACCCGCGCCTCGCGGGCTACGGCTACAACGCGGACGACGCGCAGTAGGGCCTGGGGACCAAGCCTTCCTCCCCGCCCGCGGAGGTAACGGAGTCCACGCATCCCGCGCCGCTGGGCCGTGATGCCCTTCGCCCCGCTTGCGGGGAGAAGGTGCCCGACAGGGCGGATGAGGGGTCCCCACGACGCGTGGCCCCACCCTCATCCGTCCTTCGGACACCTTCTCCCGCCCCGGACGGGAGAAGGGCAGAGCCGGCAAGCGCGCGGGTGACGTGAACGCAGCAGCTCGCGGGAAGGAACGTATCAGAACGCGTAGCGGACCCCGCAGTAGGGCATCCGCTCGCCCAGCCAGCCGAGGAGCTGGTCGAGCCAGCGGCGCTTCCAGGCGACCCGGTAGCGCAGGTTCAGCATGCCGCTCTGGCTCCGCTTGGTTTCCTGGAGGTCGGGGCGCCACAGCATGTCCTCGGCCTTCGGGTGCCAGGCCAGGTTGACGCCGTGCAGGCCCTCGTTGTGGGTCAGCATGATGACCTCGCACTTGAGCTGCCGCTTGGCGGCGGGGCTGAGCGCGTCGTCGAGCCGGGCGAACAGCTCGCGCCACTGCGCTTCCCAGCCCTCGTGGACGATCACGGGCGAGAAGTTGGCGTGGACCTCGTAGCCCGCCGCCACGAAGTCGTTGACGGCCGCGATGCGCTCGTCCATCGGCGCGGTGCGCACGTCCACGACGCGGGCGACCTCGGCGGGCATCAGCGAGAAGCGGATGCGGGTGCGCCCCTGGGGGTCGTAGCCCAGGAGGTCGCGGTTGACGTATTTGGTCGCGAAAGACCCCTTGGCGTTGGGGATGGCGCGGAAGGCCGCCACGAGGTCGCGCACGTTGTCGGACACGAGCGCGTCCACCGACAGGTCGCCGTTCTCGCCCAGGTCGTAGACCCAGGCCTCGGGATCGACCTCGTTCGGCTCCGGCTTCGGCCCGAGCCGTTCGGCGTGCCGATGGAGCGCGCGGGTGATGTCGTCGACGTTGACGAACACGCTGACGGGGTTGCTGTAGCCTTTGCGGCGCGGCACGTAGCAGTAGGCGCAAGCCATCGCGCAGCCGTTGGACGAGGACGGCGCGATGAAGTCGGCGCTGCGCCCGTTGGGCCGCATGGTCATGCCCTTCTTGACGCCCAGCACCAGCACGTCGCGCTTGACCCCCAGCCAGTCGCCCGCGAGCGCGGGGTCGCGGCTGAGCTCGGGGATGCGCCAGTGGCTCGCGACGGGGATGCGCTCGGCGTCGGGAAAGCGCGCCAGCACCTCCCGGCCGCGCGGAAATCCCTCCACCGCGGGCTCCATGTAGATGCGCTTGGGGTCGATCAGGGTTTTGGGCAGGGCCATGCGGTGGAATATGGGGCCGCGGGGCGCCGCTTCGACGGTTCGGCTGTGGAGGGCGCCGAAGGCTGCCGCTCAGGCGAAGAAGCGGTCGATGACGCGCCCGTAGACGGCGGTCAGGCGGTCGAGGTCGACCAGCGCCGCGTGCTCGTCCACCGCGTGCATGGTCCGGCCCACCAGGCCGAACTCGACCACCGGGCCGTGGCGCACGATGAAGCGGGCGTCCGACGTGCCGCCGGTGGTGGAGAGCGCCGGCGCCCGGCCCGTCTCGGCTTCCACCGCGTCCGCCACCAGCGCCGTGAACGGCCCGGGCTCGGTCAGGAAGGCCAGGGCGTTGCACGGCTGGACAGTCAGCGTGGAGGGCGTCGCGTCCGCCACGGCCGCGAGGCGCCGGCGGATCTCGGCGGCCAGCGTCTCGTCCGTCCAGCGGTCGTTGAAGCGGACGTTGAAGCGCAGCCGCGCCTCCGCGGGAATGACGTTGTGGGACGGATTGCCGGTGTCGACCGTCACGAGTTCGAGGTTGGACGGGTCGAACTGCGCCGTGCCCTCGTCGAGCGGGGGCGCGAGCAGGGCGCCCGCCAGCCGCAGCAGCGAGGGCAGCGGGTTTTGGGCCAGGTGCGGGTAGGCCACGTGGCCCTGCCGCCCATGAACCGTGACCTCGCCCGTGAGCGAGCCGCGGCGGCCGATCTTGACCATGTCGCCCAGTCGCTCGGGGTTGGTGGGCTCGCCCAGCACGCAGGCGTCGAAGCTTTCGCCGCGGCCAGAAAGCCAGTCGAGCAGCCGGGCGGTGCCGTTGACGGCCGGGCCTTCCTCGTCGCCGGTGAGCAGGAAGGCGATCGAGCCCGGCGGGGGCCCGCGCCGCTCGACGTGGTCGAGCACCGCCGCGACCATGCAGGCGACGGCGCCCTTCATGTCGCAGGCGCCCCGCCCGTAGAGCAGCCCGTCCTCGACCGCGCCCGCGAACGGGTCGTGGCGCCAGGCGGCCGGGTCGCCGGGCGGCACCACGTCCGTGTGGCCCGCGAAGGCGAGGCAGGGCCGGGCCTCGCCCAGCCGCGCGTAAAGGTTCAGCACCTCGGGCCCGCCCCTCTCCGCGAAGGGCACGAGGTCGACCGCGAAGCCCGCGGGGCGCAGCAGGTCGGCGATCAGCGGCAGCGCGCCCCCGTCCGCGGGCGTGACGGAGCGGCAGCGGATGAGCCTTTGGGCGAGGTCGGCGGCCCGCGACAGGCTCACGGGGCGGCCCGGTGCGCGACCACCCCGAGCTCCACGACGTTCCAGCCCGCCACGCCGACCAGCGCCGCCACCACGACCGGCGCGGCCCAGTCCGGCACGCTGCCGAAAGAGCGCGGGATGAACCAGATCACGGCCGAGCCGAACAGCAGGCTCAAGGGCAGCACGGCGGCGAGCTCGGCCGGCCGGCCGCGGTCGCGAAAGCGCTTGGCGCTCAGGTTGTACTCGCAGACGCCGATCAGGATCAGCGCGAAGGCGTAAAGGAGCAGGTAGGCGAAGGCCGCCACGGTGGCGGGCGCGAGGAAGGGCTCGGTCGACAGGTCGTGGTGCGCGTAGGGCTTGAGCAGCACCCAGCCGACGGTGGCCGCGACCGCGAGACACGCGAGCGGCACCGTGCCGCGCCACCACACCGCGCGGTCCACGCGGCCCTTGTCGGTGCGGAACAGGAAGAAGAAGCTTTGGCCTTCGTCCGCCGCCATCAGTCCCTCAGAAGCTCGTTGATGCCGGTCTTGGCCCGGGTCTGGGCGTCGACGGTCTTGACGATCACCGCGCAGGCGAGCGAGGGGCCGGGCGAGCCGTCGGGCAGCGGCCGTCCGGGCAGGGCGCCGGGCACCACCACCGAATAGGGCGGCACGTAGCCCACGTGCACGGCGCCGGTCGCGCGGTCCACCACCTTGGTCGAGGCCGACAGGAACACGCCCATGGACAGCACGGAGCCCTGCCCCACCACCACGCCCTCGACCACCTCCGAGCGGGCGCCGATGAAGCAGTCGTCCTCGATCACGGTGGGGTTGGCCTGGAGCGGCTCCAGCACGCCGCCGATGCCGACGCCACCCGACAGGTGGACGTTGCGGCCGACCTGGGCGCAGGACCCCACCGTCACCCAGGTGTCCACCATGGTGTTGGCCCCCACGTGGGCGCCCAGGTTGACGAACGAGGGCATCAGCACCACGCCGGGCGCGATATAGGCCGAGCGGCGCACCACGCAGGAGGGCACGGCCCTGAAACCCGCCGCCGCGAAGCGGTTCTCGCCCCAGCCGTCGAACTTCGAGGGCACCTTGTCGTACCAGGAGGCGCCGCCCGGGCCGCCTGCGATCAGCGCCATGGGGTTCAGGCGGAACGACAGCAGAACGGCCTTCTTGAGCCACTGGTGGACGGTCCAGGCCTCCGGGCCGGTCCGGCCCTCCACCTTCTCGGCCACGCGGAACACGCCCCGGTCGAGCCCGTCCAGCGCGTGCTCCACCGCCTCGCGCAGGGCGCCGGTCGTGCCGGTGTCGACCGCGGCAAGGTCGGCGAAACCCGCCTCGATCACGCGCTGGAGGTCGTCGTGCTGCATGGTGTGGTCAACCCTCCGTCGGGCACCGGGTTTCGGGCGGGGCGTGCCCGATGTCAACGGGCGGGCGCGAGGGCGCGCAGGCGGGCGCGCCAGCGGAAGAGCAGCAGGCCCGCCACCGCGAACAGCCCGGCGGTCAACCCCAGCCACACGCCCGGCGCCCGCAGGCCAAGGGGGAAGGCGAGCAGGGCCCCGAGCGGCAGCCCCACGCCCCAGTAGCCCGCCAGCGCGAGCGCCATGGGCACGCGGGTGTCCTTGAGCCCGCGCAGCATGCCGGCCAGCACCACCTGCGCGCCGTCCGCTACCTGGAACAGGCCCGCCACGGCCAGCAGCACGGCGCCCACCGCCTGCACGGCCCCGGCGCCCGGCTCGCCGGGGTTCACGAACAGGCCCACGATGGCGTGCGGCACCCCCGCCAGCACGGCGCCGAACACGAGCATGACCCCGACCCCGAGCACCAGCGCGGTCCAGCCCGCCCGGGCGACGCCCGCCCCGTCGCGCGCGCCCGCGGCCCGTCCGATCCGCACCGTGGCGGCCTGGGCCACGCCCAGCGGCACCATGAAG
The DNA here is from genome assembly GCA_964243035.1 of uncultured Lichenihabitans sp. GTDB lineage: Bacteria > Pseudomonadota > Alphaproteobacteria > Rhizobiales > Beijerinckiaceae > Lichenihabitans. The sequence continues at coordinate 16,016 of CAXTDZ010000064.1, forward strand.
GTCAGGCTCGCGACCTGCAGCGCGATGGCGTGGGCCGCGAGCGAGGGCGCGTCCACCAGGCCGATCAGGGCCGCCGCCACCGCGAACATGCCCGTCTCGAACACCAGGCTGATCCCGATGGGCAGGCCCAGCGCCCAAAAGGCCCCGAACCCCGCCCAATCCGGCCGGTGCAGGCCGCGGAACAGGCGCAGCGAACGGAACCACGGGTGCAGGCTCGCGGTCCCCACCATCGCGGCGGCCATGAAGGTGTTGGACAGCAGCGTCGCGAGCCCCGAGCCGGTGAGCCCGAGCGGCGGCACGGGCCCCCAGCCGAACACCAGCACCCGGTTGAGCGCGGCGTTGAGCGCCACCGCCGCGACCCCGACGGCCACCGCCCAGCGGGGCCGCTCGAGCGCCGCGAAGGCCGAGCGCAGCACCAGGTAGACGAGGGCGGGCAGCACCGCCCACATCAGCGCCCGCAGGTAGCTCCCCGCGGTCGCGGCCAGCGCGGGCTGCTGGCCCACCCCGCGCAGGATGGCTTCGGCGTTCCACAGCATGAGCCAGACCGGCCCGCTGATGAGGAGCGCGGCCCAAAACCCCTGGCGCACGACGCGGCCCGCGGCGGGGCCGTACCCGCCGGCGCGGCCCGCCTCGTGGGCGATCAGCGGCGCCACCGCGGCCGTGACCCCGAGCCCGAACAGGAGCGCCACGTGGTAGAGCGCGAGACCCAGCGGCATGGCGGCCAGCGCCTCGGGGCTGAGGCGCGCCACCGCGGCCGTGTTGGTGAGGTTCATCACCATCTCGATGGCGTTGGTGAGCACCAGCGGCCCGCCCAGCGACAGGTAGGCCAGGAGCTCGGCCCGCCACGGGGCGCGGCGGGGCGGACGGGTTGCGACGGTGAACATGCCCGGTCTTTAAGCGGTCCCGCGCCCGCTTCCCACCCCGGCGCACAGGATCCGGCCGTTCCAAGATCGCGCCGCAGGCAGCCTCACCGCTGGCATTCGGCGCAGAAGAAGGTCGAGCGGCCACCTTGCACGATGCGGCGGATGGTCCCGCGGCAGGCGGCCGTGAGGCAGGGGGCGTGCTCGCGGTCGTAGGCGCGGAAGCCGTGCTGGAAGGTGCCCAGCGTCCCGTCCGTGTGGCGGTAGTCCCGCAGGGAGGAGCCGCCCGCCGCGATCGCCTCGGCCAGCACCTGCCGGATGGCCTCGGCCAGCCGCGCGGCCCGCGCCGTTGGGCCGCCCCCCTTGCGCGCCAGCGTGCCCGCGGCCCGGCGCGGCGACAGCCCCGCCCGGTGCAGCGCCTCGCACACGTAGATGTTGCCCAGGCCCGCGATCAGCGTCTGGTCGAGCAGGGCGGCCTTGAGCGGCGCCGCGCGGCCCGCCATCAACGCGCTCAGCAGGGCGCCGTCGAACCCGTCCGACAGGGGCTCGACCCCGATGGCGCGGAACAGCGGGTGGGCGTCGAGCCCGCCCGGCTCCACCAGGGTCATGAAGCCGAAGCGGCGCGGGTCGTTGTAGGTGATGGCCGCGCCCGAGCCGAGGTCGAAGCGCACGTGGTCGTGCCGGTCGTCCGTGCTCCGGGCGTGGTAGTAGGTGCCCGGCCGCAGCTCGGAACCGCCGGGCGCTTCCACGCGGAACGAGCCCGTCATGCCGAGGTGCAGCGCGAGCACCGTCCCGTCGTCCAGCCGCGCCACCACGTATTTGGCGCGCCGCCCCACCTCCTCGACGCGCCGCCCCGTCAGCCGCGCGGCGAAGTTTTGCGGAAAGGGGAAGCGCAGGCCGTCCCGGTTCACGGTGACGCGCGCGAGCGTGGCGCCGGTCATCACGGAGGCGAGGCCGCGCCGGACGGTTTCGACTTCGGGGAGCTCGGGCATGGTGCCGGTGGAGGTAGGAACGGCGGGTCCGGGCCGCCATAGGCCCGCGCGGTTACGATCGTTGCCTTGTCGCTGTCCCGGGCAAACGGAACCGTCACGCGCGACCGGTCTACTTCCGGCATCGCTCAAGGGGTTACGCCAGTGCCGAACCTGCCCGAATGGATAGCCAGGCCGAAACGGATCGTGGGCCGGGCGATGACCCAAAAGGAGCTCCCGCCCTACGTCTACCGGCAGGACTCGAGAGATCCGGACACGATCAGGAAGTTCGGCTTCCAGCCGCGCCAGCGCAACGACCTCGTGTCCATCCTGGACCACGTGAACGGCAGCTATTCGAGTGGTCCGCGGCAGGGGCAGTTGACCAAGGAGGACAGCCAGTGGGTGTCCACCGGGGCCTACGGCATGCTCCAGAAGCTCGATCCCACGATCGCCCAGCGGCTGGTGGACTATTTCCTGTACAAGATCGACACGGGCCTCGCGCTCAGGACCGGCGAGTTCCACGACATCAACGACGTGTTCGACAGGGCCGGAATCAGGCGCCCCTACCCGACGCAGCGGGAATGGCTCAAGGCTGGGGGCATCTCGCCCGCCGCGGTCGTGGGTTGGTTGCCGGGGTCCATGTTCGCGGCCCAGTACAATGTGACGAGTGGGGCGCCGGAAGAGGTGATTCTGCGCTGGAGCCCGATGTGGGCGAGCCGTCCCGGCAGCTAGAAGGGTGTTGCGGGCTGGACGCGGTCGTCTGGACGGATAGGAGGGCGTGACGCTTTTCCGCAAGCCCTACCGGTCCGACGTGTCCGATGAGGAATGGGCGCCGGTGGCACCCGACCCGACGCTGGTGCGCGCGGATGCCGTCAGAAGGCAAGCGCGGCTCCGCGCTCCTGCCTCGGCGCCGGGTGGTCGAGCGCTCCTTCGCCCGGGCGACCCGCTTGCGCCGTCGGGCAAGGACGGCGGGCGCTGTCCCAGCGCCCTGGCCGCACGGCACCGGGTCACCTCCACCTGCCTCATGCCCCGGCAAGTCGCCGGCCTCGCCTCGACGCGTAGCAGCCTGCTAGGGATAAGGCAGTCGCCAGCCGGACTCCGGCAACGTTCAGTCTTCGAATCGACCCTCGCATGACAGATGAAATCGACAGCTTCGACCGTTGGATCAGAACGTCCTTCGTCGCCATCAACACCTCCCTCGAAGAGCGGTATTTCTGCCAGGCCGACCGTCTCAACGTCGCCGGGATCGGGAGCGACCTGAAGCTGCAGGTTTCCCGCGAGGGTGAGGAGCACGTCGCCCGGATCGCGAAGCGCGGCAGCCTTCCGGCCACCTTCGACGACGCGTTCGCCGTGCTTGGAAACATCGGGTTGCTCCTGGGGGCCTTGAGGCGCCACGAGCTGACCAACCCTGATCGGGAAACGCGCTCGCCCTTCGAGGCGGCGTCCTCGTTGGCGTTGCAGGTGGGCGCGTCGATCGGGATGGTGCCCAGGTTCACCAGCGCGCATCTCGCGACCCACAATCTGGCGGTCAACGGCGTCCGGAAGAGCTTCACCTCGCTTCCGGACGAACTTCTGTTCATCGATGAGAACGCGCGCGGGATGTTCTCCTTCAAACGGGCGGCGGACGCCCTGGCGAGGATCGTCCCGCTCGGCGCGTCCAACCCCGTTGCGAAGCTGCTCCTCAACACCGCCGCCGAGGCGCTTCGCGACGCCATGCGGTTCAATGACAACCTCAACAGCCAGCTCGACGTGGACAGGTTCTTCTTTTGCGTCCGCCCGTACTACAAGCCCTACAGGGTCGGCAGACAGGAGTTCCGCGGCGCGAACGCGGGAGACTTCTCGGGCATCAACGAGATCGATCTGCTCCTCGGGCTGCGGTCCGTTTCGGATCCGTCATACGCGCAGCATCTTGCCGACAAGATGCCCTTCATCATTCCCGAAGAACAGGCGCGCCTGCGCGAGTGCGTGAAGCACGGCAGCCTGCTCGACGAGCTGCTGTCGCTGATGGAAGCCCACTCGGACCAGCCGTGGTTCAGAGACAACGCGGTCGCCTTCCTCGACGTCTGCGACCTCTTCGGCGAGACGGCGCGCCAGCACCACGACCAATTGGTCGAACGCTTCATCGTCGGCCCCGCCGTCGGGGTCGAGAAGGCCCACCTGCAAAACCTCACCGCCAGCGGGCCGCCCCTCGCCGCGCTCTTGCGCGCGCTCGAAAACTTCCGCGATTTCCGGGTCGCGGCACGGCGCGACGATCTGCCGACCCGTCACGACGATCTGGCGCGCCTCAGGCGGGCCACGGTGTCGTGACGGCCCCCCCACGGCGGCTTGACCGGGGCCGCGCGCGCGACCTGAGGCGCCTGTCGGCCACCATGCGCCCAGCCGCGGCGTTCGCCGCCGTCCCAGGCGGGCGGGGGCGCATTCTGAAGGGTGCTTTCCGGGCCGTGGTCGCGGCACGCTTCGCGGGGCGGGCTGCCAGGCCCGGGGACGGGAGCGGTGTGTTGTTTCCGCCACGGACTCGCGGGTTCGCCCGCGCCGCCCTGCCGCGAACGGTTTCGCCGCACGTCATCGCTGGCCAGCGGCGCCGGGACGCCGTAGTTTGCGCCCGCCGGAGCACCCGCGACGTTTCGGCTTTTTTCGACGTTTATTTTTACAAGGATAATCATCATGGCGACGGAAACGTTCGTCTTCCATCCCCACCCCAGCCTGAGCAACATCGAGCACGTCCTTGAGACGCCCCGCGGCCTCGAAGCGCTCGGCCGGGTCACCTCCGAGTTCAGCTCCCTGGCCGACGTCATCGCCAGCACGCATTCCTACGGGCACGGGACGAGCACGATCGTCGAGATGCCGGACCAGACCAACATCGTCCTCAAGAACCTGACGGTGCACGAGATCGAGTCCCACGCGGGCAAGCTCGAACAGCTCCTGTTCGGCTGACGCCGGGCCGCACCGCCGAAAGGCTCGCGGGGCGGGCGGCAGACCCTCCCCGCGCCCCGGGCACGCCGGTCCCGGGGCGATTTCATCCGGACCGGGATTGCGATAAAGCGGGGGCCCCTTCCAAGGACACCCCATGGACGCGCGCGCGCCCCGCTCCCCCCGCGACACCACCCATTTCGGCAGCGCCGAGGTGGCGCTCGGCGACAAGCAGGGGCTCGTCAACACCGTGTTCGACACGGTGGCGAACCGCTACGACCTGATGAACGACCTGATGTCGGGCGGCCTCCACCGGGTGTGGAAGGACGTGTTCGCGGCCAAGGTCAGGCCCTCGCGCGACCGGCCCTTCCGGCACCTGGACGTCGCGGGCGGCACCGGCGACGTGGCCTTCCGGGTGGCCGACGCGGGCGGCCCCGGAACGCAGGTCACCGTGCTCGACATCAACCCCGCCATGCTGGCGGTGGGCCGCGACCGGGCCGCCGCCCGCCCCCGCGCGGGCGACATCCGCTTCGTGACCGGCAACGCCGAGAGCCTGCCGCTGCCCGACAGCGGCTTCGACGCCTACACGATCGCCTTCGGCATCCGCAACGTGCCGCGCATCCCCCTCGCGCTTGCCGAGGCCTACCGGGTGCTGAAGCGCGGCGGGCGCTTCCTGTGCCTGGAATTCTCGGCCGTGGACGTGCCGGGGCTGGACCGGCTCTACGACCTGTTCTCGTTCCACGCCATCCCGCGGATGGGCCGGGTGGTGGCGGGCGACGCCGAGCCCTACCGCTACCTGGTGGAGTCCATCCGCAGGTTCCCCACCCCCGTGCTGTTCGCCGACATGATCGAGGCGGCGGGGTTCCGGCGCGTCACCTACACGCGGCTCACGGGCGGCGTGGTCGCGATCCACTCGGGCTGGAAGCTCTAACCACCCCATGTTCGCCGCCCTCGGCCACCTGGCGCGGCTCGCGCGGGCCGGCATCGTGCTCGCGCGCGAGGGCGTGTTCGCGGGGGTGGACCCGGGCCTCGCCCCCCTGGGCGCCCGGCTGCCGCTGGCCCTCGCCCGGGCGCTGGCGCGGCGGGACGCGCGGGCGGGCGGGG
>CAXTDZ010000065.1:0-2044 GCA_964243035.1 uncultured Lichenihabitans sp.
TGGTCCGGCGGCAGCGCCGCCGGGTCGTACACGGACCCGGCCGGGCCCGACGCGAGGGGGCGGGGCGGGGCGTCGCGCCCGATCCCGAAACGGCTCGCGACCTCGCCCGGCCGCGGCAGCCGGGAGGGGTCGCTCGCGCCCGACCGCCCGAGCCGGACCAGAAGCGCCGCCCCGCCGTCGCGCGCGCAGGCCGACGCCAGCGCCAGGCCCACCTCCTCGACGTCGCCGCCGTCGCGATCGCCCACCAGCAGGACGACCTGCCGCTCGCCGGATGGGCGCCCGCCCGCCAGGTCGCGATAAAGGACCGCGACGGCCTCGGCGGACGCCGGCGCGACCCGCCACCGGGCCGCTTCCTCCGAGCCCTCACCCGCCGCGCGCGAACCTCGGCGGCGCGCGAGAAGGAGCGCGGCCAGCACCGGCGCGCCGGTCAGAACCGCGATCCGGGCGGTCGACCAGACCCGGGCGTCGGTCGCCTCGCGCGCCAGCGCCGCCCCGACCGCCGCCGCCAGGCCGACCGCGACCGCGGCCAGGAGCAGCACCGGCGCGGGCGGCGGGAACGATCGGTCGAGGGGCGGCGTGGCGGGCGAGATCACCCACGCGTCGGTGGTGTTGAGCCGTTCCTGTTCGGCGGTTTCCTGGGCGCGCACCGCGAAGGCCTGGTAGATGCCGCGGCTCGCCTCCGCCTCGCGCTGGAGCGCGCGGTACTTGACCAGGTCGGCGTTGAGCGTCGCGCCCGCGTCCTGCAGCCGGTCCAGGTTGGCCTTCAGGCTCGCCTCGTCGTGGACGGCGCGGTCGTACTCGGCCTGCGCGCTCTGCCGGACGCGGGCGACCTCGGCCTCGACCGAGCGGCGCGCGTCGGCGACCTGCGAGCGGAGCGCGGCCAGTCGGGGGTGGCGCGGCCCGAACTGGGCGGCCGCGTCCGCCTCGGCCTTGGTGGCCTGGGCGAGCTGCGCGCGCAGGGCCGCCACGGCGGGCGACTGGAGGGATTCCGGGATCGCGCCGCCGTCGCCGCTCCCGACGGCCTTGGCGATCTCGTCGAGCCGCGCGCGGGTCCCCGCGGTGCGGGCCTGCGCGGCCAGCAGCGCGGTGCTGGCCTCGTCGACCTGCCTGTCGCCGACGAGGGTACCGTCGGCGATGACGAGCCTGTGGCTGGCCTTGAAGGTCTCGGCCGCGTCCTCGGCCTCCGCGGTGCGGGCGCGGAGGTCGCCCAGCCGGGCCGTGAGCGCCGTCGACACCCGGCGGGCCGCGTCGGCCCGCTGCTCCGCCTGCACCGCGAGGTAGCTGTCCACCACGGCGTTGGCGATCCGGGCGGCCTTGGCCGGGTCGGCGGACTTGATCGACACGTCCAGCACGAAGGTGCGTTCCGACCGCGTGACCGTGAGCTGCTTGGAGAGCTGGCGCAGCACCAGCGCGGAGGGGTCTTGGGGCGCGGGCGGGGCGGGGCGGACGGCCCGGCGCGCGGCCTCGACCAGCGCCGCCAAGCCGGACGGCGGCCTCACGTAGTCGGGGTCGGCGGCGAGGCCCGCCGCGGCGGCGGCGCGTTCCAGCACGGTGGTGGAGGCCACCACGCGCCGGATGCTCTCGATCTGGTCCACGAAGGCCTCGGCCTCCGTGGAGGGCTGGGTCACGGAGTTGTCGAGCGCCTTGAGGTCGGTCGGCTCGACGAGGAGCTGGGCGGTCGCGACATACGCGCGGGGCGCGAGCACGGCCGCGCCCGCGCCGCCCGCCATGGCCAGCGCGAGCACGGCCGCGACCCAGGCCTTGCGGCGCGCGAGAACGGCGGGGAGCTCGGCCCAGGGCGGCAGCAGGCCGCTGCCGGCCGGGCGCCCGTCCCGGTTCGAGACAGGTCCGGGCAGGTTGGCGGTGGAGACCTGGAACATCCGGATGCGCCTTTCCCCGACGGGAGCGGTCCGCCGTGCCGAAGCGGCACGGCGCCCACTCCCTCGCGGCAGAGGCGGCAAAGGGCGTGCCGGGATGAGTCAGGGTCGCGGGCGGAGGGCCGGACCTGCCGCGGGCGGGCGGCGGCCGTCAGCGGATCAGGCGA
>CAXTDZ010000065.1:2144-21460 GCA_964243035.1 uncultured Lichenihabitans sp.
GGGCGGAGGGCCGGACCTGCCGCGGGCGGGCGGCGGCCGTCAGCGGATCAGGCGATCTTGCGCTCACGCAGGCCGGCGCGGATGCAGTTCACGTTCCTCAACGGCATGTCGCGAGCGGCACCAGAACAACCGCTTCCCCGCGCCGGGCCGCCTCAGGTGTTCGAGAACGTGCGCGGCGCCGGGCTGATCGTCACCGCCGCGCCGTCCTTGACCTGCAGCACCGCGAGCCCGCGCTCGTTCGGTCCCTCGGGCTTGAAGCGGAACACGCCGTCCGCGCCGGTGAAGCCGGACGCGTTGGTGAGCGTCGCCTCGGCGAAGCGCTGCGAGCCCTGCGTGTGCGCCAGCGCCGCGGCGAGCGACACGGCGTCGTAGGAGAGCGTCGCGACCCGCGCGGGCTCGGCGCCGAACTTGGCGCGGTAGCGGCCCGAGAAGGCCGTGAAGCCGGAGGTCTCGGGCGTCGCGATCCAGGCGCCCTGCAGGGCGGGCAGCTTCAGGACGCGCGCGTCGCTCCACACGCCCGTGCCCAGGATCTGCACCTTGTGCCCGTCGATGCCGGCCGCGGTCAGCGCCTGGGCCACGCCGGGCATGGCGTCGGCCTGGTCGGGGATGAACAGGGCGTCGACGCCGCCCAGCGCCGCCGCGACGCGCCCGGCCGCTTCGCCCGCGCCGCCCGGCGCGTAGCGCTCCACGGCCTGCACCCGCGCGCCGCGCCGCGCCGCGGCCTCCTGGAAGGCCGCCAGCGCCACGTTGCCGTAGTCGGTCTCCGGCGCCATCACGGCGAAGGACTTCTTGCCCTGCCCGACCGCGTAGTCGACGATCCGGTCGACGTAGCTCTCGATCATGAAGGACAGGAGGTAGACGCCGCGCGAGGCGGCGCTGGCGTCGGTCGAGAAGCCGATCACCGGCTTGTCGGCGGCCTTGGCGACGCGCGCGGCTTCCCGCACGTCGGCCGCGAACAGGGGACCCAGCACCAGCTCGGCGCCCTCGCCGATGGCGGCCTGCGTGGCGTCGCGCGCGCCCTCGGGGGTGGAGCGGTCGTCCTTGACCAGGATGGTGAGGTCGTTGAAGCCGAAGTCCGCGTAGGCGAGCTCGGCCGCGCGGCGCAGCGAGGTGCCCACCGCGCTGGGCGCGCCGTTCTGTGTCAGCGGCAGCACGAGCGCGATCCGGTCGGGCCCGCTGCCGATCGCGGAGGGCGTCGCGGCCGCGCCCGCGAGCGGCTTCGACTGCACGGGGCTGGTCGGCGCCGACAGGACCGGCTCGCCGGCCCCGCCGCTGCCGCCGCCCCCGAACGGGCCGCTCGCGTTGCACCCCGCGAGCAGGCCCGCGAGGCTCACGGCCGCCGCGGCGGACACCATCGATCGTGGGCTCAACGCCGGTCTCTCCCTTCGCCGGTTCGGCCGCGGCAGGCGGGCGGACGGCGCATGTCGCACGGGGTTTTTAGCACGGTTTGGACAACGACGGGTAATCGGGGTCAAAGCATGGCGCGGGCGCTGCATTCGGGCAACGCCTCGCGCGAGCGGGCGAGGTGGGGATGGGCGGGAGCGGGCGGGCGTCCTACGCGATCGGGGACAGAACGGTCGAGGCCGAGCCCGTGGGCGCCGGCCTGCACGTGGTCGCGACCCCCATCGGCAACCTGGCCGACGTGTCGCTGCGCGCCCTGCGCACGCTGGCCGCCGTCGAGACCGTGCTGGCCGAGGACACGCGCGTGACCCGGACGCTGCTCGCCCACTACGGCATCGCGACCCCGCTCCAGCCCTACCACGAGCACAACGCCGCCGCCGTGCGCCCGCAGGTTCTGGCCCGGCTGCGCGAGGGCGCGGCGCTGGCGCTGGTGTCGGACGCGGGCACGCCGCTCGTGTCCGACCCCGGCTTCAAGCTGGTGGCCGACGCCGCCGCCGAGGGCCTCGCGGTGACCGCCGTGCCGGGCGCCTCCGCGGTGCTGGCGGCCCTGGTGGTGGCGGGCCTGCCCACCGACCGCTTCTTCTTCGAGGGCTTCCTGCCCGCCAAGGGCGCCGCCCGCCGCACCCGCGCGGCCGAGCTCGCGGCCGTGCCGGGCACGCTGGTGTTCTTCGAGTCCGCGCGGCGCGTGGCCGACGCGCTGGGCGACCTCGCGGCCGTGCTGGGCCCCCGCCCCGCCGCGGTCGCGCGCGAGCTCACCAAGCGGTTCGAAACCGTGCGGCGCGGGTCGCTGGACGAGCTCGCCCAAGCCTTCGGCGCGGCGGACGCGCCCAAGGGCGAGATCGTCATCCTGGTGGGACCGCCCGCGGCGGACGGCGCCCCCGCGCTGGACGAGGCCGGGCTCGACGCCCTTCTCCTGGACCGTCTCGGCGCGCTGTCGGTCAAGGACGCGGCCAGCGTGGCGGCGGCCGCGACCGGTCTGCCGCGCCGCCAGGTCTACGCGCGGGCCGTGGAGCTCGCGGCGCGGCGGAACGCGCGGTGAGGGACGCGGCGGGGCGGCTGCGCGCGAACGCCTTCGGGCGGCGGGCCGAGTGGCTCGCGGCCGTCTTCCTCACGGCCAAGGGCTACCGCGTGCTCGCCCGCAACCTGTCCGTCCGCGGCGGCGAGATCGACCTGATCGTGCGGCGGGGCGGCACGGTGGCCTTCGTCGAGGTCAAGGCGCGCCCGAACCTGGACGAGGCCCTGGGGGCCATCACACCCGCCAAGCGGGGGCGCATCACCCGCGCGGCCCGGGTCTGGCTCAGCCGCAACCCCTGGGCGGGCGGCCTCACCTTCCGGGGCGACGGCGTCTTCCTGGCCCCGCGCCGCTGGCCGCGGCACGTGGAAGACGCGTTTCCGCTGGAATTATGAGCGGCGCGGAAGCGTCGAACCGGAGTAGCGGAGGGTGGCCGGGTTTCGGCGACCGACAGCGCGGATGAGGGGCCAACTCGCTCGTCGTGCCCCCTTCATCCGGCTCGTCGGCCGCCTTCTCCCCCGGGGGAGAAGGGCAGAGCCGGTCGGGGTGAGACCGAACGGGCCGCGTCACGCCACCCGCAGCGTCGCGCGGTCGCCGTTCAGCGCCCGGTCCATGGTGTTGCAGTACCATTCCACGAACTGCGCCACGCCGCCCTCGTCCGGCTCCATGTAGGGGCCGGGCTCGTAGGCGGGCGAGTTGATGCCGGCTTGGTTGTCCTCCACCACGCGGCGGTCCTGGTCGTTGGTGGCGTCCCACACCTCCGTCAGCTCGGGGACGTGGTAGTCGACGCCCTCAACCGCGTCCTTGTGGACCAGCCACTTGGTGGTGACGGCGGTGTGGGTGGCGTCGATCGGCAGCACGCGGAACGAGATCGCGTGGTCGCCCAGCACGTGGTTCCACGTGGTGGGGTAGTGGAACATCAGCATGGTGCCGATGGAGGGCTCCGTGACGGCGTCGGCGAGCGGGCGCGCCACCGCGGGCCTGCCCGACATCGTATAGCTCTCGACCCCCTCGATGAGCGGCATGCGGGCGTTGCGGAACTGCCCCGTGGGGTTGATCAGGAAGGTGGAGGGCAGGCCCGCGGCCTCGCAGCGCTCCCAATGCGCCTTGATGGCGGGGTCGGCCGTGGCGCCCTGCACCCCCGTGACGGTGGGGCTCTCGGGGAAGGTGCGGCACAATTCCGGGTGGTTGGCGGCGCAATGGTAGCACTCCCGGTTGTTCTCCCACACGAGCTTCCAGTTGCCGTTCTCGATAATGGTGTTCTGGGCCGCGATCTTGACGTCGGACCCGAGCCGGTGGGGCGCGAGGTAGGGTTCGGCCTGGGCGCGGAAGGGCGCGAAGTCGGGCGCGTGGGCCGCGACGCACACGAACACGTAGCCGCCCACCGTCTCGCAATGCGCCTGCTTGAGGCCGTAGAGCGAGGTGTCGAACTCCTTCTCGGAGCGGCGCGCGCGCGCGAGGCTCCCGTCCGTGTCGTAGACCCACTGGTGGTAGGGGCAGATCAGCCGCTTGGAGCTGCCCCGCTCGCCCTTGCAGACGACCGAGCCGCGGTGCCGGCAGGAGTTGTGCAGCGCGCGGATCTGCCCGTCGCGGCCGCGGATCACGATCAGCGGGTAGGCGCCCACCTGCAGGGTGAACCAGTCGCCCGGGTTGGGGATCTCGACGTCGTGGCCCGCGAACAGCCAGTCGCGGTACCAGATCGTCTCCATGTCGACCCGGAAGAACTCGGGGTCGTTGTAGAAGGGCTGCGGCAGCGAGAACCCGACCCGCCGGTTGCGGAGAAGGGCGATCATGTCCTGGCGTGCGCTCATGGGGTGTCGTGTCCGCGCTTGGTGGCGTGGGGCCGGCCGGAGGGCCGGGCCCCGATGCCGCGACCCTAAAGGTCGAGGTTTGCGGCCGCCGTCGCAAGCGCGTCGCGGGTTTGCGCTCCGGCGACTTCCCGGCTATCGGCTACCCGCTTCCCCCCACGGGACCCCGATGCCGATGGCCGACGCCCTCCCCGACCGCCTGTCCGTCAACCCCGACAGCCCCTACCACGACGCGGCCCTGCTGGAGCGCGGCGTGGGCATCAAGTTCGACGGCAGGGAGAAGACCAACGTCGACGAGTACTGCGTCAGCGAGGGCTGGATCCGGGTCACGGCCGGCAAGGCCCGCGACCGGATGGGCAACGCCATGACGATCAAGCTCAAGGGCGTGGTGGAGCCCTACCTCCGGACGGAGTCCGAGGCGGACGGGTGAGCGCAGGGCGCCTGCTTCAGGTTCACGCGGCCCTTGCCAGGCAATGCCCTTCGCCCCGTGAGAGCGGGGAGAAGGTGCCCGACAGGGCGGATGAGGGGCAACCCCGCTCGCCGAACCCCTCATCCGGCCTGTCGGCCACCTTACTCCCCGCAGGGGCGAAGGGCAGAACCGCAGGCAGGTTCCAAAGCCCCGCGTCATGGGCGGTCGGCCCTGGCCCGCGCGGGCTCGACGCGCTAGCGTGACACCCGGGTCGCGGGCGCGGCGAGGGACGCGGGGAACGGCATGGTGGTCCGGGTCGCCACGGTGGCGTTCGAGGGGATCGAGGCGCGGCCGGTCGACGTGCAGGTGCAGATCGCCAACGGCACGGTGGGCTTCACGGTGGTGGGCCTGCCCGACAAGGCCGTGGCGGAGTCGCGCGAGCGGGTGCGCTCGGCGCTGATCGCCTCGGGCCTGGCGCTGCCCGCCAAGCGCATCACGGTCAACCTGGCGCCCGCCGACATGCCCAAGGAGGGCAGCCACTACGACCTGCCGATCGCGCTCGGCGTCATGGCGGGCATCGGGGCGATCCCGGCCGACGCGGTCGCGGGCTACACGGTGATCGGCGAGCTGGCGCTCGACGGCACCATCACGGCGGTGGCGGGCGTGCTGCCCGCCGCGGTGGCGGCCAACGCGCGCGACCACGGCCTGATCTGCCCGCGCGACTCAGGGCCCGAGGCCGCCTGGGCCGCGCACGACCTGGACGTGCTGGCGCCCGGCTCGCTGATCCAGCTCGCCAACCACTTCAAGGGCAGCCAGGTGCTGAGCCGGCCCACGGCGGCGCTGCGCCCGGCGGGCCGCGACGGCCCGGACCTGCGCGACGTCAAGGGGCAGGAATCGGCCAAGCGCGCCCTGGAGATCGCGGCGGCGGGCGGCCACAACCTCCTGATGAACGGGCCGCCCGGCGCGGGCAAGTCGATGCTGGCGGCCCGGCTCCCCTCCATCCTGCCGCCGCTCAGCCCGCGCGAGCTGCTGGAGGTCGCCATGGTCCACTCGGTGGCGGGCCAGTTGAGCGGGGGCGCGCTCACCGAGCGGCGGCCGTTCCGCGCGCCCCACCATTCCGCCTCCATGCCGGCCTTGGTGGGCGGCGGCACGGGCGCCCGGCCCGGCGAGGTGTCGCTGGCCCACTGCGGCGTGCTCTTCCTGGACGAGCTGCCGGAGTTCGCCACCCCCGTGCTCGACTCGCTGCGCCAGCCGCTCGAAACCGGCGAGGTCTCGATCGCGCGCGCCAACCACCGCGTCACCTACCCGGCGCGCTTCCAGCTCGTGGCCGCCATGAACCCCTGCCGCTGCGGGCACGCGACCGAGCCCGGCTACGCGTGCCGCCGCCAGCCCAACGAGCGCTGCGTCGCGCAGTACCAGGCCCGCCTGTCCGGCCCGCTCATCGACCGCATCGACCTGCACATCGAGGTGGCGGCGGTGAGCGCCGCCGACCTCATCCTGCCCCCGCCCGCGGAAGGCTCGGCGGAGGTGGGCGCCCGGGTGGCGGCGGCCCGCGCCCGGCAGGTCGCGCGCTACGCGGCCCTGGGCCTGCCCGACGTCACCACCAACGCGGCCGCCCCCGCGGCCGTGATCGAGACCGCCGCGGAGGTCGACGCGAGCGGCCTCGCCCTGCTGCGCCAGGCGAGCGACCGGATGCGGCTCAGCGCCCGCGGCTTCCACCGCGTGCTGAAGCTCGCCAGGACGCTGGCCGACCTCGAAGGCGCGGGCGCGGTCGGCCGCGCCCACCTGGCCGAGGCGCTGTCCTACCGCGCGTCGGCCGACCGGCCCGTGGCGGCGCATTGACCGGTTCACGGCGCGGCCGTTTCGGGTTGAGCCGCTCGATCAGAGGTTGAGCTACCGGCGAGTCCGCAACGCAAAAGCAAGGATTCCGGCGCAGCCTCGCCAGGCCTCCCTCCGCGCGGCCGGACACCCACCCCATGCTCAAGCTCGCCACGAGCGTCCTCGGCAGCCTCACCCTGGCCTGGATCGCGGCCGTGGTGGGCCTGGTTCTCGCCGCGCACGCGCTGTTCGACCGCGTCCGCCTCCGGCGGCGGTGGGCCCAGCTCGCCGACGCGCAGGAAAAGCTCGCCGACGGCCTGTGGGAGGTCAAGGCCGCGAGCGAGGCGCGCGGGCGCGCCGAAGCGCAGTCGAGCGCCAAGGGGCGTTTCGTGGCGACCGTCAGCCACGAGGTCCGCACGCCGCTCAACGGCATCCTGGGCATGGCCGAGCTGTTGGGCGGCACGCCGCTCGACCCCGAGCAGCAGGCCTATCTCGACGCCATCCAGACGTCCGGCCGGGCGCTCGCGGCCCTGGTCGACGAGGTTTTGGACTTTTCCCGCCTGGAAGCGGGCCACGCCGACCTTGCGGCCGAGCCCTTCGACCTCGCGGCCGCGGTCGAGGGCGTGGTCGAGCTGCTCGGCCCCCGCGCCCAGGAGAAGGGGCTGGAGATCGCGGCCCACCTGGACCCGGACGTGCCGGGGTGGGTGGTGGGCGACGCCGCGCGCCTGCGCCAGGTGCTGGTCAACCTGGCGGGCAACGCGGTCAAGTTCACCGAAACGGGCGGGGTCGGGGTGCGGGTCGCGCGCGCCGCCGAGGGGGGCCTGCGCTTCACCGTGTCCGACACCGGCCCCGGCGTGCCTCCCGCCCGCCGCGCCGCCATCTTCGAAGCCTTCGAGCGCGGCTCCGCCACCGGCGACGGCACGGGCCTCGGCCTCGCCATCGCGCGGCAGCTCGTGGGAATGATGGGCGGCGGCCTGACCCTGGCCGACCGGGCGCAGGGCGGCTCCGTGTTCGGCTTCACCGCTTCCCTTCCCCTGCCCGAAGGGGGGGCGGGGCAACTCCCGGCGGCGCTGCCCGACCTGTCGGGCCGCACCGCGCTGATCGTGGCGGACTCGCCGTTCCAGGCGCCCTACCTCGCCCAAGACCTCGGCCGGACGGGCGCCAGGGTGACGCTGGCGGCGGGCGAGGCGGACGCCCGCGCGGCGCTCGACCGCGTCGCGCCCGACCTGCTGCTGGTCGACTGCGCGCTCGGCGAGGACGCGGCGGCCCGCCTCGCGCGGACCGCCCCCGAGGGCGGGCGGGCGCTGCTCCTGTTCTCCCCCACCGAGCGGCGCGCCTTCGGCCAGGCGCTCGCCGCGGCCTACGACGGCTGGCTGGTCAAGCCGGTGCGGGCCCGCTCGCTGATGGCCCGGGTCGCGGCCGAGGCGCCCGCCGCCGTCCCGGTCGTGCCGGCGGCGGAAGTCCCCGCCGCCCCCCGCGGCGCGCCCGCGCGGGTGCTGCTCGCCGAGGACAACGAGATCAACACGCTGGTGATGCTCAAGATGCTGGACCGGATCGGGGCCAGCGTCACCCACGTGGCGGACGGCGCGCTGGCGCTCAACGCGGCCTTGGCCGCCATGCGGGGCGAGCGGGACGCCTTCGACGCCATCCTGCTCGACCTGTCCATGCCGGGGCTCGACGGGCAGGAGGCGGCCCGCCGCCTGCGCTCGGCCGAGCGCGGCGCGGGCGCCCGGCCCACCCGCATCGTGGCGCTCACGGCCTATTCGTTCGACGACGACCGGCAGGCCTGTTTCGAGGCGGGGATCGACGACTTCCTGACCAAGCCGATCGACCTCGCCCGCCTGCGCGAGGCGCTCGCCCGGCGGGCGGTGCCGGCCGCGGCGGCCCGCGCGTCATAAAATCTTGCCGGAAGCGTGGTGTTTCGGTCGCGGCCCGACATCCCCGGGTCCGCCCTCGGAAGCGACCCCATGCTCGACCCCCAAGCGGACCGCCCCGGCCCGGAGGAGCCGCCCCCCGGTCTCGCGGCGCTGCCGTGGCCGTCGGCCACGCTGGGGCGGCTCGGCTCGCTCGAAGTCCGGCTCGCCACGCGCAAGCGCGAGGTGCGCAAGGCGCAGCGGGTCCGCTTCAAGGTCTTCTACGAGGAAGGGGCCGCGGTCGCCGACCGCCGGTCGGCCCTGACCCGCCGCGACCGCTGCGCCTTCGACGCCGTGTGCGACCACCTGCTCGTGGTGGACCACGCCAGCGCGGGCGGGCTCGGCCTGCCGCGGACGAAGGTGGTGGGCACCTACCGCCTTCTCCGGCAGGAGGTGGCGCAGCGGCGCGGCGGCTTCGCGTCGTCGGCCGAGTTCGACCTGGGGCCGCTGCTGGCCCGCCATCCCCGCAGCCGCTTCCTCGAACTGGGCCGGTCCTGCGTGCTGCCCCCCTACCGGTCCCGGCGCACGATCGAGCTCCTGTGGCGGGGTCTCTGGCGCTACGCGCACCACCACCGCGTCGACGCCCTGATCGGCTGCGCGAGCTTTCCCGGCACGGACGTCTCCGAACTGGCGCTGCCGCTGAGCTACCTGCATCACCACGCCGCGGCCGCGCCCGAGTGGCGCGCGCGGGCGCGGCCCGACCGCCTCGTGGACATGGCCGTGCTGCCGCCCGCGCAGATCGACGTCCGGCGCGCCGTGGCGGCCCTGCCGCCGCTCATCAAGGGCTACCTCCGCTGCGGGGCGCGCTTCGGCGAGGGCGCCGTCGTGGACCACCGGTTCGGCACCACCGACGTGCTGGCCGTCATGCCGGTGGCGACCGTCGATCCGCGCTACGCGGGCTTCCTCGGCGACGGCCGGGACAGGGTCGACGCCCCGGGCTGACCGGGCCGCGCCGCCCTCGGGGCACGCTTGCTTTGTTGCCGGCGCTGGTTGAAACATGGCCCGGCATGACCGATTTTGCCGCGCGCGTGAAACGGGAAACGCTGGACCTGCACGCCGCGACCGAGCGCGCCTTCGCGCCGTTCGACCTCCGCGTCCGCTCGGGCTACGCGGCGTTTCTGCGCGCCCAGGCCGGAGCCGTCCTCCCGCTGGAGCAGGCCGCCGACGACGCCGGCCTCGGGGCCTGGCTCCCCGACTGGCCCGCGCGGCGGCGGGCCGACCTGCTTCGCGCCGACCTCCGCGCCCTCGGCATGCCCGCCCCGGGCCCGACCGGGGCGGGGACGTTCGATCCGGTCGGCATCGCCTACGTGCTCGAAGGGTCGCGCCACGGGGCGCGCGTCCTGCTCCGGGACGCGCTCGCCGGAGGCGACCCCGCCGTCGCGGCCGCGACCCGCTTCCTCCGGCACGTCCCGGGGCCGGGGTGGTGGAGGAGCTTCCTCGACGCGCTCGCCGCCTACGGGGCGGAGGCCGCCCGCGCCGACGCCGTTCTGGCCGGGGCCGCGGGTGCCTTCGGCCTGTTCCTCCGCAGCGCCGCGGCGATCTCCCGCTCCGCCCCGGCTCTCGAAGCGTGAAAACGCGAGCTTGACTTGAACGAAACGGGCGCCAGCCCGTTGGCGTCGTCTGAAAGGTATCGGGACGGTTGGGCCGCCCCGCCGCGAACCGGAAGGATCGTCCTTGCAAGCGCAGCTCCCCGACAGCCTGATTGAGACGAGTGCCGACCTCGCCGATTGCGCCCGGGAGCCCATCCACCTGTCCGGCGCCATCCAGCCGCACGGCTGCATGCTGGTCATGGGGCTTGAGGACTGGACCGTCACCCAAGCCTCGGCCAACGCCGCCGCGTTTCTCCGCTTCCCCGACGGCACGGCCCTGCTCGGCCGCTCGGCCGACGAGATCGTCGGCCGCCAGGTCCTCCACGACCTCCGCAACACCCTGCAGGGGTCGATGATCTCGAACTCGGCGGAGCGGCTCAACAACGTCGCGGTGCGCGACGGCTGCCCCCCGATGGACGTCGCCATCCACGCGAGCGGCGGCAGCGCCGTGCTGGAGTTCACCCACCACGACGGGGCCGACACGACCTCCACCGACCCGGTCGTGCTGGTGAAGAGCATGGTGGGCCGCCTGAAGCGCGCGCCCACGCTGGACCGCTTCCTCCAGCTCGCCGCCAACCAGCTGCGCGCGGTCACGGGCTACGACCGCGTCATGATCTACCGCTTCCTGCCCGACGACAGCGGGCAGGTCGTGGCGGAGGCGATCCGGCCGGGCTTGCCGCCCTTCATGGGCCTGCGCTACCCCGCCTCCGACATCCCCGCCCAGGCGCGCGACCTCTACAAGCGCCAGTGGCTGCGCCTGATCGTCGACGTGCGCTACGTGCCCGTCCCCCTGGTGGGGCTGCCCGGCGCCGCCGCCGAGCCGCTGGACCTCAGCCTGTCGGTCCTGCGCAGCGTGTCGCCGATCCACCTCGAATACCTGCGCAACATGGGCTCGGCCGCGACCCTCACCGTGTCGCTGATCACCGGCGAGGGCCTGTGGGGCCTGATCGCCTGCCACCACGAGGCGCCCCGCCGCATCTCGGCCGCGACCTGCGCGGCCGCCGAGATGTTCGGCCAGATCTTCTCCCTGCAGATCGAGGCCAAGCAGCACGCCGACGAACAGGCCCATGCCGCACGCTCCAACGACGCGCACGACCGGCTGATCGCCGGGATGCCGGTCGAGGAAACGCCCTTTGACAACCTCGCCCGTTTCGACCGGACCCTGCGCGAGCTGATCCCCTGCGACGGCCTGGGCGTGTGGAGCGAGGGCCGCTTCACGGGCTCGGGCGACGTGCCGCCCACCAGCGCGCTGCCCGCGCTCGTGCAGATGCTGGAGGTGGCCGACCCGCACGAGGTGTTCGCGACCGGCCTGCTCGCCCGCGAGCTGCCGCTCGCCGCGAGTTTCGCGGACCGCGTCAGCGGCGTGCTGGCGCTGCCCTTCTCGCGCGCGTCGCGCCACTACCTCCTGTTCTTCCGGCGCGAGGTGATCCAGACGGTGACCTGGGGCGGCAACCCCCAGAAGCCCGTGGAGGTGACGCCCGACGGCGCCCGCATCGGGCCGCGCAAGAGTTTTGAGGCCTGGCGCGAGATCGTGCGCGGGCAGTGCACGCCCTGGCGCCCGGCCGAGATCCAGGTCGCCGAACGGCTGCGCGTGTCGCTGCTCGACGTGATCCTGCGGCGCTCGGACCTCCTCAACAAGGAGCGCAAGGCGGCCCAGGAAGGCCAGTCGCTGCTGATCGCCGAGCTGAACCACCGCGTCAAGAACGTCCTGGCGCTGATCCGCTCGCTGGTGCGGCAGAGCCGGCAGGGGGCCGACAACCTCGACACCTTCACGGCCGACCTGGAGCACCGCATCCGCGCGCTCGCCTTCGCGCACGACCAGCTCACGCAGGTGGGCTGGCGCGGCGCGCCGCTTCGGCGCCTGCTCGACGCCGAGGTGCAGGCCTGGGCGGGCGAGGCGGGCGGGCGCGTCCGCTTCGAGGGTCCGCTCGTCACGCTCGGGTCGCGCGCCTACCAGGCGCTGGCGCTGGTGCTCCACGAGATGATGACCAACGCGGCCAAGTACGGCGCCTTGAGCGCGCCCTCGGGACTCCTGGAGGTGCGCTGGGTCGTGGACGTGGTGGGCGACCTCCAGGTCACCTGGACCGAGACGGGGGGGCCGCCCGTGGTCCCGCCCACGCGGCGCGGCTTCGGCTCGGTGATCGTCAGCCAGACGATCCCCTTCGAGCTTCAGGGCGAGAGCCGCGTCGACTACCGTTCCGAGGGCGTGACGGCCTTTTTCCGCGTGCCCGCCGCCGCCCTGGCTCCCAACGAGGAGGCGGCGCCCGCGGACCCCGCGCCCGAACTCGCCGCGCCGGCGCCCGTCGACATCAGCGGCAAGCGCCTCCTCCTGGTCGAGGACAGCATGATGATCGCGCTCGACGCCCAATCCATGCTGGGCGAGGCGGGGCTGGAGGTGGAGATCGCGGGCAACGTCGCGGACGCCGAGCGGGCGCTCGTGGTCAACACCTTCGACCTCGCGGTGCTCGACGTGAACCTGTCGGGCGAGACCAGCTTCCCCGTGGCCGACCTGCTGGAGCAGCGCGGCGTGCCCTTCGTGTTCGCGACGGGCTACGGCGAGAGCATCGCGGTGCCCGAGCGCTTCTCGGACGCGGCCGTGGTCGCCAAGCCCTACGACGAGCGGAGCCTGCGCTTCGCCCTGGCCCGCACCGCCCACCGCTGATCCCGCGGCTCACCAGGGCTCGGGCCACTCCGGGCTGAGGAAGCGGACCTGGCCGGCGCCGGGCCCCGCAAACCAGCCGAGACCGGCGTGGCCTCCGGCCCCCGACCATGCGGTGGCGCGGGCGGGCGGGCGGGCTTATATTGTCGCCACGACCGGGGCGACGGGTGCCCCGAAGCAACCAGGAATCGCGCTCATGTCCAACGCCCACGAGCAGATCGACGCCGCCGTGAAGGGGAACGACGTCGTGCTCTTCATGAAGGGCACGCCGCAGTTTCCCCAGTGCGGCTTCTCGGGCCAGGTGGTCCAGATCCTCGACTACCTCGGCGTGCCCTACAAGGGCATCAACGTGCTGGAGGACGCGGGCCTCCGCCAGGGCATCAAGGACTATTCCAACTGGCCCACCATCCCGCAGCTCTACGTCAAGGGCGAGTTCGTGGGCGGCTGCGACATCATCCGCGAGATGTTCCAGGCGGGCGAGTTGCAGAGCCATTTCGAGGGGGCCGGCGTGCCCGTGAAGCAGGCCGCGGGCGCCTGACCAATCGCGCCCTTCCCCTACCCACCGGGAGAAGGGCGTGGCGCCACGCGCGCCGTTTGTTCCCCGTGACGCCGGCGTGACGGTTGTCCCATCCGAGGCGGGTTGCTATTCAGCCCGCGCGGCGCCGGGGCTGAGGCTGCCGGCGGTCGGGGCCGGAGGCGGGCGATGGCGGGCACGATCAAGATCCTTCCCGGCAACTCCAACCCGCCGCTGGTCGAGGCCGTCGGGGCCTACCTCGGGGTGGAGCCCACGCGCTGCCAGGTCCGGCGCTTCGCCGACATGGAGATCTTCGTCGAGATCCTGGAGAACGTGCGCGGCGAGGACACGTTCATCATCCAGTCGACGTCCTACCCCGCCAACGACCACCTGATGGAACTGCTGATCATGACGGACGCGCTGCGCCGGGCCTCGGCGCGGCGCATCACGGCGGTGCTCCCCTACTTCGGCTACGCGCGGCAGGACCGCAAGCAGGGCGGGCGCACGCCCATCTCGGCCAAACTGGTCGCCAACCTCATCACCCGGGCGGGCTGCGATCGGGTGCTGACCGTGGATCTGCACGCCGGGCAGATCCAGGGCTTCTTCGACATCCCCACCGACAACCTGTTCGCGGCGCCCGCGATGGTGCGCGACGTCCAGCAGAACATCGGGGTCGAGGGCTGCATGGTGGTGTCGCCCGACGTGGGCGGCGTGGTGCGCGCCCGCGCGCTCGCCAAGCTCATCAACGCGCCGCTCGCCATCGTGGACAAGCGCCGCGAGCGGGCGGGCGAGTCGGAGGTGATGAACATCATCGGCGACGTGGCGGGCAAGACCTGCATCCTGCTCGACGACATCGTGGACTCGGGCGGGACGCTGTGCAACGCCGCCGACGCGCTGCTCGACCAGGGCGCGCGCAACGTCTACGCCTACTGCACGCACGGGGTGCTCTCGGGCGGCGCGGTGGCGCGCGTCGCGGGCTCGCGCCTCAAGGGGCTCGTGATCACCGACACGATCCGCCCGACCGAGGCGGTGCGGGTGTCGGGCAACATCCGGGTGATGTCGATCGCGCCGCTGATCGGCGAGGCCATCGCCCGCGTGGCGCAGGAGATGAGCGTGTCGAGCCTGTTCGAGACCGCGACGGTCGCGGGCGTGTTCGACGGCAGGACCGGCCGCGACTGAGACGTTCCGGGCGGCCTCAGGCGGGGGCGCGCCCGTCCTCCTCCAGCTCCGCGCGAAGCCAGCGGACCAGGCGGCCGGTGTCGCCGTCCTCCACGGCTTCGGCGACGCGGCGCCCGATCGCCGGGCCGAACTTGTAGGCGTGCCCGGAACAGGCCGAGACCGCGAGGGTGGCGCCGATCCGCCGCGCGTAGAACCGGTCGTCGGCCGTGAACGTGTAGGCGCAGGTCGCGACCTCCCGCACGCGGTACTCGCCGACCCGGGCGAGCGGCGGCGCGAAGGCGTCCCGCAGCCGCTCGCCTTCGCCGGGCTCCGGGTCGCGATGGAGCTCGGGGTCGGGCGTGGGCCGCCTCATGAAGGCCGCCCCGAACTTCAGCCCCGCGCCCCCCACGGGCGGGAGCACGTAGCCCTCCACGGCGCCGCCGACCGACAGGATCGCCGGCGCCCCGTCCCAGGCGGCCCGCAGGTCCGCGGGCGGGTCGAGGTAGACCACCGCGGTGCGATAGAGGTGGAGGTCGCGGGCGAGCTCGGGCAGCACCGCAGCGTCCAGGCGCCCGCGGCCACCACCGCGCGCTCGCCCCGCACCCGCTCGCCGTCCGCGAGCGTGACGGTTGCCGCGTCGTGGTCCAGCGCCACCACCCGCGCGCCCGTCCGGACGCGGGCGCCGTTCGCGCCGAGCCAGCGGGCGAGGTCGCGCGCGATGGCGCGGCAGAGCAGCGCGCCGCCCTCGGGCGTGTGGAACGCGTAGCGGACCGCGGCTCCGTCGAGAAAGGGGAAGCGCGCCGCGGCCTCGCGGGGCCCCAGCCTCTCGTAGGGCGTGCCGTTCGCGTCGAAGCCCGCGCGGAAACCGTCGGCCTCGTCGCCCTCCCGCTGGCAGACGCACAGGATGCCGGCCGCCGCGTAGTGGCTGACGCCCAGGTCGTCCCACACCGCGTCCCATCCCGCGTAGGCTTCCCGGATCAGGCCCGCGTAGCCGTTTCCCGACCCGTAGGCGCGGCGGATCATCCTGTGCTGGTCGCCGGAGGCCGCGAGCGGGCTGGGCACGGCCGGCCCCTGCTCCAGCAGGGTGACGCGGTGGCCCCGCCGGGTGAGCGCCCAGGCGGTCGAGAGACCCACGATGCCGGCGCCGACGACGGTGACGTCCATGTCCTGATGTCCATCCGAGACCGCTCAACGGCGCTGCTTAACGGTCGCGGCACCGGCCGCGCAACCTTTCGGGCGCCCGCGGCCGTTGTTCTTAGCCGGGCGAGATGCGTCCGGCCGTCGCGAGGGAAACGCCAAACATGCGGCTCCGATCGGCTTCCATGGGTCTCGCGGCAGCGGCGGCGCTGCTCGCGGGCTGGCCCGCCCTCGCCCGGGACGGCCGGAGCCTGACGATCACGCGGCCCTCCCCCGGGCCGCACCGTCACGGCGGCCGGCGCACCGCGGCCTCGCCCAACGTGCCGGTCGAGGAGGAGGCGGGCGAGTCGCTGGACGGCCCGACCGCGCACGGCAACTGCTCCACGGCGGGTGGCGGCAGCGGCAACGCCGCGATGGGCAGGTCCAACTGCTGACGTGCGGAGCTGGTCCCGCTCGCGCGAGAGGATGAGTGCGGAGCCTCGAACCCGGGGCGACGTCCTGCGCGTCCGGCACCGACAGCCTCCCCTCCTCCGAGGAGGGGGGAAAGGAGCGGCGATCAGCGCTCGTCAACCCGGGTTCGGCGCCCGGTGTCTTGACCGGAACGGCGCGGTGACCCCCTCCGGGTCTCCCGCCGGGGCCGGCCCGCTCGGGAGTGGCGTCCTCGCCTGTCCGGCGTCGAGCGCCCTCCCGGCGCGACCCGCCGTCGGGCCAACTCGGGCGGCGCTGGCCCTGCCCGTTTCCCGTGGCTTGGCAAGCCGCGTCGCAGATGCGGCGAAGGCCTCCGGGTCGGGACCTTGCGCGGCCCGGGACAGGAAAAAAGCGGCTTGGCGTCCCGGACGGCACCATCATGTAAGTGGTCGGCATCGATGTGCTCGGCTGGACGACGAAAGAGCGGGCCGACGTCCTCGCGCCGTTCGGCTTCGCGGAGGGACCGAAGCTGGCGGCCGGCTGCACGGGAGCGAAGGTTTCGACCGCGGACCTCGCGGCGCTGATGAACGAGTTCGCCCAAGCCCCTGAGCTCCGATGACGTCACGCCGCCCAAGGTGAGTCAGGCGACCGTGGTTTGGAAGCTGCGCGCCCGTCCCGTGTCACGGCGCCTCATCCTCGATCCTGGTCCGCCGCGGGCAGTCCGCCACCAGGATGGTGCTGGGCTCGACCAGACGCGTGTTGGCAACCTGGGCCAAGAGCCCATTGCGGTCGCGCGCTTCGCAGCGCGAGCCACGACCCGGATCTTGGACAGGAGGCTGCGGGAGGACGTGCTGGCGTGGTGGGCGGGCGATGCAGCTCCCAAGCTCGCCAGGCGGTTGCAGCCATGGTATGCGCTTGCCTAAGCTGCTCTGGGCATTGCCGGATGGCTTGCGCCGATCTGGAACTGTCCCATCACACGCGACAGGTTGTCGGCATCCCTGGCCAACTCCTCGCTCGCCGCAGTCGTTTCTTCCACCATGGCGGCATTCTGCTGGGTGACCTGGTCCATCTGGTTCACCGCTATATTGACATGGTCCAGCCCCGTCGCCTGCTCGTGCGCGGAGGCCGCGATGTCGTTCACCACCGCGGTGATCTCGCCCACCTGGGTCACGATGCGCTCCAGCGCCCGGCCGGTCTCGCCCACCAGCGTCACGCCCTCCTCGACCTGGGTCGTGGAGGTCGAGATCAGCGCCTTGATCTCCTTGGCGGCCTCGGCCGAGCGCTGGGCCAGCCCGCGCACCTCGGAGGCCACCACCGCGAAGCCGCGGCCCGCATCGCCGGCGCGCGCGGCCTCGACGCCGGCGTTGAGCGCCAGCAGGTTGGTCTGGAAGGCGATCTCGTCGATCACGCCGATGATCTGGCCGATCTGCCGCGACGAGGCCTCGATGGCGCCCATGGCCGCCACCGCCCGCCGCACGATCTCGCCCGAGTGTTCGGCGTCCTGCTTGGCGGTTGACACCACCTTGCGGGCGTGGGTGGCGCCCTGGGCGGTCTTCTTCACGGTGGCGGTGATCTCGTCGAGCGCGGCGGCGGTTTCTTCGAGCGAGGCGGCCTGCTGCTCGGTGCGCTTGGACAGAGCGCTGGTCGCCACCAGGATCTCGTTGGAACCCGTGCGGATCGTCGACGTATCGGTCAGCACCGAAGCCATCGTTTGCTGCAATTGCCCAACCGCGGCGTTGAAGTCGCTTCGCAGGTTCTCGTACTCGGCCGCAAATTGGTCGCTGAGTTCGAACGCGAGGTCGCCCTGCGACAGCCGTGCCAATCCGTCGGCCAGGGTGCGAAGCACGCCGGCCTGGGCCTCCGCCGCTCGGCTGCGAACGGTCTCGTTGGCCCCGCGCTCCGCCTCGACGGCCTTGCGCGTCCGGACAGCCTCATCTTCCAGGCGGACGTTCTCCACCGCCGCTTCCTTGAAGACCTGCACTGCCCTGGCCATCTGGCCGATTTCGTCGCGCCGGCGCAGCGCCGGGACCGTGAGGGTGTGATCTCCGGACGCGAGCCTGTTCATCGCCTCGGTGATGGACGTGAGTGGCCGTCGGATGGCGCGAATCGTCAGCCAGGACATGATCCAACCCAGGACAACGGTGGCCGCCCCTCCGGTTAGGACGACCAAGGTGATCTGCGCCAGGGTCCGATCGGCCGCTTCGGTCGACTTCGTCGCCCAGGAGTTGATCTTGTCGCGTAAGCCGTGGAATGCGGCATCCACGTCGTCCAGCGCATTCGTGTTGTCGGCGGAAGCCATCATAGCCACAGCCTGCTGCCTCGTGTCGGGATTGGATGCCAGGTCAAGCTCGGGTCTGATAAACTTGTCCGTCAAGGTGTCGAGCTTGTCCTGGTAGTTCGCGACGTCGGACAGCAAGTCCGCAGCATTGTCGGTGAGGATGTCCTTCGCCGTAGACAGGTCGGTGTTCAGGTCGGTGACGCTGGACTGAGCCTTCGACTTGTCATCCTCATCCCCGGTCAGGGCAAAACGGGATAGGCCGTAACGGACGCCGTTGAGGCTACCCCAGACCTGGTCGATGTCGTCGATCGCCGCGTCCGCCGCTGCATTGACGTGTTCGATCCGTGTCAGCTGTCGAACTTTATCCGTGATAACGGCCGAGCTGGCCGCGACGATGCAGATTACCGCTCCGAAGCCGATACGAAGCTTGCTGGCGATCGACAGATTCTTGAGGGTCATGTGTTCCGAGCCTGTTTAGAACCTCAGCCGTCTTGTGTGGATACCAAGCTTGAGCCAGCGCTTGACCTTCGATGCTAAGCGAGCTGGTAACCCTCGGTTAACAGCGCCGAAGTTAGATCACGATGATTAATGCCCACTTTCGAGATCAGGTCGGCTCACACGTCAGATTTCGGGGATGACCGGCACCAGAGCCGGTCGCTGTGCACCAGATCATCGCCCAACCTCGTAAACCGTCCAACGCGTCCGGCTTAATGCGCGTGGATCGATCTCGGCAGGATCCAGGGCTGAGGCGACCCCTGTCCGCAGGCGGATTGCGTTTGGCGGACCGCGGGCCGCGTCCATCGGCCCGCCTTCGTGCCGGCTCAACCCGTCATGAGCCTCGCCAAGGTCGAGCCCAGCCCGCTAATCCCGGCGCCCACCTGCGAGCCGGTAGGGCATCACCCAGCGCTTAGCGCCCCCCTCGTCCACCACGAGGGAGAGGCCGCCACCGTCCGCGTGGCGGCCCGGCTCCTTGAGCGTCTGGACGCGCCGTGCCGACAGCCGATTGACCTCGCGCGCTACGTCACCCCACCGGCGCCACACCGTCCACCCCACCAACGGGCGTCGATTAGCTTGGATCGCTCTGGGCTGGTTTTGGTGCTTCGAGCGAAGCTGAGACGGGCACAGGAGGTGAAGATGACGGTTTGCCGGGGTGGTGCTGGCGTCCCGGAAGGGATTAGCCGGACCTTGATCCAGTAAGGGCTTGCGGTGGCT
>CAXTDZ010000066.1:0-21020 GCA_964243035.1 uncultured Lichenihabitans sp.
ACCACCGACACTGCGATTTTCAGTCGCATGCTCTACCAACTGAGCTACCTGGGCGTGCAGCGAGCCTGGGGGCGGCCCGAGCAGGCGGACTTATAGGAAGCGTTGGCCGTCTTGTCCAGCAAGCTGACCGATCCGGCCGGAGGAGCCTTGTTTTGTTTGCGGGGGGCCGGGCGGCCGGCGGCACGCGGCGGCGGTCGAAGCTGGCTTCCCCGCGGGGCCGCGGCTCCACGAGCCTGGAGGTCGCCCCGGTCCCGGGCCTGCTCGCTGGTCGGAGGCTGCGTCGGCTTGAGCCGTTTCCGCGCGCGCTGACGCACCCGGCGCGGCGGGCGACGTGCCCGGCCGACGTGGCGGGCCTGATCGGGCTGGGTGATCGCAAAAGCATTCAGCCCGTGGCGGCACGGGCGG
The DNA here is from genome assembly GCA_964243035.1 of uncultured Lichenihabitans sp. Taxonomy (GTDB): domain Bacteria; phylum Pseudomonadota; class Alphaproteobacteria; order Rhizobiales; family Beijerinckiaceae; genus Lichenihabitans. The sequence goes on from CAXTDZ010000066.1 coordinate 406, forward strand.
AGGGCATCGGCGACCACCGCCCGCACCACCTGATTGCGGCCGGCGCCTGAAGGACGGCCTGCTGGGCGAGGCGCCGTGCGCGGCGGCACGTCCTGGTCGGAACGACGGCCATCGCGGCGCGAGATCAGGGCACCTGGTCGCACCAAGCCGCAACCGCCATGGCGATGGCCTTCGTGCAGGCGACGAGGTCCGCGATCGAGACGCGCTCGTTGGGCTGGTGGGACTGGGCGGGGTCGCCCGGGCCGAAATTGACCGTGGGCGTCCGGCCGAGGCCGGTCGGCAGCCCGATGTCGCTGTGCGCGCCGAAGCCGGACAGCCTCGGGGACAGGCCCGCGGCCGTCACGGCGTCCTGGAACGCCCCCACGAAGGGATGGTCGGCCGGGACCTCCGCGCAGTCGGCGTCCAGGATCCATTCGATCCGCGCCGGATGCGCCCGCAGGTAGGGATCGGCCTGGCAGACCTGGTGCACGTGGTCCTCGACCTCGCGTTTGACGTGACCGCCCAGGCCGAACGCGTCCTTCTCGTGCGGCAGGTACTGCACGTCGATCACGATCTCGCCGCGGCCGGCCGTCGACGAGGGGTGCTCGCCGGCCTGGACCTGCGTGACGATGACCTGGTTCGGCCTGTCCATCAGGGGATGGTTCTTGGACGGAACGAACATCCAACGCCGGTTCAAGACGTCGATCCCGTCGAGCATCTGCCGGACGAGTTGGACGGCATCCACCGGGCCGCCGGCGTTCCAGGCGTTCGGCGTGAGCTCCGCGTGGCCTCCGATCCCGTCGAGCACGATCCGTCCCCACAGGATCCCGTGGCAGAGGGGCGCGATGCGGTTGCCCGTCGGCTCGGTCATGATGCCGGCATCGGCCCGGAACCCGCGATCCACCATGGCGAGGGACCCCATGCCGCCGATCTCCTCGTCGACGACGGTCGTGAAGACGACGTCGCCTTTGAGCGCGACGCCGATCTCCTTAAGGGTCTCGACCGCCATCAGCATGCAGGCGACGCCGCCCTTCATGTCGATGGTGCCGCGCCCCTTCACCATGCCGTCGGCGACGACGGGCACGAAGGGCTCCGTCTCCCAGTGGGCCGCCGCGCCGGGCGGCACGACGTCGACGTGCCCGGTGAGCATGATCGACCGGCCGCCGCCCGTCCCCGACAGCGTGCCGCCGAGGTTCGGGCGCCCCTCGAACGTCCGGCCCGCGTGGGCGCCGGGACGGCCCCTGTACTTTTCGAGAAGGGCCGGCCCGTTCGGATCCCAGAGGTCCGTCAAGAAGCCGATCGCCTCCAGGCGCTTCTGCAGGTAGCGCTGGCAGTCGCGCTCGCCCGGCCCTGCCTCGCGCGGGTCGGCCTTCACGACCGAGGGGAACGCGACGAGGTCGCAGAGGGTGCGTACGATGCGGTCCGTCCGCTCCTCGACGGCGGCTGCGATCGCGGCGTTCAGATCGGTCACGGCGTCACCTTTGGCGTGTGGTCGGGCGGTCGGCGAGAAGCACGAGGATCAGCAGGGCCCCGATGAGGCCGACCTGCCAGATGCTGTTGACGTTCAGCTGCAGCAGCCCCGTCTGCAGGCTCACGAGGAGCAGGACGGCGGCCAGCACGCCGCCGACGACGCCGCGCCCGCCGAAGATGCCGATCCCGCCCAGCATCGCGGCGGTCAGGGACGTGAGTTCCAGGTTCTGGCCGATGTTCGGACGCCCGCTGCCGAGCCACGCGAGGGAGACCAGCGCGGCCCCGCCCGCCAGGGCGCCGCTGACCGCGTAGGCCACGGTCCGCAGCCCGTCGACGTCGATCCCGACGAGCCGGGCCGAGCGCTCGTTGTGACCTGCGGCGTAGACCCACCGTCCCCACGACGTCGTCCCCAGGATGACCGACGCGATCGCGAAGGCCGGCAGCGCGACGCTGACGAACGGCAGCGGGGCCACGCCGACCAGGCCGCGCCCCCAGCCGAGCAGCCAGGCCGGCACGCCGCCCTGCGCGGCCCCGTTGGTCAGCGCCACGGCCAGCCCGGAGTAGACGTAGAAGGTCCCCAGGGTCGCGATCAGCGGGATGATGCGCAGCCGCGTCACGAGGACGCCGTTCAGCGCGCCGAGCAGCGCCCCGGTCAGGACGCACAGGGGCGGCAGGCACCACCCGGGCAAACCCAGCCGCAGGACCAGGAGCCCCAGAACCGCGGTCAACGACGCCACGCCCCCCACCGAGAGGTCGATGCCGCCCCCGCCGCAAAGGATCACCAGCGCCTGCCCCAGGGCGGCCAGAGCCAGGATGGTCGAGAACTGCAGGACCGTGGTCACCGTCGAGCCGGTGAAGGCCGAGGGGTCGAGGATCGCGAGCCCGACGACGGTGAGCGCCCAGAGGCCGCACAGGACGACCACCGACGGCGAGCGCCGGAAGGACGAGGTGAGCGCGCTCACGCGCCCACCGCCCGCGCCGCCTGCCACCACCGCAACGGAAGGCGTCCGCCGGCGACCTCGACGCCGAGGACGGCGAGGAGGAGGCCGCCCGTCACGACCGGCTGCCAGAGCGAGGGGACGCCGACGAGCAGGAGGCCGTTCTGCACGAGGCGCAGCAGCGCCACGCCCAGGGCGGTGCCGAGCAGGCTGCAGCGGCCGCCCGTCACGGCCGTGCCGCCCAGGACGACCGCCACGACGGCCTCGAGCGCGAGGCTCCCGCCGACCGTGGTGGCGACGTTGCGATAGGTCGCCACGTAGAAGGTGCCGGCGACCCCGCACAGGAACCCCGTGATCAGGAAAGCCGTGATCCGGACCCGCAGCACGGATACGCCCGACAGGCGGGCCCGCTCCTCCGCGTTGCCGATGCTCAGCAGGTGGAGCCCGAAGGGCGTCCGCCGCAGCGCGACCCAGAGCACGCCGTAGAAGGCCGCGACGACCATCAAGCTCAGCGGGACGCCCAACGGCCGCACGGCCACGAGATCGGTCAGGGTCGAGGGGAGGCCCGACAGCCAGGAGCCGCCGAGCGCCAGGAACACGGCCGCCCTGTAGACGCCGAGCAGACCGAGCGTGCCGACGATCGCCGGCACGCGGCCGACCGCCACGACGGCGGCGGCGGCGAGGCCCAGGCCCAACCCCGCCGCGGGACCCGTCAAGCCGGCCAGGACGGGCGGCCAGCCGGCCTGGAGGGCGCGCCCCACGGCGATGGCGGCCAACCCCATGACGAGGCCGACCGACACGTCGACGCCGCCCATCGCGAGCAGCAACGTCATGCCGAGGCTGACCAGCAGCAGCTCGGTGCAGTTGCGCACGATCGTCAGCAGGTTGGCCGGCGTCGCGAACGCCGGCGCGGCGAGGGTGAAAAGCACCGCGGCGAGGACGCCCGCGCTCAGCAGCAACGCCTCGCGGCCGCCGATCAGGTCGAGGACCCTGCCGTGGCGCATGGCTCGGCTCAGAACTGGTACTTGTCGACGTTGTCGGCGGTGAACACGGCCGGCTGCCCGAGCAGCAGCACGCCCGTGGCCTGGTCGTAGGGGACGGCGTGCGCGAAACCCGGCACGGTGTTGCTGGCGGCGAAGGGCTTGCCGTCGATCAGCTGCTTGCCGGCCCACACCGTCAGGTAGCCGAGCTCGGCCGGGTCCCACAGGACGCTGAACCCGAACGAGCCACTCTTGAGGTAGGCGCGGACGGTGTTGGGGCTGCAGTACCCGCTGCCGACGACGGCGCCGACCTTGCCGGCCGTCTCGATCGCCTGGGCGACGCCGGGGCACGTGGTCGAGGCGACGCCGATGATGCCCTTGATGTCGGGATTGGCGGTCATCAGGTCGCCCGCGATCTGGGCCGCGCGATCGGCGGCGCCCCCGGCGAACTGCGGGGCGAGCAGCGTCAGCTTCGGATACTTGTCCTTGGCGCGCTGCTGCATGAAGCCGATCCAGGCGTTGAGGTTCGACGCGGTGGGTTCGCCCGAGACGATGCCGATCTTGGCCTCCGGGCCCACGCGCTTGACCATCTCGTCCAGCATCGTGAAGCCGAGGCCCTCGTCGGTGGCCTGGGCCACGTAAACGAGCCGCCCGGACTTCGGCGCGTCGCTGTCCGACGTGAAGAGCTTGACGTTCTTGGCCTTCGCGGCCTCGACGACCGGCGCCAGGCTGGAGGCGTCCAGCACGCTGACCGAGACGGCGCCGACGCCCTGGCTCACGAGGTTCTGCACGATCTGCAACTGGTCGACGGGGTTGGTGTCGACCGGCCCGGAGTAGATGAAGCCGACCCCGAGGGCGTCGGCCGCCTTCTTGCCGCCCGCCTCCATCGCGTTGAAGTAGGGGATGCCGACGATCTGGGGAACAAACGCGACGGTGTTGCGCGCGTCGGCGGCCCGCGCCGGTCCGGACGCGAGCAGGCACGCGGTGCCGAGGAGAAGCAGACGAAACGATCGAAGCATGGGAACAGACCTTCCAAGGAACCCGGCGCGCCTGCGGCTCATCCGGTGGTTTCGAACGCCCGCGCGTCGGGATGAGCGCCCGTGATGAGGGAAACGATCTCGTCGGAGCTGGTGCTCTCGCGCCGCCGCTCGGCGATCTTGCGCCCGCGCCGGAAGACCACCATGCGGTCGGCGACCTCGAAGACGTCGACCAGGTTGTGCGAGATCAGAACCACGGCGCAGCCGCGCTCCGCCAGGCGCCGGGCGAGGCTCAGCACCCTGCGGGTCTCGGCCACCGCGAGGGCCGCGGTCGGCTCGTCCATGATGATGAGGCGCGCCTCCAGGTTGAGGGCCCGGCAGATCGCGACCGCCTGGCGCTGGCCGCCCGACAGGCTGCCCACCGAAGCGTCGGGATCGGCGACGTGGGCGTCGAGCTCGGCCAGCAACGCCTTGACGCGCGCCTTCATGGCGCCCCGGCGCAGGAACGGCAGGCCCGCCACCCGCCTCACCAGCTCGCGGCCGAGGAACACGTTCTCGGCGATCGAGAGGTTCTCGCTCAAGGCCAGCTCCTGGAAGATCGTCGCGATCCCGGCGTCGGCCGCATCCTGGGGCGAACCGAACGCGACGGGCTTGCCGGCGAGCGAGATCTCGCCGCTCGTCCGCGCATGCGCGCCGGACAGGACCTTGATGAAGGTCGACTTGCCGGCGCCGTTGTCGCCGAGCAGCGCCAGCACCTGGCCGGCATGGATCTCCAGGTCGACGTCGCGCAAGGCCGCCAGCGCGCCGAAGTGCTTCGACAGGTGGCGCACCGTCACGAGCGGGGCGCCGGCCGCGGGCGGGGCGTCCATCGCGGGATCAGTCCGCCGTCAGCCACGTCAGCAGGTTGAGCCACAAGGTGGCGTAACCCGGCCAGCTCACGAACGCGGGCGGCAGCCAGTGCGGCCCGATGTCGGACGTCCAGACCGCCGTGCGCCCCTTGCCGTGCGCGCCCACCACCAGCAGCGGATGGCCGCCCTGGTCCGCGGGCAGGGTCGCGAGGACCTCGACCCCGGGGGCGTTCTTGACGACGACCTCGTTCGCGCCGAGCAGGACCGGCCAATCGCCGCCGAGCCCCTTCAGGATGGGATGGTCGGGCGATCCGGTGACCTCGGCCTTGAAGCCTTCCGGGATCTCGAGGCGGTCGTCATAGCGGAGGCACTCGACGGGAAGCGCCTCCTCGACCGCGGTGCGAGCCCAGCGCGCCCTGCCGTCGATGCCCTGGAACGAGAGGTAGCCGCCAATCATCGCGAGGCCGCCGCCCCGCGCGGTCCAGTCCCGGAGGAGCTTCAAGCGGTTCGGGCAGGTCTTGCCGTGCAGCCAGACGTCGGGATGCAGCAGGATCGAGTTCGCGCCGATGTCCGACAGGAGGATGGCGTCGTAGGCCGACAAACCCTCCATCGTCATGGGCAGGTGGTTCACGGCCTCGTGCGCCGGCATGTAGGTCAGCTCGAACGGGCTGTCCTTCAGAACCGCGACCAACGGCTCAGCTCCGAGATGAAAGGTGACGCTGGCGAACTGGTCGAACCCCTTGAGGTGGGTGGCCGAGCTCACCCAGCTCTCGCCGACAAGAAGCACCTTCTTCATTCCGGTTTCCCTTTGGTTGCCGTCCTCGGCGGCCGTTTCACCTGACGGGGCGGCATGACCGAGCTGCGCTCCACGAGCTCGACGGGCAGGCGCTCGATCTTGGGCTCGCCCGAGAAACCCCGGACGACGCAGGCGAAGGCCCGGCGGCCGATCTCCCCGACCGGCTGCCGAATGGCCGTGACCGGCGGATCCAGCAGGTCGAGCGGCCCGACGTCGTCGAAGCTCACGACGGACAGGTCGGCGCCCAGCCGCGGTCCGCGACGCCTCAGGGCGCCGGCCAGCCCGATGGTGATCTCGTCGCTCGCGGCGAACACGGCGGTGACGTCCGGGTGCTCGTCCAACAGGCGCTCCAGAGCCGCCTCGCCGTGCTCGCGCGAGTAGGCGCCGCAGCATTCGAAGGCGAGCGCGCAGTCCGGGCCGCCTTGGCGGATGGCCCGCACGAACCCGGACCGGCGCTCGCGGGTGCTCATCAGGTCGCGCGGGCCGCCGAAATAGGCCATGCGGCGGTGTCCGGCCGCGATGAGGTGCGCACCGGCCAGGTGTCCACCCTGCCGATTGTCCGAGAAGACCTTCGGCACCTCCGTGCCCTCGACGTCCTCGTCGAGGATCACGACGCCCGGCGCCTCGTTGATCGCCGCGGCCAGGGAGCCGTCATCGGCGTGGTTGGTGGCGAACAGCAGGCCGTCGACCAGGTTGCGTCGCAGGCGCCCGATGTAGTCGATCTCGCGCCCCTGCTTGTTGAGCGAGGAACACAGCATCACCCCGAGCCCCTCGGCATCGGCCGCGGCCTCGACCGCGGCTGCGATCTGCGAGAAGAACGGATTGGCGATCTCAGGCAGCAGGAGGCCGATCATGTTCGAGCGGCCGAGGCTCAGGCTCCGCGCGAGCGGATTCGGCCGGTAGTGGAGCGCCGTCACGGCCGCCTCGATGCGTCGCACCGTTTCAGGCGGCAGTTGCAGGGACCCGTTGAGATGGCGCGAAACCGCCGCGGCAGACAGCTTCGCCGCCCGCGCCACGTCCCCCAATGTGGGTGATTTCACCATCCGGTTCGCTCTCCCACCCCTAGTTTGACCAGGTAAATGCCTTTAGTAAAGGGGTTTACTGATCTTGCAGTTCAACCGCCGCAAGTGGCGAATGGCAGCGGTTTCGGCAGCCGGTGCGGGAAGGCAGGTATCCGACCTTCGGTGGGATCCGTCGGGGACGCCTACGACGCGGCCGGCTTCTCGCGGGCGAGCGTCGGCCCGACAGGTGAACCTGGCCCGTAGCGCACCCTTCCACTCGCGGGGAAAAACTGCGCCATCAACCCCTGATGTCAATCAGGTGGCGGGGGGAGTGCGGCCTCCTGTCCTGCCGTGCCCCGCGCCGGTTCCCGGCTGCGGGCTACCAACGCGCTTCCCAGAACGCAGCGGGATCCCGGGCCATCACGTCGGCGATGCCGGTTTCCGGGATCTCGACCGCTCGGCCGCCCCTGCGCTCGTCGAGCTCGGCCTTCGCGGCCGCGACCGTGTCCGGACGCGTCAGCAGATCGAGCGCCGCGGCCGCGAGCGCCTCGGAGGCCATGAGCGGGCCGGGGCTGCTCGCGGGGTGGCCCGACAGCGCCGTCCAGGCCCAGTGGTGGATCGGCACGCCCGCCGGGTAAGCCCAGTTCACGCGGCCGAGCGGCACCACCCAGGACAGGTCGCCGTCGTCCTGCCCGTAGTAGTCGATCCCCTCCGTCCAGAACGCCAGGGACCGGGGAAGCTCGAAAGGCTGGCCGGGGCTGGCCGCCGCCGACAGCTGACGCATCCACGCGACGTCGTCCCGCGTCCAGCGCGGGGCCCCGACCTGCTCAAGGTGATGGGCCAGCACCTGCCCGACCGTGTGGTTCGGCAAGTACCCGCGGCAGGCGGCGACGACCTTCTCCTCGCAATCGGTGCGCGCGGCGCGCGCGCACTCGGCGAAGACGGCGACCATGGCGGCGTAGGCCTCTTTCATGGCCTCGTAATCGCGGTGGCGGACCGAGCACCAGACGCGCACCTCGTCGGGCGTGACGGAGACCAGTGCCGACCTCGTCCGCCTGTCCTGGCAGAAGACGCTCGTCGCGCACCTCAACCGCCACAAGCGCTACCCGCCCGGCGCGGCCCGCAGGGCGATGCGGCTCACCCTGGCCTTGACGCTGGACCGGCTCGGCCACGTCGTGGTGGCGCGGGTGACGGCGAGCTCGGGCGACCCCGCCTTCGACCGGGCCGCTCTGGCCATGATGCGGATGTCGGACCCCGTCCCACCGCCCCCGCCGCTGCCCGCCGACGAGGGCCTGACCTTCGCCATGCCGGTGATCTTCGAGGACAAGCGAAAGTGACGGATGCGAATCCGCGTCCCCTCGGAGGTTCCGCCCGCGGCGGGAGCACGGCCGTGCCTTCGCCGGCGACCTGAAAGGCGTCGTCCCGGAGAACGAGGCGAGCATCGCGCTGCCCCGTCTGCGCGCCGACCGCGACCGCCTGCGGGCCGGACTGGCCGCGCCCGAGCAGCCACCCAAGGTCGTGAGCCCGCGCCCCGGCGCGATCCAGGCCTGTCCCGACGCCGTCGACCGCCCTGGGGCCGCGCTGGCCCGGCACGCCGCCGCACGCGACGACGAGCCGATGCGGGCCGTCCGCGACCTGGTCGAGAGCGTGGTCGTGCAGCCGCCGGGAGCCGGCGCGCGGCGGCGGGCATGTCGCGCCAGCGTCCGCCGGTGCGCGACAGCTGCGGGATGCCGGACACCGCGCGACGGTCGTCCACCCGTCTCGCCCCGGGCTGGCTCGCGGGCATGAACCGGCCCATCACGCCCCGATGCTCGTCCGAAGGCCAGAACACGTCAGCTGCCCGCGCCTCCGCGGAGAAGCACGGAGGCCGCACCATGGCGTGAGCGCGGGAGCCCGGTCGGGTGCAGACCCCGGCCCCAGCGGGCATGACCGACGCGGCCGGCCACGCGGCGAAGACGGGCACCTACACCTTGGGCGCCGGTGGTCTGTAGCCAATCGAGCCACGTGACCCCAATGTGTAGTGCCGCCGTCATCTTTCGATAATAATCTACACCTCTCGCAAGTATCATGAGATCTTGTCGGCGAGCAGTTCGTTTCGCAACCAACCGATAATGCTCGGCATGAAGCCGGCCTGTTCGGAACAACGGCGCATCGACGCCAAGTCGCTGACTATCATTAGACCAGAATGCTGAACGATTGATCATGGTTTGCGCGTCACAAAGGCGATCTCGCGTCGGGGCGGCCCGTTTCGCTCTTTACAAGCAGCAAGCACTCAGTATCATGCCGCGAAAGCTTTGGTTTGCAAGGCTGATTAGCGACGGACAGGCACGCATCGGATGGCACATGCCACCAGGGAGAGCGCCGCTTTTTTTGGCGGCTACGAGACCTGGTACCGTGTGACGGGCGACCTCGGCGCCGGGAAGACTCCCGTGGTGGTGGTTCATGGCGGCCCCGGTTGCACGCACGACTACGTCGACGCCTTCAAGCTGCTCGCTTCGACCGGCCGCGCGGTGATCCATTACGACCAGATCGGCAACGGACGCTCGACGCACCTGCGTGACAAGGGCGCTAACTTCTGGACGGTCGACCTCTTCAAGCGCGAGCTCGACAACCTGATCGGCCACCTCGGGATCCGGGACGGCTACCACGTCATCGGCCAGTCCTGGGGTGGCATGCTGGGTGCGGAGTTCGCCGTGACGCGACCGCCTGGCCTCAAGGGCCTCGTGCTCGCGAACTCGCCCGCTTCCATGAAGCTGTGGATCGAGGCGGTCGACGAACTGCGGCTCGCCCTGCCGCCGGAGGTGCAGGCGACCCTGCTGCGTCACGAGGAGGCCGGCACCACGGGCGGTCCGGAATACGAGGCGGCCGTTTTGCAGTTCTACCAGCGGCACGTGTGCCGCGTGATCCCGATGCCCGACGAGGTGTCGCGCACGTTGGCCGCCATCGCGCAGGATCCCACCGTCTACCACACGATGAACGGACCGAGCGAGTTCCACGTCATCGGGTCGCTGAAGGACTGGAGCATCGTCGGCCGGCTCGGCGCCATCGGCGTGCCGACGCTGCTGATCTCCGGCCGCTACGACGAGGCGACGCCCAGCACCGTGCAGCCCTTCGCGGACGAGATCCCGGACGTGCGCTGGGTCGTCTTCGAGCACTCCAGCCACGTGCCGCACGTCGAGGAGACCGAGCGCTGCATGCAGGTGGTCGGCGACTTCCTCGCCTCGGTGGACTGACCCGCAACCCTTCCATCCCCGCAACGAAAGATCGTGATGAGCCGCTTACGTTCCGCCCGCCACGTGTCCGCCGCGGCCCTGCTGGCCGGCATCGGATGCACGACCGCCGCCCGTGCCGATGACCGCGCGGCCCTCATGGCCCAGCATCGCGGCGGCACCATCCGCATGGTGGCCAACGCGGCCGCCGGGACGCTCGACCCCCAGATCAACTACACGCTGCAGTACTGGCAGATGTACCAGTCCCTGTACGACGGCCTCCTGGCCTTCAAGAAGGCGCAGGGAGCCGAGGGCTTCAAGGTCGTGGCCGACCTCGCCGAGCAGGTGCCGACGCCCACGGACGACGGGAAGACCTGGACCTTCACGCTGCGCAAGGGCATCAAGTTCTCGAACGGCCAGGACGTGACCGTGAAGGACGTGGTCGCCTCGTTCCAGCGCATCTTCAAGGTCTCGGGCCCGACGGCCGGCACGTTCTACAACGGCATCGTGGGCGCCGACGCCTGCATCAAGACGCCCGCGACCTGCACGCTGGAGGGGGGCGTCACGGGGGACGAGGCGGCCGGCACCGTCGTGATCCACCTGACGGCGGCCGACCCGGAGTTCCTTTACAAGCTTTCGGTGCCCCACGCCTCGATCGTGCCGGCCGCGACCCCCGCCAAGGACATGGGCACGGACGTGATCCCCGGCACCGGCGCCTACATGGTGAAGAGCTACAACCCCAACCAGCGCATGGAGATCGTCCGCAACCCGTCGTTCAAGGAATGGAGCGTCGACGCCGAGCCCGACGGCTTCGCAGACGCGATCAACTACGATTTCGGGCTGCAGGAAGAGGCCGCCATCACGGCCATCCAGAACGGGCAGGCCGACTGGATGTACGACACGCCGCCCGCCGACCGCCTGGGCGAGATCGGCTCCAAGAACGCCAACCAGGTGCACGTGACGCCGCTGACCGCCGTCTGGTACGCGCCCATGAACGTCAACCTGCCCCCGTTCAACGACGTGCGGGTGCGCCAGGCCCTCAACTACGCGGTGGACCGCGACGCGGCCGTCGGGCTGTTCGGCGGCGCGCAGCTCGCAACCACCACCTGCCAGGTGCTGCCGCCGGGCTTCCCGGGCCACCAGGACACCTGCACCTACACGGCCGACCCCGGCACGACCTGGTCGGCCCCCGATCTCGACAAGGCCAGGAAGCTCGTCGAGGCGTCCGGCACCAAGGGGCAGGAGGTCGCCATCATCCCGGACGACACGGCCGCGTCGAAAGCGGTCGGAACCTACCTGCAAAGCGTGCTGAACGACCTCGGCTACAAAACGACCGTCAAGCCGATCTCGTCCAACATCCAGTTCACCTACATCCAGAACACCAACAACAAGGTGCAGATCAGCGTTTCGCAGTGGTACCAGGACTATCCGGCGGCCTCCGACTTCCTCAACGTGCTGCTCTCCTGCGACAGCTTCCACCCGGGCAGCGACGCCTCCGTCAACATCTCGGGGATCTGCGACAAGGGCATGGACGCCCGCATGCATGAAGCCCTGAAGCAGGCCGTCACGGACCAGGCCGGAGCCAACAAGGCCTGGGCCGGGATCGACAAGGATTACATGGATAATCTTGCACCCTGGGTGCCGTTGTTCACGCCCAAGCACGTCGACTTCACCAGCACGCGCGTGCAGAACTTCACCTTCTCGAGTCAGTTCTACTGGCTGCCGGCGCTGTCCTGGGTGAAGTGAAAGAGGAGGTCGTGCGTCTTAAAGGAAGCGCGGCCCCATGAGCGTTGAGACGCAGGCCCTCGCCGGGCTGGCCGACGACCACGAACCTGCCGCCGCGGCGCCGCAGCGGCAGGGGCCGTGGCGGCGCGCCTGGGCCAAGCTCCGGCGCGATCGCGTGGCGCTCGGCGCCGGCGCCGTGCTGGCCCTCATCGTGCTCGCATCGCTGCTGGCGCCGCTCTACGCCTCCCAGGTCGCCAAGACGGACCCGTTCCGCTCGACGCTGACGGCCAAGATCATGCTCGACGGCAAGCGCGTGCCCGTGATGCAGCCGGTGAGCGGCGGCCTCGGGCTCGGCGTCACGCCCATCGGCCCGACCTGGACGGCGCGCTACCTGCTCGGGGCCGACAACCAGGGCCGCGATGTGGCGAGCCGCCTGCTCTACGGCGGCCGCAACACCCTGTTCATCGCCGGCTGCGCGACCGCGCTGTGCTTCGTGCTGGCGGCGGCGCTCGGGATCGCGGCGGGCTTCTCGGGCGGGCTCGTCGACCTCGTGATCTCGCGGATGCTGGACATCCTCTGGGCCTTCCCGGTGTTCCTGCTCGCGATCTCGCTGTCGATCGTCCTGATCAGCCACGCGCTCGTGATCGGTCCGTTCACCATCGGGGCCGGCAGCCTGGCGCTGCCCATCGTCATCATCGGCCTCGTCTACGTGCCCTACGTGGCGCGGCCGGTGCGCGGGCAGGTGCTCGGCTTGCGCAACTCGGAGTTCGTGCTCGCGGCCGTGGGCCTCGGCATCCCGCGCTGGCGCATCCTCCTGCGCGAGATCCTGCCCAACGTGTCGACCACGCTGGTGGTGTTCATCCCCCTCATGATGGCGTTGAACATCATCACGGAATCGGCGCTGTCGTTCCTGTCGATCGGGGTCCAGCCGCCGGACTCCAGCTGGGGCACCATCGTTCTGGACGGGCAGGCGCTGCTCTACACCCGCCCCGCCGTCTCGATCGCGCCGGGCCTCGCGATCGTGATCACGGTGCTGGCGCTCAACCTGCTCGGCGACGGCGTGCGCGACGCGCTCGATCCGCGGTCGCAGCTCCGATGAGCGGGGGCCCCCGGTGATCAGCGTCCTGGCGCAGCGCCTCGCCCAGATGGTGTTCGTGATGCTGGGCATCAGCGTGCTGGCGTTCCTGATCTTCTTCGCCACGCCCGGCGCCGACCCGGCGGCGCGCATCGCCGGCCGCAACGCCTCGCCCGAGACCGTCCAGCAGGTGCGCGCGAGCTTCGGCCTCGACCGGCCGCTGCCGGTTCAATACGTCCTGATGATGGAACGCCTGTTCGTCACGGGCGACCTCACCTCCTTCGTCAACCGCGGCCAGCGCGTTATCCCCGAAGTGCTCGACGCCGCGCCCATCACGCTCTGCCTGGTGCTCGGGGCGGCGGTGTTCTGGCTCAGCGGAGGATTGCTGCTCGGCCTCCTCGCGACGCTGTTCCGCGACACGGTTATCGACAAGACCCTGATGGCGATCGGCCTCATTGGCGTCGCGACGCCGGTGTTCTGGCTCGGCGAGGTCATCAACCTCGTGACGCAGAGCCGCTTCCACGATTGGGCGCTGTTCAGCTGGGTGCCGGCGCTCGGCTACAAGCCGTTCTCCGACGACCCGTGGGCGTGGTTCAAGACGATGCTGCTGCCCTGGTTCAGCCTGGCGGTGCTCTACATGGGCCTCTACGGCCGCGTTCTGCGCGCCAATCTCGTCGAGGCCTACCAGGAGGACTTCATCCGCACGGCGCGCGCCAAGGGCCTGAGCCCCACCCGGGTGCTGCTGCGCCACGCGCTCCGGACCTCGCTCATCCCGTTCATCACCCTCTTCGGCCTCGACTTCGGGGCGCTCGTGGGCGGGCAGGCGCTGCTGACCGAGGTGGTGTTCGGCCTGAACGGCATCGGCCGGCTGACCTACCTGTCGCTCCAGACGCTCGACCTGCCGGTGATCCTCGCCACCGTGATCTACGCCTCCTTCTTCGTCGTCATCGCCAACGCGGTCGTGGACGTCGTCTACATGTGGCTCGATCCGCGCGTGAGGGCCCGGTGAGCGCGCCCGGGCCCGTGCTCCTGGACGTATCCGGCCTCTCGGTGTCCTTCCCGTCCGAGCGCGGCCCCGTGCCGGCCGTGCGGGACGTGTCGTTCCAGGTGAGACCCGGCGAGGTCGTGGCCGTCGTGGGCGAGTCCGGCTCGGGCAAGACCGTGACGCTGCTCAGCGTGCTCGGCCTCGTGGACGCGCGGGCCCGGATCACCGGCTCGGTGATCTTCCGCGGCCGCCGCATCCTGGAGCTCACGGATCGCGCCATGCGCTCCATCCGAGGCCGCGAGATCGCGCTGATCTCGCAGGATCCGATGACGGCGCTGACCCCCGTCTACACCATCGGCGACCAGATCGCCGAGCAGATCCGCGCCCACGAGCGAGTGGCGCGCGCCGAAGCCCGCCGCCGCGCCGTGGCCCTGCTCGGCGAGGTGGGGCTGCCGGCGCCCGCCGAGGCCGTGACCCGCTACCCCCACCAGCTCTCGGGCGGCATGCGCCAGCGCGCCGTGATCGCCATGGCCCTGTCCTGCAACCCGGCCCTGCTCGTCGCCGACGAACCCACCACCGCGCTCGACGTCACCGTGCAGGCGCAGGTGCTCGACCTCCTGCGCCGGCTGCGACGCGACCACGGCTCGGCCGTCGTGCTCATCACCCACGACATGGGCGTGGTGGGGGAGATGGCCGACCGGGTGCTCGTCATGTACGCGGGCCGGGTGGTCGAGAGCGGCCCCGCCGACGACATCTTCGACGACCCCTGGCATCCTTACACGTGGGGGCTTCTCGCCTCCATTCCGCCGGTCCGAGGCCCGCGGCCGCACCGCCTCGCCTCGATTCCGGGCACGCCCCCGAGCCCGGTCGGCTTGCCGCCCGGCTGCGCCTTCGCGCCGCGCTGCCGCTTCGCCCGCGCGATCTGCAAAACCCCGCCGCCGCGCCAGTCGGCGGGAGATCACGGCGCGTACTGCGTCATCCCGCCCGCCGAGCGCCCGGCGCTGCGCGCCGCCGTGCTGGGCGACCTCGGGCGCGCCGCGTGACCGAGGCCCCCGCCGCGGCGCCGCTCCTCGAAGCGCGCGACCTCTCGAAGCGCTACACCGTGGGGAAGACGATCTGGCCCGGCAGCGGCCGCACCGTGCACGCGGTCGACCGGGTGTCGCTCGCGGTCGGACGCGGCGAGACGCTCGGCCTCGTGGGCGAGTCGGGCTGCGGCAAGTCCACGCTCGGGCGCTGCCTGACGCGGCTCTACGACCTGTCGGAGGGCGAGCTCACCTACGCGGGCCGGCCGGTCGGACGCGCCTCGCCGCGCCAGCTCGGTCCCTACCGGCGCGCCGTGCAGATGATCTTCCAGGACCCGTCGGCCTCGCTCAACCCGCGCCGCACGGTCGCCGAGATCCTCGGGGAGCCCCTGCGCGTGCACCGCATCCGCCCGCGCGGGCAGGTCCGGGCGCGGCTGCGCGAGCTGATGGACCTGGTGGGCCTTCCGGCCGACGCGCTCGACCGCTACCCGCACGAGTTCTCCGGCGGCCAGCGCCAGCGCGTCGGCATCGCGCGCGCGCTCGCCATGGAGCCCGAGCTGATCGTGGCCGACGAGCCCGTGTCGGCGCTCGACGTCTCGGTGCAGGCCCAGATCGTCAACCTCTTCGCCGACCTGCAGGATCGCCTCAAGCTCACCTACGTGTTCATCGCCCACGACCTCGCGGTGGTGCGCCAGGTGTCGACCCGCATCGCGGTCATGTATCTCGGCTCGATCGTCGAGCTCGGCGTAACGGACGCGGTCTACACCCGCCCCGCCCACCCCTACACGGAGGCGCTGTTGTCCGCGGTGCCGGAGCCGCACAACCGCGCCTGCGAGCGGCGCGTCATCCTGCAGGGCGACCTGCCGAGCCCCCTCAACCCGCCGCGGGGATGCAAGTTCTCGACCCGCTGCCCCTTCGCGGACGACCGCTGCCGCGCCGAGCGACCGATGCTGCGCGTGCTACCGGACGGCCGCAGCGCAGCGTGTCACTACCCGCGACCGGGGTAAGGGGAGGCTTGGAGCGGTTCTCGCGCGTGCGGGGTCGCTGGAGTTTCAGGGCGGGCGTGATCTGCTCCGGGGCTGGGACCGGCGAGGAGGCCGGTCCCGCAGGCCCAAGCCGCTGTTCTCTGACCTTCGCGCCCGCGTGCTGGGGGCCGCTGGGGCGGGGCCGTCCCGCCGTCGGGCGGCCGAGCGCTTCGGAGCGAGTCCGTCCAGCGCGATGGGCTGGCAGGCGCTGCGCCGCTCGGGTGGCGACGCGCGTCCCAAGCCTTCGGGCGGCGACCGCCTCTCGCACCGCACCGGGGCGCACGCGGGGCTGATCAAGGCGGCCCCGGTCGAGGGCCCCGACATCATGGCGCAGCCCGGCCGCAAGCGCCCGGATGGTGAGGTCCGGCCTGGCGGCCAGCCGCGCCCGCAGCCAGTCCGCAACTGCAGCCGTGATCACGGCCGGCCGCGCGCGTCTGTTCAAGCTCGGCCTGGATGCGTGCCTCGGCGGCGGGGTCGAGCAGGACGGAAGGGTTGGGTGGCGACGTGGTCGAGGTGGGTGGGCATGGGGCGAGGCTTCTCGGCCGCGCACGGGCGGGGGCTTATAACGAAGACGCCCGACAGCCTGTCGAGGCCCCGGGCGTATCCGCTGACGATGAGATTTGCCCGCGTTTCGCCCGACGGATCAAGTCTCGCCGCCAGGCTGATCCCGTCAGCATGGGACGGTTGCGTGGGTCGAGCACCTGGGGTGCTGTCGGGTGCGATGCCGGGCCGGCGTTTCCTCCTGATGTCGGTTGCGCACCGCCGAACTACGGTTGCAGCAGGCTGACCGCGCGAAGCCACGCGGGTTGAGCAAGCGGGCCCGATCACGGCATCTCGGGGTAGCCCGCCTCACCACCGCTTCGCGCGGTCGAGGAACGGCTGCATGGCCTCGATCGCCACCACGAAGCGCTCGGCCTCGAAGCGGTAGGCCTCCCACAGCGCCGGCCCGTCATCGCCGGCGCCGAGCGCGGCCGTGAAGCCCGCGCCCGCCCCGGGCCGCTTCGTCCGCGCGTCGGGGTCCTTGCCGTCCGCCGTGCAGAGCGCCCGCGCCACCGCCTCGATCTTGGCTTCCACCCCGCCACCTCCCGCTGCCCGGTTTCGGGACGAGGCTAGCGCATCCGGGCGGGCGCGTCACACGCGTGCGATCGGCGCGGCAGCCCTGGCGCGGGCCGAGACGGGCCGTGCGCGATAACGGCCACAGGCAGCGGGCGGGGTCGCGAAGGCGTCCAGCGCCGCCGCGGAGGCCCGCAGGGCCATTCCGCCCCCCGTGTCAGCCTGCCGCTCTCGATGAGCCGCGCAGCGCGATTCGCGGCACGCCGGAACCCGGGGCCGCGGGCCGCTTCGGCAAGGCCGCCTCCCACCGGTCGAGGATCTGCGGGTAAGCCCCGGCCCGCGCCGCCGGCAGCGCCCGCGCCTCGGCGAACCGTCGCCAGGCCGCCTCCACCTCGCCCAGCGCCGCCTCGGCCTGACCCAGAAACGCCAGGGCGAAGAACCTGTCGGCCGGGACCAGGTCGGCGTCGAGCGTCGCCCTCGGCGGACCAGGCGTCGAGGTCGGCAAGGCCCGCGCCCGTACCGCCGAAGGCGAGCTCGTTGCCGACCAGGAAGGTCAACACGAAGGTCCGCTCCGCCCGCGGGAGGTCGGGAGCCGCGAGCAGCCCGCGCATCCCGTCCTGCACGTCTCGGACGGCCCAGCCCTCCCGCAGGCGTTCGGGGCGGCCGACCTGGAAGGCGATCTCGGGGAAGTGGCGGGAGGGTTCGGGCAGCCGCTCACCCGGGGCGAGCAGCGGCTTGAGGAGCGTGGCGTGCAGCTCGGTCAACGTGTCGACGCGCTTGCCGGTCAGCATGAGGGCGAGCTGCAGCCCATCGGAGGGGACCTCCCGGCCTCGCGTCTTGAAGCGGTGCGGCACAAGGGTCGTCACCAGCAGGGACAGGTTGGGAACGACCAGGGCCAGGGCGGGCTCGCTCACCAGCGGCGTGTCCGCGGACAGGCCGAGGAGGCCGAGGCCGAGCAGGGCCAGGTTCGTGGCCGGCCCGGCGGCGACGAAGACGAAGCGGGCCAGCGGTCGCCCGAACCAAGCCGGCGCGACCACGAGCCCGGTGACGGGCACGGCGTGCAGGATGACCCAGACCCGGCCGACCCGCCTCCGGGCGACCAGCGGTCCCTTGCCGATGTAGACGGCGCGGGGCCCGAGACCGAGCAGGAGCGCGGCGAGCAGGTGGCCTCCCTCGTGCGCCACGACGCTTGCCGCGTAGGCGAGGACGTAGAAGGCGAGGTCGATGACGCCGTCCAGCCAGACGGTGCCGGTCACGGGCGAGGCGCCCGGCGACGGTCCCGGCCCAGCCGCGCCGCACGTGCCCCGCGAAGGCCGGCACGCGACGGCACGCCGGGGCGGAAGGGTTGCCGGAGGGGGGCGCGTCGCGTCATGCGCAGGGCATGTGGCGCACTCCGAGGATGGCGGCAACCGGGCGTCCCCCGGCTCACGTGCGAGCGTCGTTCAGAACGGGAGGGCGACTTGTCCCCCGATCAGGGGGACCTGACCGGCATCCACAAGCGCCTGCTGTTCGCCGGCATCGAGATGTGCCGTGCATCACGGGCTGGCGGATCGGGTTCAGGTCGGTATCCGCGGCCCGGTGGGCGCGCTCTACCTCCGGAGCCTCGCCCGCAAGGTCCGCCGCGACATGGCCGGCGTGGTCCGCGCCGGCGCGCACCTCCGGCTACCGCTCCTTCCGGGCCGGCCGAGCTGGAGATCATGGAGCACGAGGCGGCCGTCGTCCGCCGGGTGTTCGGCGCCCGCGTCGGCGGCGCCACGCCGCGCGGCCGCCATCCGCAGGCCGTGATCATCAACGGCAACGGCCAGCGCGGGCAGCGGTTGTTGCCTTTCGCAGGCAAAGGCGGTCGCTCGCGCGAGGCTCTGAAACGCCGAAACCATCCCCGGCCTCGCGGCTTGAGGCGGTGCCAACCGCAGTCCCGCGCAGGAACCGCACGCAAGACGCTCCGGACCCGCGCGGGCCCAAGCTCCAGGCCAGCAACGCCGCCCCAACCTCTTCAGCTCCCTTCGAGGCGCGCGGCGTGAGGCGCTGGGAGCCTCAACCCGTTGCATTCACGCAACCATGCACACCTGGCCTGATCCGCCTCGAACCTCTTCCGCCGCACCAGTTGCGTGCGCCGCCATCTTGGGCTTCTATCGGCGGTGAGGCATTCCGTTCAGTTATCGACCCGCGAGTTCGCATCCTCGATACCGGCACTCCCGCTTCCTGCCGAGCTTGCGAAGCGCACCCGCAGTATAGGACGCCGAAGCCCAATGCTTGAGTGACCGGGGACGTGCAAGTCTCTCCCGGACATCAATAGTCCGAGGATGGGAATCCATGCCCACGACAAGCCTCAAATCCAACGCTCCCAACACCGATTACAACGATCCTGCGAACTGGACCAACGGCGCGCCGACAGCGGGCGACACCGTGGTCATCGCCACCGCTCCGCCGAACGGCCCGGAAGTCGCAACCGGCACTGCCATCGTCGGCCAGAACATCGTTCTATCCAACGATGGGCAGTTCTTCACGGAAGGAACGACGTCCCTCGACGCGACGACCACGGTCACGGACGAGAACGTCGGGAACGATCAAGACATACAGCTGTCGTTCGACGTCACCAGCGCGGCGACGTTCATCAACCCGAACTATATCATGATCGGGGATCAATCGTCCGACACGCCGGCGCCGCTGTTCACCAACACCGGGACGATCAGTTACACGACCAACCTCGGTGGCGATGCCATATCGCCGTACCTCATCAACGGCTTCAATTCGACCAACGCGGTCGAGATGACCAACGACGGCACAATATCGGTCGCGGACGCGGACGGCGCGAACCAGGGGCCGACGGCCACGACGCTGGTCACCCAGGTGCAGATCATCGGCGTGGTCGACGGCACCGGTCAGGTCAACGTCACCGGCTCGTCGCCGAACTCGACCGGCATATCCTCGACCGCGCCCACCGAGGCGGTGCTGGAATACGAGCAGGATGTACAGGGCACCCAGACCTTCAACATCAACGACGGCGAGATCCAGTTCGACGCCGGCAGCGCCGGCACCGTCAACTTCCAGGACGGATCCGGCATTCTGGACCTGGCCAACGTCACCGCGACACCGTCCGGCCTGTCGATCCTGGGCTTCAGGGCGGGCGACCTGATCGGGCTCGGGACCCTCCAGGTCACCAGCGCGGCCTACGACGCCAACTCCGGCCTGGTCGACCTCTTCGACGGCGCCACAGCGGTGGGCACGCTCGCGATCGGCAATGCCACGCAGAGCTACGCCAACGCGACCTTCACCGTCACCCAGTACCCGAACGGGTTGCCGGCAGACAATCTCCTGCCGACGAGCGGCTCCACCCGGGAGCAGAGCTATCTCGAAACCAACGCCACCGCTCCCTGCTTCACCACCGGCACCCTGATCCGCACCACCCGCGGCGACGTCGCGGTCGAGCAGTTGCGCGTCGGCGACCTGGCCGTCACCGCCTCCGGCGCGCACCGGCCCGTGCGCTGGGTCGGCTCCCGCACGCTCGACCCGCGCCGCCACCCCGACCCGC
>CAXTDZ010000067.1:0-20997 GCA_964243035.1 uncultured Lichenihabitans sp.
CCCAGGATCAGCGAAGCTCCACAGCAACGCCGCCGTCGATGAACGCGATATAGGACCTCCTCGCTCACCCCGTCAAGCTCTTTCGTGACGCTGCGATGACCATCTCGTCGCAGTCCGCGGGCCAGGGCGTCGGGCTCGCTGCTGATTTACCGGTGGCAGGTGATGGCCTAGAGGTTGGGCCGAGGTTGCGTCGCGCGTGGGGGAGGATGACGAAGTTCGGACACGGGCGCGGACGCGGCGGCTTCGTCGGGGCCGGTCCCACCGTGGGGATGGATCTCGGGCTGGAGCCGCCCATCCTCGCGGTGCAGGCGCGCGGGGCGGCCCGGCTCGGCCGGCACGAGCGCGCCATGTCGGCGCGCTGGCTCGGCGGCATCGTGCTGACGGGCCTCGCGGGCGTCCTGCTCATCCTGGGGGCGGTCGAGGCCACGTTGAGGCGGGGCGCCGTGGCGGTCCGGCCGCCCGAGGTGACGGGCGCCCTGCCCCTCGGCGAGGACCTGGCCGATGCCGACCTCAGCAAGGGCGACCGCCTGTTCAGGACGGCGGACGTGGTGGCCGAGAAGCAGAGCTTCCAGTCGCTCACCACGGTGACGGTCGGCGACAAGCAGGTGATCCGCCCGCAAAGCTACGTCCGCCTCGCCACCACCCTGACGACGGCACCGACCGACCTGTCCGACCAGGTGCCGCCCTTCAACCCCCTGCGCCTGCTCGCGGCCGACCTGCCCGACGACGCGCCCGTGCCCGCCCCCGACGCGGGACCGAGCCTCGACCCGGCCGAGGTGGCCTTCCAGTCGCGCGACCTCGGCCCGGACGAGGGAGGTTTCGCGGACGGCGGCCTATCGCTCGCCGAGGCGCGCGCCCAGGTCGCGGCGGCCGTGCGGGCAGCGGGCACCGGAGGCCGCGGCCCCCTGCCCCTCCCGCCCCAGCTCCTGCTCGTGCAAACGAGCCGCGCGGGCTTGATCCCCGCGCCGGCGCTCGGCTACGGCGCCGTCGAGAGCCCGTTCTCCTCCATGGACGTCCGCATGGTCCCGGAGAACGTGACCGTCGTGCCGCGGACGGACGGGGCGCGGGACGGGGCCGCCGAGACCAGTCTGGTGGTGCTCCACCACGGCGAGACGCTCGACGACGTCCTCCGGCAGAACGGGGCCACGCCCGCCCGCGCCCGGGCCATCGTGGCGGCCTTCGGGGCGAGGCCGGGCGAACAGCCGGTGAGCGAGGGACGGCGCCTGCGCATCGACCTGGCGCCCCTCGACCCCGCCTCGCCCGCGCGCGGGATCGCGCGCCTGTCCGTCTACCTCAACGAGACGCTGGAGGCGACCGTGGCGATCACCGACGCGGGACGCTACGTGAAGGTCGAGGCGGTCGATCCCGGCCCCGCCCGGGCCGCTTCCGCCCCGAACGCGGGCGAGCAAGCCGAGGCGGGGGGCCTGCGCCTGTACGACAGCCTCTACCAGACCGCGCTGAAGCAGGGCCTTCCCGCCTCCGTCATCGACACCATGATCCGCATCTTCTCCAACGACGTCGATTTCCAGCAGGCCGTTCAGGGCGGCGACTCGCTGGACGCGCTCTATTCCGACGGCGAGGAGGGCGACGCCCGGAAGCTCCTGTTCGCGTCCCTCACCGTGCGGGACGAAACCTTCCGCTACTTCCGCTTCCGCGGTCCCGACGACCCGGGTCCCGACTACTACGACGACGACGGGCGCTCCGTTCACAAGTTCCTGATCCGCAACCCGGTGCCGAACGGCGTCTTCACCTCGCCCTTCGGCATGCGGTTCCACCCCATCCTGGGCTATTCGCGGCCGCACACGGGGGTGGACTGGGCAGCGCCGGTCGGCACGCCGATCCTCGCGTCCGGCAACGGCACCGTGCTGAAGGCCGAGCGCAGCCCGAGCTACGGCAACCACGTCGAGATCCAGCACGCCAACGACTACGTCACGACCTACTCGCACATGGTGGGCTTCGCGCGCGGCATCGCCGAGGGCGTGCGCGTCCGCCAGGGCCAGGTGATCGGCTTTCTGGGGCAGACGGGCCTCGCCACGGGGCCGCACCTGCACTACGAGGTGATCGTCAACGGCCACTTCGTGGACCCGATGCGGGTCAAGCTCGCCCAAACGCGCGAGCTCGACGGCCGCAAGCTCGGCGCCTTCAAGCGCGAGCACGACCGCATCGCGGCCCTGATGGCGAACGCCCAGAACGGCGGCGCGGACGCGCTGCAGCGGCGCGCCGCGAACTGAAGGCGCCGCGGGGCCGCGGCTTGAGGAGCCGACCCGCATGGCGCGCGTCTTCATCACGGGGTCGTCGGACGGCCTCGGCCGCATGGCGGCGCACCTGCTCGTCGAGGGCGGCCACCGGGTGGTGCTCCACGCCCGCGACGCCGCGCGGGGCCGGACCGCGCGCGACGCGGTGCCGGGCGCCGAGGGGATCGTGCTGGGCGACCTCGCGAGCCTGGAGGAGGTCAAGGCGCTCGCCGGGGAGGTCAACGCGCTGGGCGCCTTCGACGCCGTGATCCACAACGCGGCCGTGGGGTTCCGGGAAAAGCGGCGGGTCGAGACCGTCGACGGGCTCGCCCACGTCTTCGCGGTCAACACGCTGGCGCCCTACGTGCTCACCGCGCTGATCCGGCGGCCGAAGCGGCTCGTCTACGTCAGCTCCGAGCTGCACCGGCGCGGCGACGCGAGCCTGCGCGACCTCAACTGGGCCGAGCGGCCCTGGCGGGGCAACCAGGCCTATTCCGACACCAAGCTGCACAACGTGCTGCTGGCCTTTGCGGTGGCGCGGCGCTGGCCGGACGTCCGGAGCAACGCCCTGGAGCCCGGCTGGGTCGCGACCAAGCTCGGCGGCCCGCGGGCGACCGGCGACCTCGACGCCGCGCCCCGCACCCAGGTCTGGCTCGCGGCCGCCGACGATCCCGCGGCAGAGGTCACGGGCGGCTACTTCTTCCACCGGCGGTTTCGGGAGCCGAGCGGCGCCACCCGCGACGAGGCGCGGCAGGACAGGGTCGTGGACGCCTGCGCGCGCCTGTCGGGCGTGGAGCTGCCGGCGTGACGCGCGCGGAGGGCGGGCGGATCGCGATGCCGCGCGGGCAACCGAACCGGCGCGCGCGTCGTTTCGGCCGGGCGGCACCGGCCGCGCCTTCCCATCCGGGGCGCGCGGGCTATGATGTCGCGGGGCGGCCAGTCAAATGAGGCGGATTATGAGCGGCGAAACCAAGAGGACGGTGACCACCACCACGGGCAGCCTGGAGGTGACCGACGAGCAGATCGCCAAGCGCGACGAGAAGATCGACGCGCTCGGCAAGGCCCACAAGGCCGCCGGCACCGTGACCGAGACCCCGGCCGACACGCTCGCGGCGCCCTCCGGCGGCGCCGCGATGCCGGCCAGCAAGTCCGACGCGGGCTGAGCGCCCGGGCGCGGCGGAGCGGACCCCCGTGAACCTCGATCGCAGGATCATCTGGGTCCTCGGGATCGTGCTGGTGGCCGTCCTGCTCTGGCTGCTGCTCGACCATGTCCTGTTCCCGCCCCTGCCGGTGCCGGCGGGGGCGCCGCCCATCACGAAGTGAGGGTCGGCCTCACGGGGCGAAGACGGACCACCCCATCCGCCGCGTGAGCCGCTCCAGCGCGATCCGCCCGAGGTGGGAGTTGCCGGCGGCGTCGAGGCCCGGCGACCACACCGCGACCGAGGCCTTGCCCGGCGCGACCGCCAGGATGCCGCCCCCCACCCCGCTCTTGCCCGGCAGGCCGACCCGGTAGGCGAACTCGCCGGAGCCGTCGTAATGGCCGCACGTCAGCATGATCGCGTTGATGCGCCGCGCCCGCTCGGGCGAGACCACGGACGAGCGGAACCCGGGGTGGCGCCCGTCGTGGGCCAGGAAGCGCCCCGCCGCCGCGAGCTGCCGACACGACATCGCGATGGCGCAGTGGTGAAAATACACGCCCAGCACGTGCTCCACCGGGTGCTCGATCACCCCGAAGGAGCGCATGTAGTTGGCGAGCGCCGCGTTGCGGTGGCCCGTGCGCTTCTCGGAGGCCGCCACGGCGGCGTCGATGCCGATCGTGGGGTCCTGCGCCAGGAACTGCATGAAGCGCAGGATCTCGCCCAGCGCCTCGCGCGGCTGGTGACCGGACAGGATCACGTCGGTGACCGCGATGGCGCCGGCGTTGATGAACGGGTTGCGCGGCACCCCGCGCTCGGTTTCGAGCTGGACGATGGAGTTGAAGGCGCTGCCCGAGGGCTCGCGCCCGACCCGGCGCCACAGCCCGTCGCCGATCATCCCCAGCGCCAGGGTCAGGGTGAACACCTTGGAGATGCTCTGGATGGAGAACGGCACGTCGCAGTCGCCGGCGGCCGCCACCCGGCCCCCGGCGTCGACGACCGCGAGCCCGAAGGCGCCCGGCTCGACGCGCGCGAGCTCGGGGATGTAGCGCGCGACCTCGCCCCGGTCGGGGCGGGCCCGCATCTCCGCCACGATCTCGCCCACGACGGCGTCGAGGTCAGGCACGGCGCGGCTCCCGGACTTGCCTGATCCGCACCGCCATCACGCCCTCGGCCCCCTGCCCCGCCCGGGGGACGCTTACAGGATCGGGAACGGGCTTACGAGGAGGCCGGGCGCGGTGCGCGACGACCGGCTTCGACGCGCGACGCGGCCGGCCGGCGCCGCGGTTCTGTCGCGAACGCGGGCGCGCGCTT
The DNA here is from genome assembly GCA_964243035.1 of uncultured Lichenihabitans sp. Classification (GTDB taxonomy): domain Bacteria; phylum Pseudomonadota; class Alphaproteobacteria; order Rhizobiales; family Beijerinckiaceae; genus Lichenihabitans. Next base: position 4,685 of record CAXTDZ010000067.1, read on the forward strand.
CGCCCGCGCCGACGCCGCAGGTCCGACGGCATGGTTGTTGCGATCGACGCGGACGCCCGGGTCACGGGGCTCGATGGCGTCGGAGCGGGGTAGGCGGACGGCGTGCCCGCGGAGATCCGGCGCGTCTTGGCCGCCACCCGAGCCTCTTCCGGAGGTCCCGCCATGCCCCATCCCAACGAGCTGACCGCGACGGAGGCCGTCGCGCTGATGAGAACCGGCGCCCTGTCGGTCGAGGCGATGGCGCAAGCCTGCCTCGCCCGCATCCGCGAGCGGGACGCCGCCGTGCGGGGCTGGGCCCACCTCGACCCCGACCTCGTCCTGCGCGGCGCGCGCGACCTCGACGCCCGGCAAGTCAGGGGCCCGCTGCACGGGGTGCCGGTCGCGGTCAAGGACGTGATCCTGACGGCCGACATGCCGACGCGGAACAACTCGCCGCTCTACGCGGACAGCTTCCCCGCGATCGACGCGGGTTGCGTGAAGACGCTGCGGGCCGCGGGCGCCCTGATCTTCGGCAAGACGGACACCACCGATTTCGCGGCCGTGACCCGCGGGGGCACCGCCCGCAACCCCTTCGACCCGGCGCGGACGCCGGGCGGCTCGTCCAGCGGCTCGGCCGCGGTCGTGGCGGACGGGCAGGTGCCGGTCGGCCTGGGCACGCAGACGGCGGGCTCCACCATCCGACCCGCCTCCTTCTGCGGCCTTTACGCCCTGAAACCCACCTGGGGCGCCGTCAGCCGGGAAGGGCTCAAGATGCTGTCGCCGAGCCTGGACACGCTGGGCCTGTTCGCGCGCTCGGCCGACGACCTCGACCTGCTGGCCGACGTGTTCGCGCTGGAGGACCGCGGGCCCGCCCGGCCTTTCGCGCTCGCGGGCGCGCGGATCGCGGCCTGCCGGTCACCGGCCTGGGACGCGACCGAACCCGCGACCCGCGACGCCTTCGAGCGGGGCTGCGCCCTGCTGCGCGACGCCGGCGCCGCCGTCGTGCCGCTCGACCTGCCGCCCGCCTTCGCGGCGCTCACCGACCACCACGCGGCCGTGATGTACGGCGAGGCGCCCGCGAGCTTCCTGAGCGAGCTTCGCGCCCGACCGGACCTCCTCCGCGACGACATCGCGGCCATGGCCGGGAACAGCAGGGGGATCGGCAGGGCGGCCCTGGTCGAGGCTTACGACGCGGCGGCGGGATGCAGGGCGGCCTTCGACGCGATCGCCGCGCCCTTCGACGCCGTGCTGACGCCCAGCGCGCGCGGCGAGGCGCCCGTGGGCACGGTCACGGGCGACGCGGCCTTGAACGCGATGTGGACGCTGCTGCACGGTCCGGTCGTCAACGTGCCGGGCTTCGCGGGACCGGCCGGGCTGCCGGTCGGCCTGTCGCTGACCGGGCCGCGCTATGCCGACCGCCACCTGCTGCGCGTGGCCCGGGAGGTCGGCGCGGTTTTCGGCGCGCGCGGGACGTCCGCGCGGGCGTAGCCGCCGCGGACATGTCGGGATCGCGGCCGGTGCGGCTCACCGTCTGCCGCGAGGCCGAAGCCGGACGCCCCGCGACGCCGGCCGCGTCGAGCCCGTCGGCGAGACGCCCCAGCGGCCGGGCCCGTCCTCGCCGTCGGTGCCGGTCGTCTTCAGGGCGGCGTGGTCGGACGACACCACGCCGCTCATGCCGTGCGCTCAGCGCGCGCCCGGGTCCTTGCGGCCCTGGCAGAGCACCACCGGGGGCGACAAGGGCGCGTTGAAGCCGAACCCTTCGTAGACCATGTCGTTCTGCACGCCCGGCACGAGCAGGAACGAGCCGTTCACGACGCTCGGGGCGTTGGCGGTGGTGAGCAGCGTCCAGGACCAGGAACAGGACTGGGCAGGAGCTTTGGGGTCGACGTGGCTGCAGAACAGTTCCGCGCCGCCCGCCATGGCGAAGCCGCCGCAGGAGAAGGCCGGACCCGCCGCGGCAGGGTGCACGACGCCCGCGAGCAGGACCGCCCCCAGCGACGCCGCTCCACCCAACCCCGTCCCGCGCCGCCCCACCACCCGCCCCACCCTCGTCGACGAAACCTTTACAAGCATATCATATGCCTATATATAATCAGCAAGGCTACGGTGTCACGGCGCATGACCGTCGGAACCGTCCCGTCCGGGTCAACAGCATGTCGCAGAACAACGCCCTGCTCGGTGCCGTGGTCCACGACGTCGCCCGGCTGTGGCGCAAGCGCTTCGAGCAGCGCGCGGCCTCGCTCGGCTTCACGCGGGCGCAGTGGCAGGTGCTCCTGTTCGTGTCCCGCAACGAGGGCATCCACCAGGCGGGCCTCGCGGAGCTGATGGACGTCGAGCCCATCACCCTGGTCCGCATCCTGGACCGGCTGGAGGCGCGCGGCTTGGTGGAGCGGCGGCAGCACCCGAAGGACCGGCGCGTGTGGCTGCTCCACCTGACGCCCGAGGCGGGGCCGAGCCTCAAGCTGCTGCTGCGCATCGGCGACGCGGCCCGGGCGGAGGCGCTGGCCGGCCTGTCGCCCGCCGATCAGGAGCGGCTGGGCGACATGCTCGTCCGCATGAAGGCCAACCTGGTCGAGGCCTGCGCGGCCCCGGTCGGCGAGGAGGTGCAGCATGGCTGAGGGGCTGTTCCGCGACCACGAGATCGACGACCACGCGGCCGTGGTCGACCTTGACGAGCGGGTGAGCCGGTTGGAGGCGCGCACCCTGGCCCCGCCGCCCGGGGCGCGCCGCCCCGAGCCCGAGCTGCCCGTGCTCGACCCGCCGGAGGCCGTGCCGCCCGAACCCGTGGTCCGGGCGCCCGGAGCTGTCGAGGCCCCGCGGCCCGCGCCGCCACCGCCCGTGGCCCCGGCGCCCAAGCGGAAGCGCGGCCTGCTGCGGCCGCTCCTGTTCGCGCTGCTGCCCGTGGCGCTGGTCTACGGCGGTTACGCCTACGTGACCGGCGGCCAGGTGATGTCCACCGACAACGCCTACGTCCAGGCCCAGACGCTCGGCGTGTCGACCGACGTGTCGGGCACGGTGGACATGGTCGAGGTGCACAACAACCAGCAGGTGTCGAAGGGCCAGGTGCTGTTCCGCCTGCGCGAGCGCTCGTTCCGCATCGCGCTGGATGGCGCGCAAGCCCAGCTCGGCACCGTGCGCAACCAGGTGCTGACCCTGCAGGCCTCCTACAAGCAGTCGATGGCCCAGATCGAGCAGGCCAAGGCCGACCTGCCCTTCTACCAGGTGAGCTTCAGGCGGCAGCAGGATCTGGTGACCTCGTCCGTCGCCTCCAAGGCCATCTTCGACCAGGCGCAGCACGACCTGACCGCCGCGCAGCAGCGCCTGCTGGTGGCGCAGGCCAACGCGCAATCCATGCTGGCGCAGCTCGGCGGCGACCCCAACCAGCCCGTGGAGCAGAACCCCTTCTACCTCCAGGCCGAGTCGGCCGTGGACAACGCCCGTCGCGACCTGGACGACACGGTGGTGCGCGCCCCCTTCGCGGGCGTGGTCACCAACGTCGACAGCCTCCAGGTGGGCGGCTACCTGCCCGCCGCCCAGCCCGGCTTCAGCCTGGTGTCGGACGAGAACCTGTGGGTGGAGGCGAGCCCCAAGGAAACCGAGCTCACCTGGGTGCGCCCCGGCCAGGACGCGACCGTGACGGTGGACACCTACCCGGGGGTGACCTGGTCCGGCACGGTGGACAGCATCAGCCCGGCCTCGGGGGCGAGCTTCGCGCTGCTGCCCGCCCAGAACACCACGGGCAACTGGGTCAAGGTGGTGCAGCGCATCCCCATGCGCGTGCGGCTCAGGCTCGACCCCGCCAAGCCGCCGCTCCGGGTCGGCATGAGCGTGGTGGTGACCGTCGACACCGGCCACGCCCGCGGGCTGCCGCAGATGGCGGTGGACCTGCTCGACCGGGTCGGCTGGCACCGCCGTGGCTGAGGGGGGGCCGTTCGTCCCGGTTGCCAACCGGGGCGCCATCACGGCCTGCGTGATCCTGGCCACCATCATGCAGGCGCTCGACACCACCATCGCCAACGTGGCGCTGCCCTACATCCAGGGCAGCGTGTCGGCCTCCGCCGACCAGATCAACTGGGTGCTGACCTCCTACATCACGGCGGCCGCCATCATGATGCCGCCCTCGGGCTACATCGCCAACCGGTTCGGCCGCAAGCGCGTGCTGCTCACCGCCATCGCGGGCTTCGTGGTGGCCTCCATCCTGTGCGGCATCGCCCAGTCGCTGCTGCAGATCGTGGGCTTCCGGCTGCTGCAGGGCTTGTTCGGCGCGGCGCTGGTGCCGCTCAGCCAGTCCATCCTGCTCGACATCTACCCGCCGGAGGAGCGCGGCTCCGCGATGGCGGTGTTCGGCGTGTCGATCATGGTGGGGCCGGTGCTGGGCCCGGTGATCGGCGGCTGGCTCACCGACAACATCTCCTGGCGCTGGGTGTTCTACATCAACCTCGGCATCGGGGCCGTGGCCTTCGCGGGCGTGTCGGCCTTCGTGACCGAGTCCAGGCGGGACCTCGGCGCCCACCTCGACTGGCTGGGGTTCGGGGCGCTCAGCGTCACCATCGCGGCGCTGCAGCTCTTCCTCGACCGCGGCGAGCAGCTCGACTGGTTCTCCTCGGGCGAGATCATCGCCGAGGCGCTGGTGGCGGGCTGCGCGGCCTACGTGTTCTTCGTCCACACGTTCACGGCGGAGCGGAGCTTCGTGAACCCGCGGCTGTTCCTGGACCGGAACTTCGCGGTGGGCATGGTCTTCATCTTCGTCGTGGGCGTGACCTACCTCGCCTCCATGGCGCTGATGACGCCCTACCTGCAGACGCTGATGGGCTACCCGGTGGTGACGGCGGGCATCGTCATGGGGCCGCGCGGCATGGGCACCATGGCCTGCATGTTCGTGGTGGGCCGGCTGATCGGCCGCGTCGAGGTCAAGTGGCTGCTGCTGGTGGGCCTCGGGCTGACCGCCTGGGCCATGTTCGACATGACGGGCTGGACGCCCGACGTGTCGCAGGGGCGCATCGTGTTCACCGGCTTCGTCCAGGGCATGGGGCTCGGCTTCCTGTTCGTGCCCCTCACGGTGGTGACCTTCTCGACCCTGCCCGCCGCCAAGCGCGGCGAGGGCACGGGGCTCTACAACCTGTCGCGCAACATCGGCTCCAGCGTCGGCATCTCGGTGGTGAGCGCGCTGCTGACCGAGAACACGCAAGTCAACCACGCCGACCTCGTGCGCTTCGTCACGCCCTTCAATCCCGTGATCCACGCCCCCGCGGTCCGCCACATGGCGAGCCCGTTCACGGCCGCGGGCCGCGCGGCGCTGGACGCGATGATCAACGTCCAGGCCGTCACGATCGGCTACATCGACGACTTCAAGCTGATGATGCTGATGGCGCTCGGCGCCATGCCGCTCGTCTTTCTCCTGCGCAAGTCGGCCGCCCCCGCCGCGGTGGACCACGGCGCCGTGATGGAGTGAGGCGCGCCTTCGCCTCACCCCCGCGCGGCTTGACGGCCCCGGGGGTTCCGCTAGCTTTCCCGCAGCGCACAAGACCCCGGTTCCCCGGTCGCGGGACCCGGGGATGCCGTGCGACCCTTCCGCCGTTTCCGCAGGCACGTTCATGGCCGAGAACCCAGGCACAATCATCGTCGACAACAGGTCGTTCGACCTGCCGGTGCGCAAGGGCACCGTCGGCCCGGACGTGGTCGACATCTCCAAGCTCTACGGGCAGTCGGGCTTGTTCACCTACGACCCGGGCTTCACCTCGACCGCGAGCTGCGAGTCGAAGATCACCTACATCGACGGCGACGAGGGCGTGCTGCTCTACCGCGGCTACCCGATCGAGCAGCTGGCCGAGCACGGCGACTTCCTGGAAACCTGCTACCTGCTGCTCTACGGCGAGCTGCCCACCCAGGGGCAGAAGGCGGACTTCGACTACGGCATCACGCGCCACACGATGGTGCACGAGCAGATGGCCCGCTTCTTCCAAGGTTTTAGGCGCGACGCGCACCCGATGGCCGTGATGGTGGCGTCCGTGGGCGCGCTGTCGGCCTTCTACCACGACTCCACCGACATCTCCGATCCCACCCAGCGGATGATCGCCTCCATCCGCATGATCGCCAAGATGCCGACCTTGGCCGCCATGGCCTACAAGTACACGATCGGCCAGCCGTTCGTCTATCCGAAGAACGACCTCGACTACACGGCGAACTTCATGCGCATGTGTTTCGCGGTTCCGTGCGAGGACTACCGGATCAACCAGGTGCTGACCCGGGCGCTCGACAAGATCTTCGTGCTGCACGCCGACCACGAGCAGAACGCCTCGACCTCCACGGTGCGGCTCGCGGGCTCCTCGGGCGCCAACCCCTTCGCCTGCATCGCGGCGGGCATCGCCTGCCTGTGGGGGCCCGCGCACGGGGGCGCCAACGAGGCCGCGCTCAAGATGCTGGCCGAGATCGGCTCGGTGGACCGCATCCCGCAGTTCATCGCCCGCGCCAAGGACAAGAACGACCCGTTCCGCCTGATGGGCTTCGGCCACCGCGTCTACAAGAACTACGACCCCCGCGCCAAGATCATGCAGCGCACCTGCCACGAGGTGCTGCGCGAGGTGGGCATCAAGGACGACCCCCTGCTCGACATCGCGGTGGAGCTGGAGCGCATCGCGCTGTCGGACGACTACTTCGTGGAGCGCAAGCTCTACCCCAACGTCGACTTCTACTCGGGCATCACGCTGCGCGCGCTGGGCTTCCCGACCTCCATGTTCACCGTGCTGTTCGCGCTGGCCCGCACGGTCGGCTGGATCGCCCAGTGGAAGGAGATGATCGAGGACCCGGGCCAGCGCATCGGCCGCCCGCGGCAGCTCTACGTGGGCGCGGGGCGGCGCGACTACGCGCCGATCGGGGACCGCTGAAACCTCTCAAACCGCCCCGTCGAGCGGGCCAGCGCCGGCCATGATCCGGCGCAGGCCGACCGTGCGAGCGCGCCCGTACCGGCTCGCACCGATCAAACCTCATCGGCTCCCCTGGGTCGCCATCGCGAGCGGAGCGTGGCGATCCAGCCGGTCCGGTCAGGCGCACATGACGGACGCCTGAACCCGGACCTCTGGAGCGCCGCGCTTCGCTCGCGATGTTGGCTTCCGCCGACGAGGCCTGCTCGGCGCAGCGTGGTCTCAAGCCGCGTCACGCAGCACCCTGTCCCGCCCGCCCGCCTTGGCGGCGTAAAGGGCGCGGTCCGCCGTGGTCAGCAGCGCGGTCGCGTCCGAGCACTCGCGGTTGGACGCGATCCCGGCGCTGAACGTCACGGTGAAGTCCGCCGCCCCCGCCCGGAACCCGGTGGCGCCGAAGCGCTCGCGGATGCGGTCGATCACCCGGCAGGCGGCGGCGGCGCCGGTGCCGCGCAGGATGACGCCGAACTCCTCGCCGCCGCAGCGGCCCAGCACGTCGGACTGCCGCAGGGTCGAGGTCAGGAGCTGCGCGAGCGTGCGCAGCACCTGGTCGCCCGCCAGGTGCCCGAAGCCGTCGTTGATGGCCTTGAAGCGGTCCACGTCGATGAGCACCAGGCTGAGGTCGCCGCCGTGGCGGCGGCAGTGCGACAGCTCGTGGGCCAGCCGCTCCCGGAAGCGGCTGTGGTCGAGCAGGCCCGTCAGCCCGTCGCGCTCGCCGCGCGCCCTGAGCAGCCTGGCCCGGCTCGCGCGGGCGCGGACCTGGGCAATCAGCTTGCGCGGGTCGGCCGGCTTCTGGACGAAGTCGTCGCCGCCGACGCGCCGGGCTGCCGACTGGCGCTCCTCGTCGCGCTCGACCGACAGGAACATGATCGGGATCGAGACCAGGTCGCGCGACAGCCGCACCACCTGCGCGAGCTCGATCCCGTCCACGCCCGGCATGCGCAGGTCCATGAGCACCAAGTCGGGCAGCACCCGCTCGATCGCCTCCACGGCCAGGCGCGGGTCGGTGACGACCTCGACCCCCAGGCCCGCGGAGCGCAGGATGGCGGCGTTCATGTCGGCCGACAGGTCGTCGTCGTCGACCAGCACGACCGAGAGCCGCTCCGCCGCGGCATCGGCGTCGAGGTCGTCGAGGCAGCGCAGGAACTCGATCGGGTCGAGCGGGCGCCGCAGGATGGCGCCCACCCCCGCCCGCGCGGCCGCGAGGCGGAGATCGAAGTCGGCCTCGGAGGACAGGAGGATCACCGGGCGGCCCGGGGGCTGCCGCCGGCAAACCTCGATGGGCGCCTCCAGGGCGTCGCTGACGAGCGCGGCGACGATCGGGGTCCCGTCGGCCTCCGGGCCGCAGACCTGGAAATCCGAGCACGCGAGGGCGGCGGCGGCTTCGACCCGGTCGCGCTCGGGGGCGAAGACCTGAACCATCCCGGGGGGCCGGCGCCCGGTATCCGAGGTGAGACTGGCCATGGCGCCCGCTCTTCCGGTGTTCGGGTGAGAGGTTGGGCGCAAGCGCCACCGTTCCCCGCCCGGACTTTAGCCGGTAAAGCTTACCGGCTCGCGAACGGCGCCCCGTCAGGCCGCCCGGGCGAAGGCGGATCGCGCCGCCGCCGCCGCCGCGCGGTCCGCCGCCCGGCGCAGCTCGTCCAGGCGGTCGAACCCGGCTCCGGAGCGGAGCAGCGCGTCGGCCTCGACGCAGAGCGCGCCGAGCTCCCGGAAGCCGAGCTGGCCCGCCGTCGCGACCAGCACGTGCACGGCGTCGGACAGTTCGGCCTCGCCCCCGGCCGCGACGGCCGCCAGCCGCGCGCGCAGGTCGTCCACGAAGCGCGCCAGCATGCTGGCGACCCGGTCGTGGCCGATCAACCCGGCCAGCTCCTCCAGGATGCCGCCTTCGAGCACGCCGTCGAGGTCGGGCCCCCGGCCGTTCCCCGGCCCGGCGGGCTCGGACGCCCCTCCGAGATCGTCGAGCACCGCGAACAGGCGAGGCCAGTCGACGGGCTTGGCCACGTGCGCGTCCATGCCGACCGCGAGGCAGCGCTCGGCGTCCTCGGCGAGCGCGTTGGCCGTGAAGCCCACGATCGGCACCCGCGCGGCTCCCGTTTCCCGTTCCCGGGCCCGGATGGCGCGGGTGGCGTCGAGGCCGTCCATCACGGGCATCTGCAGGTCCATGAGGATCAGGTCGAACGGCTCGGGCCCGCGAGCCGCGGCGACGGCGGCGGCCCCGTCGCCGACGCAGGTGACGAGGTAGCCCCGGGTGGTGAGCATGGCGGTCACGATCTCGGCGTTGACGGGGCTGTCCTCGGCCAGCAGCAGCCGCGGCCGGCCCGGGGCGGCCTGGCCGCGGGCGTCCCTGGCGCGGTCCGGCCCCAGGCCGTCGTGGCGGTCGAGCGGCAGCTCGAACCAGAAGGTCGAGCCGCCGCCGGGCGCCGGTTCGGCATCGATGCGGCCGCCCATCAGGTCGGTCAGGTGGCGGCAGATCGCCAGCCCGAGCCCCGTCCCGCCGTAGCGGCGCGTCGTCGAGGCGTCGGCCTGGGTGAAACGGCCGAACAGGGTGCGGATCCGGTCGGGCGGGAGGCCGGGGCCGGTGTCGGTCACCTCGACCCGGACGGTCCGGGACGCGTCCCGGTAGGCGGTGCGGAGCGTGACCTGCCCGCGATCGGTGAACTTCACCGCGTTGGTGAGCAGGTTGAGCACGATCTGCCGGATCCGGGTCGGGTCGCCCGCGACCCAGCCGAGGGTGGACGGCACCCGCGCGACGGACAGCGTCACGGGCTTGTCGTTCAGCTGGCCCCGCGCCAGGTCGACGCAGCTCAACAGAAGCGCGTCGAGGTCGAAGGGGACGGTTTCCAGGTCGAGGCGGCCCGCGTCGATCTTGCTGAAGTCGAGCACGTCGTTGACGATCGCGAGCAGGGAGCGGCCCGCGTCGCTGGCGAGGTCGATCAACCGCCGCTGCCCCGCCGTGAGGCCCGCGTCGGTGCGCAGGAGGTCGTGGACCCCCAGGATGCCGGTCAGCGGCGTGCGCAGCTCGTGGCTCATGTTGGCCACGAACTCGGCCTTGGCGTGGGCGGCGGCCTCCGCCTGGACCTTGGCGCGCTCCAGGTGCCGGGCGACGCGCTGCCGCTCGGACACGTCGCGCATCGAGCAGATCAGGCTGGCCGGCGCGCCCGTGACCGCGTCGCGCACCAGCGTCATCACCGTTTCGAGCCAGACCCAGTTCCCCTGCCTGTGCAGGCTGCGGTAGGTGACGGTCGCGCGGTCGCCCTCCACGGCGCCCGCCGCGAGGCGGTGCGCCACGGCCCGGACGGCGTCCGTGTCCTCGGGGTGCATCCTGGCGGAGGGGCGGACGCCCAGCATCTCGTTCGGCTCGAAGCCGAGCACCCTTCGGCACGCGGGCGACACGTAGGAGCGGCGCAGGTCGAGGTCCAGCTGGGTGATGACGTCGCTCGTGGCCTCCGCCAGCACGCGGTAGCGCGCCTCGCTCGCGGCCAGGGCCAGTTCGGCTTCCCGCCGCACGGTGACGTCGCGCAGCGCCGACACGACCCCCTGCGGGCGACCGCCCTCGTCCCGCAGCAGCTTCACGGAAGCCTCGACCCAGATCCAGCGCCCGTCCCTGTGGCGCACGCGGTTGACGGTGGCGGTCTGGTCGGCCCGGCCCGCCGCGAGCTCGTCCAGCTTGAGCTTCAGCGCGGGCTCGTCGTCGGGATGGACGAAAGCCTGCCGGAGCGTGCCGACCAGGTCCTCGGGCTGGTAGCCCAGCAGGGCCTGGGAGCCGGGCGACACGAACAGGCGGCGACCCGACAGGTCCATCTGCGTGATCATGTCGGTCGCGTTGTCGGCCAGGAGCCGGTAGCGCGCCTCGCTCTCGCGCAGCGCCTCGTCGGTCTGCTTGCGGGCGGTGATGTCGCGCACGGCCCCCACCACGCCCGCGGGGGCCCCGGCAGGGGTGCGCAGCAGCCTGAGCGACGCCTCGACCCAGATCCAGCGCCCGTCCCTGTGGCGCAGGCGGTTGACGTTGATGGCGCGGTCGGTCCGGCCCGCCGCGAAGTTTTCGAAGAGGCAAGCGAGCCCGGGCGCGTCGTCGGCGTGGATCATGTCGAGCGGGCTGGTGCCCACCAGGGCGTCCGGCTCGAAGCCCAGCAGGTCGCGCGAGGCCGGCGACACGAACAGGCGGCGGCCCGACAGGTCCATCCGGGTGATCATGTCGGTCGCGTTGTCGGCCAGGAGCCGGTAGCGCTTCTCGCCTTCCGCCGCGGCCCGCTCGACCCGCCGGAGGTCGGTCACGTCGGTGAGCGTGCCGAACACCGCCGTCACCCGGCCGTCCGGACCCTTCTCGCAGATGCCGCGGGACTGGACGTCGCGCACCTTGCCGTCGGCGCGCACGATGCGCAGGTTGGCCGCATGGCCGGTGCCCCACCGGGCCGCGTAGGCGATCAGCCGGGCGACCTCGGCCCTGTCGTCGGGGTGGTAGTGCGCGACGGCGTTCTCGATGGTGGGCGTGTGCCGCGCGGGATCGAGCCCGTGGAGGTCGTAGACCCCGTCCGACCACGTCAACGTCCGCGACGGCAGCTCGATGCGCCAGTGGCCCATGCGGGCCATCTTCTCGGCCGAGGTGAGGCGGGCGTTGGCGTCGCGGAGCCGTGCTTGCAGGCGGGCGTGCTGGCTGAGCAGGGCGTTGAGCGGCAGGTTGCTCAGCGCGGTCGCGGCCACGAAGCCCTGCAGCATCAGGCCGTGGGCGACCGGCCCGCCGGTGCCGAGCAGGACCGGGCCGTGGCCGTGCAGCGTCGCGACGGCCGCCGTGATGGCCACGAAGCCGATCCCCACCACCGTTCCCGCGGGGCCGAGCCGCACCGCCACCGGGGCCAGCGCGGCGGCGGGCACGAACAGGATCGGGTAGCTGTTCTGGAGGAAGGACGCGACCGTGACGGTCGCCACCACGGCTCCCCAGACCGCCGCCTCGATCCGCCGGCCGGGGCGGAGCAGGGCCCGCAGTTCGGACGGGCCCGCCAGCAGCAGCAGGGGCGCGAACACCAGGTAACCCAGCGCGTCGGCGGGGAAGCGGGCGAGCCAGAGCGCGGCCGGCAACGCGTGCCGGCTGGCCGCGAACACCTGCGCCGCCGCCGCGCTCCCCACCGCCGGAACCGCGAGGCCGGCGAGCGCCACGAACGCGCCGAGATGCGCGGGGCGGGACAGGTCGAGGTCGCGCCCGATCCAGCGCCGCACCCCCGTGGCGATGGCCAGGACCTCCATCGCGTTGCAGGCGGGGCCTCCGGCAACGAGCAGCCATCCGTCACCTGCCACGGCGTGGGCGAGGGCGTTTCCGATCCCACCCGCGGCAAGCAGAACCGGCCAGGCCCACCCCGCCCGGCCGAGCAGCAGAACGAGCATCACGGCGTTGGCGAACCAGAACGTGGCCATGTGCTGGGCACTGCGGGTCAGCACGATGCTCGCCAGCGCGCTTGCGAACACGACCGAGCCGCTCGCGACCGCGTCGCGCGGGGCACCGGGCCACCAGAACCGCGACATCGTTGCCGACCGTTTCAACGGGCCAACCTCCGCGAACCGCCTGCCACGGCCGCGGCGCGGCGCGCGCCGATTCGCGGAAAGCCTAATCACAAAAATGTGAGAAGGCCATTTCGCCATCACTCGGCAGGTCCGCTGTTGCGCGGCGGCGCAACGATCAACACCCGCCCGCACGGTTGACACCGATGCCTTGCGCCACGCTGATGGCCCCGGTGCTCGTCGAGGCGGAGGCGATAGGTGGACGCAAGCCGGCACGATCGACGTCCGAAGGGCGCGCGGCCCGACCGCGCGCGGCCTCCGGCCTGAGATCGTGACGCCCCGCCGGCTCTCGACGCGCGCGCTCGGCTTCCTCGGACCGGGGATCGAGGTGCCGGCCTACGACCGCGGGCGCGTGGCGCCCGGCATCGTGCATCTCGGAGCCGGCGCGTTCCACCGGGCCCACCAGGCCGCCTTCGTCGACACGTGCCTCGCGGCGGGCGAGCGGTCCTGGGGCATCGTGGGGGCGTCGCTGCGCAGCCCCGCGACCCGCGACGCGCTCGCACCGCAGGACTTCCTCTACACGCTGGCGTTGCGCGACACGGCGGGCGAGACCCTCCGGGTGATCGGCTCGGTGCTCGACGTCGTGGTGGCGGCCCAAAACCCCGAGCGCCTGCTCGCCGCCCTCGCCGACCCGCGCACGCGCCTCGTCACGCTGACCGTCACCGAGGCGGGTTACGCGCCCGCTCCGGACGCGGCGCAGGCCGGCGCGCACCCGCCGCGCACGGCCGCGGACTTCGTGATGGAGGGGCTGGCACGGCGGCGGGCCCGCGGCCTTCCCCCGTTCACGATCCTGAGCTGCGACAACCTGCCCGGCAACGGCCGGGTGCTGCACCGGCTGCTCTTCGATCTGGCCGCGGCGCGCGACGCGGGTTTGGCGGCCTACGTGGCCGAGCAGGTGGCCTGCCCCTGCTCCACCGTCGACCGGATCGTGCCGGCCACCACCGACGCGGACCGGGCCGCGATCACGGGCCGGCTCGGGGTGGAGGACGCCTGGCCCGTGATCGGCGAGCCCTTCGCGCAATGGGTCGTGGAGGACCGTTTCCCGCTCGGCCGCCCGGGCCTGGAGCGGGCCGGCGTCACGTTCGTGGCGGATGTGGAGCCTTTCGAGCAGATGAAGCTGCGGCTGCTCAACGGCGCCCACACCGCGCTGGCCGCCGTCGGCCGGCTCGCGGGGCTCGACACCGTCGCGGACGCGGTCGCCCAGCCGGCCGTCCGCGCCTTCCTCGAAACCTACTGGGCGCAGGTCGGCCCGACGCTCGCGGTGGACCGCGGGACCGCGGAGGCCTACGCGCGCCGCCTGCTCCCCCGCTTCGGCAACGCGGCGCTCCGCCACCGGACGGCGCAGATCGCGACCGACGCCGCACGCAAGCTGCCCGGGCGCATCCTCGCACCCCTGCGCGAGCTGCGCGCCCGAGGGGCGCCGCACGGCGCCCTCGTGCTCGCGGTCGCGGCCTGGATCCGGTGCTGCGGCGGCGTGGACGACCGCGGAGGTGCCCTGGCGATGAGCGACCCGCTGGTCCAGGACTGGACGGGGCGGCCCGACCAGGCCGCGGCGCGGGCCGCCGACGTGGCCCGGCTCTTTCTCGGGTTCGCGCCCGTGTTCGGCCCCGCGTCGGCCGGGGATGCGGGTTTGGCGGACGAGCTGGGTCACGCTCTCGGCGAGATCGCGGACAACGGGGTCATCGAGGTGCTGCGGCGGGCCACGCGGGCGTGATCGACGGCCACGCGGGCGCCCCGCCCCGCCTCGGGACGCAAACGGCGCGACCCTCTCGGATCGCGCCGCCCAAACCTGCCGGGCGCGCCACCGCGCCCGTCGGCCGCTACTCCGCGGCCTGCTGGCTCACCCCGCCGGCCGGCACGGAGGCGATGGTTTTGAGGATCTGCGAGGCGATCTGGTAGGGGTCGCCCTGCGAGTTGGGGCGGCGATCCTCCAGGTAGCCCTTGTAGCCGTTGTTGACGAAGCTGTGGGGCACGCGGATCGAGGCGCCGCGGTCGGCCACGCCGTAGCTGAACTGGTGGATGGCGGCCGTCTCGTGCTTGCCGGTCAGGCGCATGTGGTTGTCGGGGCCGTAGACCGCGATGTGGTCCTCGCGGGCGCCCTCGAAGGCCGACATGAGGGACTCGAAATAGTCCTTGCCGCCGACGTCGCGCATGTGGGCGGTCGAGAAGTTGCAGTGCATGCCCGACCCGTTCCAGTCGGTGTCGCCGAGCGGCTTGCAGTGGAACTCGATGTCGACCTCGTACTTCTCGCACAGGCGCAGGAGCAGGTAGCGCGCCATCCAGACCTGGTCGGCGGCGGTCTTCGACCCCTTGCCGAAGATCTGAAACTCCCACTGGCCCTTCGCGACCTCGGCGTTGATGCCCTCGTGGTTGATGCCGGCCGCGAGGCAGGCGTCGAGGTGCTCCTCGACCATCTGGCGCGCGATGCCGCCGACGTTCTTGTAGCCGACGCCCGTGTAGTAGGGACCCTGCGGGGCCGGGTAGCCGGCGTCCGGGAAGCCGAGCGGCCGGCCGTTCTTGTAGAAGAAGTATTCCTGCTCGAAGCCGAACCAGGCGCCCGCGTCGTCCAGGATGGTGGCGCGCTTGTTGGACGGATGCGGCGTCTTGCCGTCCGGCATCATGACTTCGCACATCACCAAGGCGCCGTTGGTGCGCTGCGGGTCGGGGTAGACCGCCACGGGCTTGAGCACGCAGTCGGAGCTGTGCCCCTCGGCCTGCAGGGTGGAGCTGCCGTCAAAACCCCACAGCGGCAGCTGGTCCAGCGTCGGGAAGGTGTCGAAATCCTTGAGCTGCGTCTTGCCGCGAAGGTTCGGGACCGGCGTGTACCCGTCGAGCCATATGTATTCCAGCTTGTATTTCGTCATTGCGATCCTCTCACCTCGGGATAAAGGCGGTTCGACCTGCGTGAAGCCCGGATGGATGGTTTGCCGCGCGTGGCCGCGGCCGATGGGAAGCACGATCCATGCCACGAACGGGGTGGCGCAGGCGCGCGGATGCACGCGCGACGGCGGCTCCGACTGCCTTCATTTTAGGCATCTGCGCCGCCGAACAGGGCGCGTCACGCGGACGGCCCGCGCTTGCGCGAGGAGGCGCGCGAGGGAGGCAGCCCAGGCTTTGGGCGTGGCGCCGGGCGGGCGGGGGACGGCGGGCTCGGCTCAAGCCCGCCTTCGCGGTCCAGGACGGCTCGGGAGACGCCAAGCCCGCGGTTCGCGAGCGCGGAGCAGCAGAGATCGCGTCTGAACCAAGCCGACCGGCCTCCGGCTCCAGTGCGCCGTCACGGCCCCGGCCGCGCCGAAGCCAATCGGAGTGCGGCTCGCCGGCGGGGCGGAGTGCCCGCACCGACAGCCGGGACCGAGGCCGTCATCCCCCGGGAGGGACGCCGGCGGGCTTGGACCGGAGGGGACAAGGATCCGCGGGAGGCGAGGGCGAGCGGGCACCGGTTCCGGCATCGCCGCACGCGCCGGTGGCCAAGCCAAGCGCGATCAACAAATGAGCGACAGGTGTGAACACGAAACCCTGGCGATAGCCGGCGAGATCCTGCTGAAAACGTGCGTGACGACCTTGCCTCTCCTGTCTTTTCTGCATAGATCGACGTGCAATCTATTGATGGGTGGATATCCGGTGACCGATCAAACTGCCGTCCTCGACCTCACGGCCGATATCGTTTCAGCCTTCGTCAGCAACAACTCGGCGCACGCGACCGACCTTCCTGAAATCATCAGGTCGGTTCACGCGGCTTTGGTCGGCATCACCATGCCGAAACCGGAGGCCACCCCCGCCGAGGCGCCGACTCCCGCCGTTCCGATCCGGAAGTCCGTCACGGACGACTACATCATCAGCCTGGAGGACGGGCGGAAGTTCAAG
>CAXTDZ010000068.1:0-20968 GCA_964243035.1 uncultured Lichenihabitans sp.
GAGGCGGTGCGCGCAGCCCTGGCCTTCGTGCGGGCGCGGCCGGCCGACCGCGCCGCGTGAGCGCCCCCGCGGGCGTCACCGACCCCGCAGGGCGGCGCGCAGCCGCGACGACACGGCGTCGATCAGCGCCACGGCGACGAGCACCATAAGCACCAGAAACGACACCTCGCGCCATTCCAGCGTGCGGATCGCCTCGTAAAGGTGGAGGCCGATGCCGCCCGCCCCCACGATGCCGATGATGGTGGCGGACCGCACGTTCGACTCGAACATGTAGAGCACCTGCCCGGCGAGCACGGGCAGCACGGGGGGCAGCAGGCCGAAGCGCAACTCGGCGAGCCGCGAGCCGCCCGCCGCCCGCACGCCCTCGCGGGCGCGGTCGCCCGTGGTCTCGATCGCCTCGGAGAACAGCTTGCCGAAGGCGCCCGCGTCCGAGCACGCGATGGCGAGCACGCCCGCGAAGGGGCCGAGGCCGACCACGCCGATCCACACCAGCGCCCAGATCAGCACGTCCACCGAGCGGATCACGTCGAGCCCGCGGCGCACGCCCCAGTGGACCACGGGCTGGCGCACGACGTTGCGGGCCGCGACCAGCCCGACCGGGAAGGCCAGAGCCGCGGCCGCGAGCGTGCCGAGCAGGGAGATCGCCAGCGTCTCGCCGAGCGCCTGGGCGAACAGCGCCGCGTGGCCGAGGGGGTCCGGCGGCACGGTCAGGGCCGCGAAGCGCACCAGCGCCGCGGCGCCGCCCGCGAGCCGCACGGGCGAGATGCCGAGCGCGACCAAGCCGAACACGAAGAGGCCCGCCACCGCCGCGGCCACGCCCAGCGCCGGCAGGCGGGTGCGCAGCGGCGGGTGCATCAGGGCCGGGTAGCGCGCCGCGAGCGCCGCGAGCGCCGCGACCTCGGCGGCCGGCAGGCCGGGTTCCGTCGCTTGGGGCCCCGTCACCCGGCCTCGCCCGGGAACAGGCGGGTGCGCAGCCGCTCGGTCGCCATGTCGAGCGCGAACACCGTCAGGATGATGAGCACCAGGATGGCGGACACGTCGCTGTAGTAGAAGCGGCGGATGGCGATCAGCAGCTCCTCGCCGATGCCCCCCGCCCCCACGAAGCCCATCACGGTCGCCTCGCGCACGTTGATCTCGAAGCGCAGCAGCGCGTAGGACGCGAAGGAGGCCAGCACCTGCGGAAGCACGCCGAAGCGGATCGCCGCGACCGCGTTGCCGCCCGACGCCCGGACGCCCTCGGCGGGGCGCCCGTCGGCGTTCTCCACCACCTCCGTGAACAGCTTGCCCAGCGCGCCCGCCGTGTGGACCGCGAGCGCCAGCACGCCCGGCAGCGCCCCCAGGCCGAAGGCCACCACGAACACCAGCGCGAACACCAGCACCGGCACGGTGCGGCAGAACTCCAGGAAGCGCAGCGCCGCGAAGCGCAGGGGCGCGCTCCGGCAGGTCGTGCGGCTCGCAAGAAAGCACAGGACGAAGGCGAAGCCCGCCCCCCACAGCGTGCCCACGTAGCCCATCAGCAACGTCTGGCCGAGCAGGAGCGACCACTTCCCGAGCCCCCAGAACCATTCGGCGGGGTCGGTCCACACGCGGGCGCCGCTGTCCAGCGTGCCCAGGCGGTCGAAGTAGCTCGTGAAGCCGCCGAGCTTCGCCCAGAACGTGCGGGGGTCGATCTCGGCCGTGCGCGCCGACACGGCCACCAGGACGACCAGCGCCGCGAGCCCCGCGGCCGACCCGAGGCGGCGGCGCGCCACCGCCGCCCGGTAGGCCCGCCGCGGCGCGTCGAGCCGGGCGTCCGGCAGCACCACGACGGTGGAGGGCGCCGCCGGGGCCGCGCGTCCGCTCGGCAAGGTCCGCGTCAGCTCTTCTTCTTCAGGCCGTCCACGAAGCGGATCAGCTTGATCGTGTCGTCGTAGTCGGCGTTGGCGACCGCCGCCCAGGGGCGGTTCTTGCCGTCGCTGAGCTTGTTGAAGGCGTCCGGCGCCTTGGTGGGCGCGTCGAACCAGGCCTGGCGGACGGCGGCCTTCATGTCGTCGGGGAGCTCGTCCAGGTAGGCGGTCGGCGAGTTGATGATCAGGTCGGACTTGAGCACGATGCGGAAGTCGCTCTCCTTGAGCGGGGTGCCGTCGGCCTTCTTCAGCATGCCCTTGTTGAGCATGCGCGACAGGTTGGAGTCGCCGGGCGCGTTCCACCAGTTGGCGCAGGTCTGCACCTGCCCGCCCGCCAGCGCGATCACGGCGTTCTCGTGGCTGCCCGTGACCAGCGTGTCGGAGAAGTAGCTCTTGGGGTCCAGGCCCATCTTGTTCAGCGTGAACAGGGGCATGTTGTAGCCCGAGGTCGAGTTCGGGTCGACGAGGCCCAGCGCCTTGCCCTTGAGGTCCTGAAGCGTCCGGTAGGGCGAGTCGGCCATGGCGTAGAAGACCGAGTAGTAGCCCTTGGAGCCGTCGCTGTTCACGTCGATCGCGAAGGCCGTGGTCTTGACGCCGGTGACCAGCGCGCGGGCGAAGGAGGCCGGGCCGTAGTAGCCGACGTGGATGTTGCCCGCGCGCTGGCCCTCGATCAGCGCCGCGTAGTCGTTGGCGACGCGCAGCGTGGCCTTGAGCCCAAGCGCCTGCGTCAGGTAGGCCATGAAGGGCGCGTAGCGGTCCGTGACGCCCGACGCGTTCTCCTCCGGGATGACGGCGAGGACGAGCTCGGGATAGGCTTGGCGCCAGTCGCCCGCGGCGCGCGCGCGGGTCGCGAGGGGGGCCGCGGCGGCCGCGAGGGCCGTGCCGAGGACGTGGCGTCGGGTCAGCATGGTTGGCTCCGTTGTCAAAAGCGCGGGGGGATCAGGCCGGGACGGCCGCCCCGAAGGCCGGGGCCGGCGGGGAGGACGCGGGGGTGTCGACCGCCTCGTCGGCCTCCAGGCCGTAGAGGTCGCGCGCCGCGGCCGGGGTGAAGGCGGTTGCGGCCCCGTCGAAGGCGAGGCGGCCGCCGGCCAGGCCGACGAGCCGGTCGCAATAGGAGCGCGCGAGGTCGAGCGAGTGGAGGTTGCACAGCACCGTGATCCCGTGGTGACGGTTGATGCGCCGGAGCGCGTCCATCACGGTGCGGGTGTTGCGCGGGTCGAGCGAGGCCACCGGTTCGTCGGCCAGGATCACGCGCGGGCGCTGCACCATGGCCCGGGCGATGGCGACGCGCTGCTGCTGGCCGCCCGACAGGCTGTCGGCCCGCTGGGCCGCCAGGCCCGCGATGTCGAACTGTTCCAGCGCCGACAGCGCCAGCGCGACGTCCGCCGGGCGCCACAGGCGCAGGAGCGCGCGGGCGGTCGGCACCTCGCTGAGCCGACCCACCAGGACGTTGTTCAGCACGTCGAGCTGGCCCACGAGGTTGAACTGCTGGAAGATCATGGCGCAGCGGGCGCGCCACGCGCGCAGGCTCCCGCCGGTCAGCGCCGTGACCTCGACCCCCTCGAAGGTGATCGACCCTCCCGTGGGCTCGACGAGCCTGTTGACCATGCGCAGCAGCGTCGACTTGCCGGCGCCCGACCGCCCCACGACGCCGACGAAGCTGCCGGGCTCGATGTCGAGCGAGACGTCGTTCACGGCCAGCTTGCCGCCGAAACGGCGGCTCACGCTCTTCAGGGTCAGCATCGGCACGCCCGTTTCGTCGGGCTGTTCTCTATTGGCGATCGGAGAAGCTTTTATGACAGGCCGGAAACCGACGCTGATCTGAAAAAATCGACGTGAGACTTGGAAAGTCACAGGCAACGCTGCCGATCCGTCCGCAAGACGGTCGTTCGCCCGTGCGGGCCGCGGCCGGTCGTCCCGGAGGACGGCAGGCGACGGCGCCTCGGCTTCGGCGGGCTACCGGACCGCCGGGTCGCATGGTACGGGGCCCGGCATGGCCAAGCCGCGCATGCACCTCGCCTTCGACGTCTCCTACACGCACATGGGCGGCCGCTGGCGGCTGCCGGGCGGCTGGGGCGGCAGCACCTTCCCCGACGTGACGGTGTACGAGGAGGTCGCGCGCACGGCCGAGCGCGGCTGCCTGGACCTGATCTTCTCCGGCGACGGCACCGGCGTGCCCGACACCTGGCGCGGCTCGCGCGACGCCGCGGTCGAGTGGGGCATGAACTGGCCGCGCCAGGACCTGAGCCCGGTCATGGTGGCGATGTCGCGGGTGACCCGGCACGTCGGCTACGGGCTGACCTACTCGTCCTCCTTCATGCACCCCTACTACCTGGCCCGGCTGATGAACGCGCTGGACCACGTGACCTCCGGCCGCATCGCCATGAACCTGGTGGCCTCCACCCGGTTGTCGGACTTCGCCAACTTCGGCTTCGACGCCCTGACGGACCACAGCGGCCGCTACGAGCAGATGGAGGAGTTCGTGGCCGTGTGCCACGCGCTGTGGGACAGCGCCGCGCCGGACGCGATGGTGTGGGACCGCGCGACCGGCCGGGTCGGCGACCCGGCCAAGGTGCGCGACGTCCGGCACGAGGGGCGCTTCTTCAAGGTGCGGGGGCCGCTCAACACCCCGCCCTCGCCGCAGGGCCGGCCGGTGCTGATCCAGGCCGGCGGCTCGCCGCGCGGGATCGAGGCCTCCGCGGGTTTCGTGGACCACGCCTTCGGGGCCGACATGCCGCTCGCCCGGCAGGTCGAGCAGCGGGCCGCCTTCGACCGGGCGCTCCTGGCCCGCGGCCGCGACCCGGCCGCGGTGGGCATCCTGTGGCAGACGCCGATCGTGGTGGCCGCAACGGAGCGCGAGGCCCACGCCCGGCGCGACAGCCTGCTGACCGCCGTGCCCCCCGAGGCGGTCGGTGCCTACCTGTCCTACAACGCGGGCTACGACTTCTCGACCCTGCCCGCCCGCTTCACCCTGCGCGACCTGCAGGCCCAGATCGTCGCGGCCCAGGCCTCGCCGGTGGGCTTCGTGCACGACCTGGCGCAGCGCCTGGGCGCGGACGCCGAGATCACCCGCGAGGAGTTCTTCGACCACGGCCTGCGCGCCGCCACCTCCTGGGACACGACCGTCGCGGGCAGCTCCGCGCAGCTGGCCGACCGGCTGGAGGAGGCGTTCGAGGCGACCGGCAGCCGCGGCGGCTTCATGCTGGGCCACGTGGCGTCGCTGCGCCTGGACCTCCTGGGCATCGTCGACCTGCTGGTGCCGGAGCTGCAGCGGCGCGGCCGCTTCCGCACGGCCTACCGGACCCGCACCCTGCGCGAGACCCTGGCCGAGGACTGAGGGAGACCCCCCGCCGTCGCCTGGACGAAGCGCTGCGGCGGCTCGCGCACGAGCGGTTCCGAGGGCGCGCGGCACGGACGAGCCCGGGCTTCGCTGGCGGGAGAGCCCCACGGGCCTCGCGCTCGATCAAGCGGGGCGCGAGCCGGGGGGCCTCGGTCCGGCCCGCGGGCCCGTCGACCCGCCGTTCGAGCACGCCCGAGCCGGTCGCCGTGGGGAGGGGCGCGAGGCTCGCGCCGTCGGACCCGGGCGCACGGGCCTTGGGGGCCGCTCGGCCACCCGACGGGCACGGCTACAAGCCCAGCGCGGTCAGGCCCGGGTGGTCGTCCGGCCGCCGCCCGAGCGGCCAGCGGAACAGCCGGTCCGCTTCGGTGATGGGCAGGTCGTTGATCGACGCCACGCGGCGGGTCATCAGCCCGGCCTCGTCGAACTCCCAGTTCTCGTTGCCGTAGGAGCGGACGTGGCGGCCGGAGTCGTCGCGCCACTCGTAGGCGAAGCGGACCGCGATCCGGTTCTCCCGGAACGCCCACACGTCCTTGATGAGCCGGTAGTCGAGTTCGCGCGCCCACTTGCGGCGCAGGAAGCCGACGATCTCCCCGCGACCGGTGATGAACTCGGCCCTGTTCCGCCAGCGGCTGCCCGGCGCGTAGGCGAGCGCCACGCGATCGGGATCCCGGCTGTTCCAGGCGTCTTCGGCCAGGCGGGCCTTCTCGGCCGCGGTCTCGGGCGTGAAGGGCGGCAGCGGCGGGCGCGACATGGTGCAACCTTTCTGTGCCGAACGGGACGGCGCGTGCCGGCTGGCACGGGAGCGCGGTCGTTCCCGCGGGCGGGATTGCGCCCGGGCCCCACCGGCCGCCCGCGGTCGTCAGGGTCACTGCTGGGCGGGAGGCGTTGCGTTGCGCGGGGCGGCGCCCGCGGGAGCCGGCGCCTGCGGCGCGGGTGCGGGCGGGGCGGGCACCTGCGGAGCAGGCTGCTGGGGTGCCGTCGAGGGCGGCGGGGCGGTGCCCAGCGTCTGGTTGGCCTGGGTTTGCAGGTTGTCCGCCGTCTGCCGGCTGATGTAGCCGTAGTAGACCGCGATGGCCAGAACCGCCGCGACCATCGCGCCGATCAGCGTCCGGGAGTTGATCTGCATCGCGCTTCTCCTCCGTCACGCGGACGCGAGACCGCGCCGCGCCTTGAGCCCCGGGGCATGTAGCGGCTGAACGACGGCCCTCAACCCGCCCCGCGCGGCTCCGGGCGCGTGGCCGCGCCGGCCCGTTGCGGTAAGGTTTTGGGGACGGGCCGCCGTCCACCCTTGGGCCGAGACACATCGTGATCCGCAGCCTCCTGCTCGCCTTTGTTCTCGTCTACCTCCTGCCGATCGCGGTCTCGATCTGCCTCACCCTCGCGCGGGGCCCCGGCGCCGACTGGCGCTCGGCCGACCGGTCGAGCGCGGGCCTGCTGCCGCCCGCGGCCGAGCACCGGGACGCGGTGGTCCGGGTGTTCTCGGCGCGAACGGTGAGCTGGAAGGGCGCGGTCGCGACCCACGCCTGGGTCGTGGTCAAGGACGGGGGCGCCGCGGCCTACCAGCGCTTCGACTACACGGCCTGGGGCTCGCCGGTCTGGGTCGACCGCTTCGTGGCGGACGGGCGCTGGTTCGGCAACCTGCCGGAGGTCGTCTTCGCCGCCGACGGCGAGCCGGCCGCGCGGATGATCCCCGTCATCCGAAAGGCGGTCGCGCACTACCGCTTTGCCAAGTCCGGCGACTACCGCCTGTGGCCGGGCCCGAACTCCAACACCTTCGTGGCGGCCGTGATGGCGGCCGTGCCCGGCCTGGTCGCGACCCTGCCCGTCACCGCGGTCGGCAAGGACTTCCCCTACGACGGGCGCTGGTTCGGGCTCACGCCGTCGGGCACGGGCGTGCGGGTCACGCTGGGCGGCTACGCGGGCGTGACGCTCGGCTGGGTGGAGGGGCTGGAGGTCGACATCCTGGGCGCCGCCGCGGGGCTGGACCTGCGTCGCCCGGCCCTCAAGCTGCCCGGCCTGGGGCGGCTGGGGGTCTGAGCCGCGCGCCCGGCGCAAAGGGCGTCCGCCACGGTCTCGCCCCATTGCAAGCACGCGCGACCCTATAGTAAGACCATCTCCGGTCGCACGGTCGGGCATTGGAAGACGGTCGCGGACCGGTTCGAAGCGTCCGGCAAGGGGCGTCACGACAGGGAGAGGAACGCGTGATTACCAGACGAATCTTCGCCGCGCTGGCGCTCGGCACGGCCATGCTCTCGACCGCCGCGCTCACGCGGGCGTCCGCCGCCAGCGGCGACCTGATCGGCGTCGCCATGCCCACCAAGTCGTCCGCCCGCTGGATCGACGACGGCAACAACATGGTCAAGCAGCTCAAGGCCAAGGGCTACGACGTCATCCTGCAATACGCCGACGACGACATCCCCAACCAGCTCAACCAGATCGAGGACATGGTCACCAAGGGCGCCAAGGTGCTCGTGATCGCCTCCATCGACGGCACCACGCTCTCCGACGTGCTGGCCAAGGCGCACGACCGCGGCGTCAAGGTCATCGCCTACGACCGCCTGATCAAGGGCTCGCCCAACGTCGACTATTACGCGACCTTCGACAACTTCAAGGTTGGCGTGCTCCAGGCCAGCGGCATCGTCGACAAGCTCGGGCTGAAGAACGGCGAGGGGCCGTTCAACATCGAGCTGTTCGGCGGCTCGCCCGACGACAACAACGCCTACTTCTTCTACAACGGCGCGATGAGCGTCCTGCAGCCCTACATCGACAGCAAGAAGCTCACCGTGCAGAGCGGCCAGATGGGCATGGACAAGGTCTCGACCCTGCGCTGGGACGGCGCGGTGGCGCAGGCCCGCATGGACAACCTTCTCTCGGCCTACTACACCAGCAAGCACGTCGACGCGGTGCTCTCGCCCTACGACGGGCTGTCGATCGGCATCATCTCCTCGCTGAAGGGCGTGGGCTACGGCTCGGGCGACAACAAGATGCCCATCATCTCGGGCCAGGACTGCGAGGTCCCCTCCGTCAAGTCCATCATCGCGGGCGAGCAGACCACCAGCATCTACAAGGACACCCGCGAGCTGGCCAAGGTCGTGGTCAGCATGGTGGACGCGCTGGAGAACGGCACCGCGCCCCAGGTCAACGACACCAAGACCTACAACAACGGGGTCAAGGTCGTGCCGAGCTACCTGCTCGACCCCGTCCTGGTCGACAAGTCCAACTACAAGCAGACGCTCGTCGACGGCGGCTACTACAAGGCGAGCCAGCTTCAGTAAGCGCGACGCGGCAGGCCGGTCCGGGACCCTCGCGGCCCCGGACCCCCTTGAAGTCCGTCCGCCCCCCGATGCACTCTGACCGAAAGCGCCGCGACGGCCGCGGCGGAACCACCAGCAAGGGCGGACGCCGTCCCGCGGGGACCGGGCGCAGGGTTTGGACATGAACGCGATCCTTGAGATGCGGGGGATCACCAAGACGTTTCCGGGCGTCAAGGCGCTGGACAACGTCAACCTGGCGGTGCGGCCCGGCGAGATCCACGCGCTGGTGGGCGAGAACGGCGCCGGCAAGTCCACGCTCATGAAGGTGCTGAGCGGCGTCTACCCGCACGGCTCCTACGAGGGCGACATCCTGTTCGAGGGCAACGCGGTGTCCTTCCGCGACATCCGCGACAGCGAGCACCTCGGCATCATCATCATCCACCAGGAGCTGGCGCTCGTGCCGCTCCTGTCGATCGCCGAGAACATCTTCCTGGGCAACGAGACGTCGCGCTACGGCGTGATCGACTGGGACATGGCCTTCGCGCGGACGCGCAAGCTGCTCGACACCGTGGGGCTCAACGAGTCGCCCGAAACGCTGGTCACCAACCTGGGCGTCGGCAAGCAGCAGCTCGTCGAGATCGCCAAGGCGCTCTCCAAGCAGGTGAAGCTGCTGATCCTCGACGAGCCCACCGCGAGCCTCAACGAGAAGGACAGCGCCGCGCTGCTCGACCTGCTGCTGGGCTTCAAGCGGCAGGGCATCGCGTCCATCCTGATCTCGCACAAGCTCAACGAGATCTCCCGCGTCGCCGACCAGATCACCATCCTGCGCGACGGCACCACGGTGGAAACGCTGGACTGCCACGGGGCGGCCGTGAACGAGGACCGCATCATCCAGGGCATGGTGGGCCGCGACATGGCCCACCGCTACCCGCCGCGGACCCCCGCGATCGGCGAGCGGCTGTTCGAGGTCCGCAACTGGACCGCCCACCACCAGGTCCACGCCGACCGCGCCGTGGTCAGGGGCGTCAACCTCCACGTCAACCGCGGCGAGATCGTGGGCATCGCGGGGCTGATGGGTGCGGGCCGCACCGAGCTCGCGATGAGCGTGTTCGGCCGCGCCTACGGGCAGAACATCTCGGGCGATGTGCTGGTCGAGGGCAAGCCCGCCGACGTCAGCACCATCGACCGGGCGATCGCCAGCGGCATCGCCTACGTGACCGAGGACCGCAAGCAGCTGGGCCTCGTGCTGGACGAGTCCATCACCAAGAACACCACGCTCGCCAACCTCAAGGGCGTGTCGAAGTCGGGCGTGCTGGACCCCGACCGCGAATACGTGGTGGCCTCAGACTACCGCGCCAAGCTCAACATCCGCTCCTTCGGGGTGGCGCAGCAGACCGTCAACCTGTCGGGCGGCAACCAGCAGAAGGTCGTGCTCAGCAAGTGGCTGTTCACGGCGCCCAAGCTCCTGATCCTGGACGAGCCCACCCGCGGCATCGACGTGGGCGCCAAATACGAGATCTACACGATCATGGACGCGCTCGCCCGCGAGGGGAAGGGCGTGCTGATGATCTCCTCCGAGATGCCCGAGCTCCTAGGGATGTGCGATCGCATCTACGTCATGAACGAGGGCCGCTTCGTGGGCGAGTTCCCAGGCTCCGAGGCGACCCAGGAAAAGATCATGCGCGCCATCATGCGCTCAAAGGAGCTCAACTGATGAGCCAGCTCACCGCCGATCAGGTCGCCGAGGCCGCCGCCGGGCTGCCCCGCGCCAAGACCGAGCCCGACGCCGCACCCGGCTGGCGCGGGCTCCTCAAGAAGAACAGCATGCGCGACTACGGGCTGCTGATCGCCCTCGTCGTGATCATGCTGTTCTTCGAGTACGAAACGAACGGCGTCCTGCTCACGCCGCTCAACCTGACCAACCTCATCCTGCAGAACAGCTACATCGTGGTGATGGCGCTGGGCATGCTGCTGGTGATCGTGGCGGGCCAGATCGACCTGTCGGTGGGCTCCACGGTGGGTTTCATCGGCGCGCTCGCGGCCGTGCTGATGGTGCAGGGCTTGAGCCTGAGCGGCCCCTTCGGGCTCGACCTCGCGATCCCGCCGCTCGACTACGTGACCACCACGGTCATCTGCCTCGCGGTCGCGGCCGGGATCGGGGCCGCGCAGGGCTACTTCGTGGCCTTCTTCCGCATCCCGTCCTTCATCGTCACGCTGGCCGGCATGCTGGTGTTCCGCGGGCTGACGCTGTGGGTGCTGGACGGCGCCTCGGTGGGCCCGTTCCCCAACGTGTTCCAGCTCCTGGCGAAGGGCTTCATGGCGAACTTCGCCGATCCGCCGCCCTCGCCGGGCCACCCGCAGGCGCTCTACACCTCCCTGCTCGTCGCGGCCGTGATCTTCCTCGTGCTGTTCGGCTCCAGCCTGCGCCGCCGCATGAACCAGGTGCGGCACGGCGTGACGCCGGAGAACCTGGCCTCCTTCGTGCTCCGCAACGCCGTGATCGGCGCGGCCTTGTTCGGCTTCGCCTACCAGATGGGTCAGTATCGCGGGCTGCCCAACGTGCTCATCATCATGTTCCTGCTGATCATGGTGTACCGGTTCGCGACCAACCAGACCACGATCGGTCGCCGCATCTACGCGCTGGGCGGCAACGCCAAGGCCGCCAAGCTGTCGGGCATCAAGACCGAGCGGCTGACCATGCTGACCTTCCTCAACATGGGCGTGCTGGCGGGGCTCGCGGGCCTGATCTTCGCGGCGCGCCTCAACTCGGCCACGCCCAAGGGCGGCCTGTCCTTCGAGCTCGACGTGATCGCGGCCTGCTTCATCGGCGGCGCCTCGGCCTCGGGCGGCGTGGGCAAGATCACGGGCGTGGTGATCGGCGCCTTCATCATGGGCGTGATGAACAACGGCATGTCGATCGTCGGGCTGGGCATCGACTACCAGCAGATCATCAAGGGCCTCGTGCTGCTCGGCGCCGTGTGCCTGGACGTGTACAACAAGAACAAGGCCGCCTGAACGGCCCCGACGCCTGGGCCGCCGCCGGGTGGCGGGGCCCGGGCTCGGGCGGGTGACGCGCGGGCCGGCGCAGATCGGCGAGCACCACGCCCGCCGAAGCGCGTCCCCCGCCCCATCGCCCGTGGCCTGCGTCGTGCCCGAACCCTTCGGCCCGCGCTGACCCCCGTCGTCGGGCCCGTGCCCGCGCGTCCCCTCCCCTTGCCGGCGGCTCGCCGCCGGTGGCACAGAGGCAGGGACCGCCATCCGGCACGTCCATCGTCGCGGGGGAGCAACCGGTGAGCCAGCTCGAAGCCAGGGCCAGGATGCTGCCCGCCGTGACGGGCGTCATCCACGTGGGCGCCAGCGTCGGGCAGGAACTGGGGATCTACCGGTCGATCACCAACGGCCCGTGCCTCTTCGTCGAGCCGATCGACCGGGTGTTCGCCATCCTGGCCTCGCGCTTGCGGACGGACGAGAACGAACACGCGGTCAAGGCCGTGTGCTCGGATCAGGACGGGGCCGAGGTCGCGTTCAACGTGTCGAGCAACTCCGGGGAGTCGTCCAGCCTGCTCGGCCTGGGGCGGCACGCCGACGTCTTCCCGGGCGTCACCTACGTCCAGCAGGTGCGCATGAGGACGTCGCGGCTGGACACGATCGTCCAGAACCTCAGGCCGGATCCCATGCCCAACCTGCTGGTGATCGACGTCCAGGGCGCCGAGCTGCTCGTGCTCCGCGGCGCGGGCGCGATCCTGGACCGGGTGGACGCCGTGTTCTGCGAGGCGTCGTCGACGCCCCTCTACGAGGGCGGGTGCACGCTCGACCAGATCGCGGCCTTCCTCAGGGACCACGACCTGCCCATCATCTGGACCGAGATGTTCCCGCACCTGGGCTGCGGGGACGCTTTCTTCATGCGGCGGGACCTGCCGGCCCGGGCGGTCCGGCCCGTGTCGAGCCTGCCCTCCTACGGGGGCAACATCGCCAAGGGCCGCCCGGCCCTCACCAGCAGCGTGTACGGGGCCGGCCTCGACCACCGGCACGGCGCGACCAACGGCGCGATCACCGGCGGGTTCGGGTTTCACACGGTCGAGGAGGACCGCCCCTGGTGGATCCTCGACCTCGGCAGCGCGCGGGCGCTGAGGGAGGTGCGCGTCTTCAATCGCCTCGCCACCGCGGCCGAGCGGGCGTTCCGCATCGTGGTCTCGCTGGGCGACGAGGACGGCGGCTGGGACGTCGTGCACGACCAGGGGGGACGGCCGTTCGGCGGCGCCGACGGCGTCCCGCTCCGCATCGACGTCTCCGGGCGGTCGGCGCGCTACGTCCGCGTCCAGCTCGCCGGGCGCGGGTGGCTGCACCTGGACGAGGTCGAGGTCTACGCGGCCTGACCGGCGACGCGGAAGAAAGCGCGGATTGCCGGTTGACCTGTCCGAGGCGTGGCCGCGTGAACTCGGATGTGCGCGGCAGGCGGCGTCCAGGAGCGGTCAGATCAGGCCCGGGATATGCTGGACGTCGATCCCGGCTTCCGAGGCTGACCGCATCAGGCGCTTGTCCAACGTGCAGAGCACGGCGCCTCGCGACGAGGCGATCGCGAGGTGCAGGGCGTCGCCGGCCCGCAGTCCGAGCGGGTGGCGGTCCGCGTAGGTGGCGGCGAGGTGAAAGGCGCTTCTCTCCACCGCGGCGACGTCGAAGGTGCCGGGAGCGTATTTCGCGAAGAGGCGAAGGGCGCTCGCGCGCGCGTTTCGGGCGCAATCTGGCCCGTCCGAAGCTTGACGGATAGGGCTGATGAGAATTCGGTCGCGCCCCAGTCGCTGATCAACGGCGTGCGCGGAGGCTGTGCGGCGAGCCAGGTCCGCACCGTCCCGCTCGCCTTCTCGCGTGTCAGCGCCGCGACGAGAACCGACGTGTCGAGGTAGATCAATAGCGGGCGTCGTCGCGCACGCGTTGCATGAAGTCTCCCGCCGGCTCGCTCTGCTCGGGCATGGAGTTCACGAACCTTCGAGCTCGGCCGGATCGATCGGCTCCCAGGCTTTCTCGACCGCGGTGAGTTGCGCGACGGGTTTGCCGTGACGGGTGATGACGACGGCCTCCCCCATCGACGCCCGAGTCAGAAGTTCGCTCAAGCGCGCTTTCGCGTCCGCGACGCTGACCGACACCATCGCTATAATCCTGACCTGATTTCTGGTCAGTAAACTACACGAACGCGCCGCCTCCAATCGGCCCGGCAGCGAGGGGAGGGTGATCATGCTCCAGGCCTGGCGCTGGTACGGCCCCGACGACCCCGTGAGCCTCGACGACGTGCGGCAGGCGGGCGCGACCGACGTCGTGACCGCCCTGCACGAGGTGCCGATCGGCGAGGCCTGGACCCCGGAGGCGGTCGGCCGCCGCAAGGCGCTGGTCGAGGCGGCGCCCCCGGGCCGCGTCGCGCTGCGCTGGAGCGTGGTGGAGAGCGTGCCGGTGCCGGACGACGTCAAGCGCGAGGGCGCGGCCGCGACCCGCTCGGTCGAGGCCTGGGTGGCGAGCCTGGAGGCGCTGGCGGCCCACGGCGTCCGCACCGTGTGCTACAACTTCATGCCCGTGCTGGACTGGACGCGCACGGACCTCGATTGGGTGCTGCCCACGGGCGCCACCGCGCTGCGCTTCGACCAGGCCCGCTTCGCGGCCTTCGACCTCCACGTCCTGCGCCGCCCGGGTGCCGCGGCGGACTACGCGCCCGACGTGCTGCGCCGCGCGGCGGCGCTGGCCGACGGCATGGGCGAGGGCGAGGCCGCGGCCCTCACCGCCACGATCGCGGCGGGCCTGCCGGGCTCGGTCGCGGACCGGCTGGACCTCGACGGGCTGCGCGAGCGGCTCGCCCGCTACCGCGGCGTGGACGAGGCGCGGCTGCGCGCCAACCTCGTGGGGTTCCTGCGCGCCGTCGCGCCCGCGGCCGAGCGGCTCGGGATCAGGCTCGCGTTGCACCCCGACGACCCGCCCCGCCCGCTCTTCGGGCTGCCCCGCGCGGTCAAGACCCGCGCCGACTACGCGGCGCTGTTCGAGGCCGTGCCCTCGCCCGCCAACGGCATGTGCTTCTGCACGGGCTCGCTCGGGGTCGACCCCGCCAACGACCTGCCCGAGATCGCGACGGCCTTTGCGCCGCGCATCCACTTCGCCCACCTCCGGGCGACGGCGCGGGAGCCCGACGGCTCCTTCACCGAGGCGGACCACCTGGAGGGCGACGTCGACATGGTCGCGGTCTGCCGGGTGCTGCTGGCCGAGGACCGCGGCCGGCCCGCGGGCGGCGCGATCCCGTTCCGGCCCGACCACGGCCACCGCATGCTGGACGACCTCGGCAAGCGCACCAACCCCGGCTACTCGGCGATCGGACGCCTCAAGGGCCTGGCCGAGCTGCGCGGCGTCATGCGTGCCCTGGAGTCCGGGCCTCCGTGAGGGGCTTGGCGTTCACAGAACTCGGCCTTGCCGGTTCTGCCCTTCTCCCGCCCCGGGCGGGAGAAGGTGTCCGAAGGACGGATGAGGGTGGGGCCAAGATCGGCAAGACCCCTCGTCCGGCCTATCGGCCACCTTCTCCCCGCAGAGCGGGGCGAAGGGCATAACGGCCCAGCCACGTAGATGTGTGAGTCGGATCGTCGTGAGGGGAGGGGTCGGGCGCTTCTCCCTTCGAGAGGGTTGTTCCACGCGGGTCGGGCAGAGAAGAACGCCCTGTTGAAGCAGGCTTCGGCGATCGGCCCGGCTCGTCGTCCGACTGGACCCGGCTACTCCGCGGCCAGCGCGGGGTCGCGCGCGTCCGCCTCGCGGCCCGGCACGGGCGCTCCCCCGGGCGTGCCCTTCCCCTTGCCGCCGCGCTTGGTGTCCGGATCGATGCCGCGCAGCCGGTCGATCCGCTCTGAGATGTATTCGAACACCACGTAGAGCATGGGGATCACGAAGATGCCCACCAGGCTCGCCGCGATCATGCCCGCGAAGATGGGCGTGCCCACGTCGCGCCGGCTCACCTGGGCGGCGCCGTGGGCGACCACCAGGGGCACCAGCCCCAGCACGAAGGCGATGGAGGTCATGATCACGGCGCGGAACCGCATGGACGCGCCCGCGATGGCGGCCTCCAGAACCGGGACGCCGGTTTCGCGCTGCTCTTTCGCGAACTCGACGATCAGGATGCCGTTCTTGGCCGCCAGCGCGATCAGCACGATCAGCCCCACCTGGGCGTAGAGGTCCAGCACCAGCCCGGCCGCGATGATGCCGATGAACGCCCCAAAAATGCCCACCGTCACCGACAGCAGCACCGGCACCGGGATGATCCAGCTCTCGTAGAGGCTCACCAGGAACAGGTAGGCGAACAGCACCGCGAGGCCCAGCACGACGCCCGTCTGCCCGTTGGCCTGATATTCCTGATAGGCGGTGCCGGTCCACTCGTAGCTGTAGCCCGTGGGCAGCGTCCGGTCAGAGGTCTGCGCCATGGAGCTCAGCGCCGTGCCCGACGACACGCCCGGCGCGGGGCTGCCCTGGATGGGGATCGCGCGGTAGTTGTTGTAGCGCGTGATGACCTGCGGCCCCTGCACGACGCGCAGGGAGGCGAGCGAGCGCATCGGCACCTCCTCGCCGCGGTTGTTCTTGACGTAGAGCTGCCAGATCGAGTCGACGTCGCGCCGGTCGCGGGCCTCGCCCTCGATGTTCACCTGCCAGGTGCGGCCGTACAGGTTGAAGTTGTTGATGTAGGTGCCGCCCAGCGACGACTGCAGCACGTTGAAGATGTCGCCGACGTTGACGCCCAGCGCGGAGGCCTTGTCGCGGTCGACGTCCAGGTAGAGCGAGGGGTTGGTGGCCGTGAAGGTCGTGAAGACACGGGACAGGTCCTTGTTGCCGTTGGCGGCTGCGACGAGCCCCCGCGCCACCGAGCCGATGGCGGCCGGGTCCTGGCCCTCCAGCGCCTCCAGGTCGTATTCGAAGCCGCCGGAGGTCGACAGCCCGATGATGGGCGGCAGGTTGAAGGCGATCACGCTCGCGGTGCGGATGCCCTGCGCCACCCCGAACGTCCGGCCGATCATGGCCTGCACCGAGTCGGTTGCGGCCCGCCGGTCCTGGAAGGGTTTCAGCCGCACCGCCATGAAGCCCGCGTTGGGCTCGCTCACCGTGTCGAGGAACGAGTAGCCGATCACCGTGAAGGTGTCGGACACCTGCGGCATCTTGAGGAGCTTGTCCTCCAGCACGCGCATGGTGTCGCTGGTGCGCGACACCGAGGCGCCGTCGGGCAGTTGCACCACCACGAAGAACACGCCCTGGTCCTCCTCGGGCAGGAAGCCCGTGGGCGTCCTCAGCGACGCGAAGTAGATCGCCACCGCGAAGCCCGCGATCACCAGCAGGCTCACGACGCTGACCCGGACGAGCCGCCGCACCACGGCCGTGTAGCCGGCCCGGGTGCTCTCGATGGCGCCCAGCACGCGCGCCATGATCCCGCCCCGGTGGCCGCCGGGCCTCAGGAACACGCCGCAGAGGGCTGGCGACAGCGTGAGGGCGTTGACGGCCGAGATCAGCATCGCGATGGAGATCGTCACCGCGCACTGCCGGAACAGCACGCCCGTGAGCCCGGGGATGAAGGCGATCGGCACGAACACCGACAGGAGCACCAGCGTGATCGCGATGATGGGCGCCGTGATCTCCGCCATGGCCTTCTTGGTGGCCTCGGCGGGGGTGAGGTGGGGCTCCTCCTCCATCACGCGCTCGACGTTCTCGACCACCACGATGGCGTCGTCGACCACGATGCCGATGGCCAGCACCATGGCGAGCAGCGACATGGTGTTGGCCGAGTAGCCGGCGAGCAGCAGCACCGCGAAGGTGCCGATCAGGCTGACCGGCACCGCGACCGCCGGGATGATCGTGGCGCGCAGGTTGCCCAGGAACAGGAACACCACCACCACGACGAGCACGAAGGCCTCGCCGATGGTCTTGAGCACCTCCGCGATGGTGTCGTTCACGAAGTCGGTGGAGTCGTAGACCACCTTGTACTTGAGCCCCTCGGGGAACCGCGGGGAGAGCTTCTGGAGCACCTTGTTCACGGCCGCGGCCGTCTGCACCGCGTTGGCGCCGGGCGCGAGCGAGATGCGCAGCGCGACCGCCGGCTTGCCGTCGAGCCGGCTGGAGTTGTCGGAGTTCTGGGCCCCCATCTCGACCCGCGCCACGTCGCGCACCCGCAGCACGGAGCCGTCGGGGTTGGCGCGCACGACGATCGCGCCGAACTCGTCGGGCGTCGTGAGCCGCCCCTTGGTGGACACGTTGAACTGGAACTGCTGGTCGGGGCTCACGGGCTGGGCCCCGATGCGGCCCACGGGGGCCTGCACGTTCTGCGACTCGATCGCGTTGACGATCTCGGAAGGCGCCATGTGCAGGCTGTTCAGCCGGGCGACGTCGAACCAGATCCGCATCGAGTACTTGAGGTTGCTGAACAGCCCCGCCTGGCCCACCCCCGGCGTGCGCGACAGCTCGTCCAGCACGTTGATGGTGACGTAGTTGGTGATGAACAGCGGGTCCTGCTGGCCGTTCTCGCTGTAGAACTGCATGAACTGCAGGATCGCGGAGGACCGCTTCTGCACCGTCAGGCCTTCGAGCTGCACCTCGGGGGGCAGCTGCGACAGGGCCGTCTGGACGCGGTTGTTGACGTTGACGGTGTCGATGTCCGGGTTGGTGCCGAGCGCGAAGGAGACGGTCAGGTTGTAGGAGCCGTCGTTGCCGCTCGTGGACTTCATGTAGAGCGCCTGGTCGACGCCCACGACCGAGGCTTCCAGCGGCTGCGCCACGGAGGACTCCACCACGTCGGCCGAGGCGCCGGGATAGGTCGCGGTGACCTGCACCTGGGGCGGCACGATGTCGGGGAACTGCGCCACGGGGATGCGGGTCAGCGCCAGCCCGCCCGCGATCGTGATGATGATCGCGATCACGATGGCGAGCCGCGGGCGGTCGACGAAGACGGCGGAGATCATGGCTTGGTCCGGCTTGCGGGTCGGGCGGGCGCCGTCCGACGGGTCGTCGCGGGAAGCAGCGTCGCGGCGCTCAGGGCTGGGCCGCGGCCCGGGCCTGGTCGGCGGCCGAGGGCGGGGCCGGGGCGGGCGCCACGGGCTGGCCGGGGCGCACCTTCTGGAGGCCGTCCACGATCACCGCCTGACCCTCGGTGAGGCCGGACATGACGCCCGCCGTGACGGGGGTCGACTGGCCGAGCTTGACGGGCGTCTTGGCGGCCTTGTTGTCCTCGCCCACGGTGTAGACGTAGTCGCCGCCCTGGTCGGTCAGCACCGCGGCGCGGGGGACCGCCAGCACGTCCACGGGGGTGACCCCCTGGAGCAGCACCTGGACGAACTCGCCGTCCACCAGCTCGCGCGTGACGGAGCCCGGCGTTTGGGCGGGCAGCGGCGGGTTGGGGATGGTGCCGCGCAGCGTGATCGTGTCGGTCGAGGCCGCGATCGTGTTGTCCACGAAGTTGAGCTTGCCCACGGAGTCGTAGCTGCGCCCGTCGGGCAGCACCACGCGGATCTGCACCGCGTCGAAGCCGCCCTTGCCCACGTAACGCGAGCGCAGCTCGATCGCGCTGCGGGTCGAGATCGGGAACACCACGTACATCGGGTCCTGCCGCACGATGGTGGCGAGCACCCCGGAGCCGGGGCTGACCACGTTGCCCACCGTGATGGCGGTGCGGCCGATCTTGCCGTCGATGGGGGCCGTGATGGTGGTGTAGCCGAGCTGGATCTGGGAGGTGCGCAGGTTGGCCTGCGCGGTCAGGAGCTGGCCCTGGAGGTTGCCCTGGCTGGCCTTGGCGGCGTCCACCGTGGACTGCTGGCCCGCCGGCGTGCGCAGCAGCGTTTGCGCCCGCTCCAGGGTGACGTTGGCGTTGTCGAGCTGGGCCTGGATCTGCTCGATGGTGGCCTGCCTGGCCGCGACGTCGGCCTGGAAGGGCGGCTGTTCGAGCCGGTAGAGCAGGTCGCCCTTCCTGACCTCCTGGCCCTCGGTGAAGGCGATCTGGTCGATGAAGGCGGTGACGCGGGGCACGAGGTTGACCTGCTCCACGGCCTGGATGCGGCCGATGAAGCGCTCGGTCTCGATCACGGGCGTCTTGGTCACCCGGACGGTGCCGACCGCGGGCGGGCCGCCCGGCGGCGCCTGGGCCAGGGCGAGCGCGGGCGCGAACAGGAGGGCGACCAGCAGCGGCGAACGACGCATAGGACCTCGGGACGAACGGTTCGGCTGCGTGCCGGGTGGGGCGCCCGCACGGCGACCGTTGCGGTGCATCAGACCCGCAGCCCCTGAGGCTTTCCCTGATCCCCGGGCGCGGCTCCGTGCCGGGCCGCCCTTGACGGGCGTGTGTCGCACGTCGGGCGGTCAAAGAAAAGCCCCGCCGAAGCGGGGCCTTTCCGGTGTCCGGGACGCGCCGGGTCAGCGGCAGACGCGGCGCGGCCCGAACACGGTCGGGCGGATGAAGCACCGGTGCGTCACGACCGGCCCCGGGCCCAGGTAGACGCCGCCGATGCGGCCCCCGGGGCGGCAGCCGCCGTAGGGGCCGCGATGGCCGAACAGCCCGCAGCCGCCCGCCACCAGCGTCACGCCGGGCGCGCCGGAGGCGCCCGCGAGCGTGGGCGCCAGCGGCAGCGCGTCGGCACCCGAGGCGGCGAGGCCCGTCAGCAGGGCAGCGGCGGCCGCCATCCCAAATACCTTCGCGATCATGGTGAAGCTCCCGTGTTGGCTTGTGTGCCAGGCTTGCCTAGCGACGCCCACCTTAACGGTGAATGAGCGGCGACGGTCGAGAAATGACGGGACGCGTGAACGCGCCGTCCGCTCCCCTTATGCTGTCCCGACACAAGGAGGCCCGAACCGATGCCCTGGCCCGAACCCGTCACCCTTCAGGACGCCCACGCGCGGCTGGAGCCCCTGTCGCACGCCCACCGCGCCGACCTGGCCGAGGCCGCGACCGACGGCGAGCTTTGGCGCCTGTGGTACACGGCCGTCCCCTCCCCGGAGGAGATGGGGGCCGAGATCGACCGCCGGCTGGGGCTGCAGCGCGCGGGCTCCATGCTCCCCTTCGCGGTGATCGGGCCCGAGGCGGGGCGGCCGGTCGGCATGACCACCTACATGAACGTGGACGCCGCGGCCCGCCGGGTCGAGATCGGCTCGACGTGGTACAGGCGCGCGGTTCAGCGCTCGCCGCTCAACACCGCCTGCAAGCTGCTGCTGCTGCGGCACGCCTTCGAGACGCTGGACTGCATCGCGGTCGAGTTCCGCACCCACGTCTTCAACGCCGCGAGCCGCCGCGCGATCGAGCGGCTCGGCGCCAAGCTCGACGGGATCCTGCGCAACCACACCCGGGCGCGCGACGGAACGCTGCGGGACACCTGCGTCTACTCGATCATCGCCGGCGAGTGGCCGGCGGTGGCCTCGCACCTCGCCTGGCAGCTGGCGCGGCCGCGCGACTGACGGCCCGGCGGTTCAGCCCGCGACGGCCTCGGCGCCGCGCCGCCCGCGGG
>CAXTDZ010000069.1:0-20958 GCA_964243035.1 uncultured Lichenihabitans sp.
GCGGGGGCCTGCGCGTGCGTCGCGGGCCGCCGCCGCGGCTCGGCGGGTCCGCCCGCCATGGCCTCGATCAGGCGCCGGGCCGCCTGGGCCGACACGGTTTCGACGATCCCCGTGAGGGCCCGCACCTTGGCGACGGAGCGCCCGATCCGCGGGTCGCCGAGGATGAAGAGCCGCGCCGCCAGCTCCGGCGAGGCACCCGCGGCGGCGAGCGCCAGGGCCAGCGCCTCGCCGCCCTCGTCGCCGATCACCGGCAGCAGCCGCGTCCCGTCCAGGTTCAGCGCGTGGCAGAGCGCCAGCTCGAAGCCGTCGCGGTCGCCGCCGCGCATCAGCCGGTCCATGCGCTCCAGCGCGGCCACGTCGGCGCCGTCGAGCCGTCCCCATTGCCGCCGCCCGAGCTCGGCGCGGACCGCCGCCTCGATCACCGCGGCCCGCCGGGCCGGGTCGAGCCAGGGGAACAGCGGCGCGAGGTCGATCGGGTCGGGACCGCGCGCGGCGAGCAATCGGGCGAGGTCGCCGTCGCCCGCGGCCCGCCGCGCGAGCTTCCCGAAGCTCGCGCGGTCCAGAACGGCGCCGGTGTTGCCGGCCAGCACGCGAATCACCTCCGGTTCAGGCCGGTCCGCGAGGGCCGCGACCACCTCCGGGCTCAGGTCGGGCCGGCCCGCGACCGCGGCCGCGACGTCCGCCGCCCCCCAGGCCGCGGCGGCCGCGAGCGCGTCCGCCTCCACCGCGGCGTGCCGGTACACCGCACCCGCGATCTTCCCCCGCTCGGCGAGGAGCCGGGCGAGCAGCGCGCGCGGGGTCGCGGGGTGGCGCGACAGCTTGTCGGCCACGATCCCGCGCGCCTCCGGGTCCGCGGTCTCGAACAGGCTGAGCGTGATCGCCTCGAACTGGGCGAGGTCGGCGGGGGCGTGATGCTCCTTGCGGATGAACAGGTCCACCACGACCCGGAGCAGGACGGGCCGGATGTTGACGTCGGGAGACTGCCCCAGCGCCACGAGGCGTTCGAGCGCTTGTGGGAGCTCGTCCTGCTCGGGCATGCGCGGAACACCTCACTTAACGGAAAATTGCGAGCGGCTCGCACGCTAGGCCATGTTCCTTGACGCAACATTAACCTTCGCGGCCCGTAATCGCCCAAACGCCGCATCGCGACGCGGCTGACCGGCATTGGCTCGCGGGAGTTGTACGCATGACGAACGTGGTCGCCTTCCGGGCGCCTCCCCGACGCGGGACGGCCGCCCTTCGCCGGGCGGAGCCCGCCGCCATCCTGTTCTTCACCGGGGTGCGCTACGTGCGCGACGACGACGCGCCGCCGCCCGCCGCACCCGCGCGCAAGACGGCAGCTCCGGCCGCGCGTCCGGCCACCAGCGAACGCCTTCAGGCGTAGGACCTCGCGCGGGACCCCTTCAGGGTTGCTGCGCCGCCACCGCGCACGACATGCGGGCCGCCCGCGCGCGCGCTTCCGGCAAGGCGTCCGACGCCGTCGCCAGCACGTCCACCTCCGCGAAGCCCTGCACCTCGTCGGCGGTGACGCGCAGATCGCTTTCGCCCTCGTCCCCCGTGTCGCGCGCCTCGGCCTCGGCGAACTGGGCCGCCGTCATCACGACCAGCGCGATCCTTCCGTTCGAGGCGGAACGGTTCGTCAGGCCGTAGAACGCCCGCCCGTGCCGGTCGTGCAGCGACACGCTGACCGAGGGGGCCCCTTTCACATCCACCTCCACCCGGGCCGGCGCCGCACGAAGGTCGTACAGGCAGAAGGAGGAGGCCACCGCCGGGTCGCGGTAGGGCAGGGCGGGGTCGCGGGCGGGCGGTGCCGCCACGGTCGCGAGCGCCCGGCCGCCGGCCAGGCCCGCCACGCGCGCGTAAGCGTCACGCGCGCTGAAACGCGGGGTCGCCAGCACGGAGGCGACGTGGACCAGGCCCGCGATCAGCACGACGCCGAGCGCGTGGAGGCCCACGAGCAGCACCCGGTCGCCCCGGGCCGCCGCGGGGCTTCGCGGCCCCCTCACCGGCACGACCGCCTGACGATCGCGGGCAGGGCGGGTGGGGCGGCACCCGCGTTCAAGGCGGCCGTGACGGGCGTGTCGTAGACGGCCAGCATGAGCTGGAAGGGCTCGTCGGCCGGAAGCGGAAGCCAGTTGCCCGGCCGGGCCTCCCGCGCCAGCTCGATCGAGAAGTTGCCGGCCGCGTCGCGGACGACCTCCGCCGAGGTGAAGCCCGCGCGTTCCCCGGCCGCCGCCCGGGTCAGGCCCGCGCCGTCGAGCGGCGTCAGCGTCCAGAACTGCGCGTCCGGGGTGGGGCCTCCCACCGCGTAAGCGCAGCGGCCCGAAAGCGGCGCCCCGGCGTCGTCGGTCCGGGCCAGGAACACGAGGCCGGTGGCGGCCGCGAGGGGCACGCGGCCGTCGCGCGCGTAGATCGCGCGGGCGTAGGGGTCGATCCCCGCCGTGCCGCTGCCCGGCCAGGCCCGCCACGCCCCGCTCCGCACGCCCCCGAACGGGGGCTGCCCGCCCAGGGCCAGGCGCGTCAGCCCCAGGCCCAGCCCGGCGCCGACGACCAGCACGGCCAGCAGGCCGCCGAGCCGCAGTGCGGCCTGTCGCCAGCCTCCCATCGCGCCGCTACTGCACCCCGACGCGCCCGTTGACGGAGCGGACCGGCGGGATGTCGCCCTCGGACGCGAGGTCGACGGGGCCGGTCGCCTCGGCCAGGCGCGCCTGGCCCTGCTGCCGCATCAGGGCCGCGATGTCGGTGATGATGCCCGTCGAGCGCCGCGACAGCACGGCGGTCCGGCCGGACGGGGGGCGCGCGGGCGCGGCCCCGCTGCCCGCGTCCGCCACGCCCGCGGCGGGCCTGCGCCCGTCCTCGACCCCGAAGGGCGGCCTGGTCTCGATGCCCTGGTGCGCGTAGGCCATGATGTCGTGCCAGGTCATGGCGGGCAGGGTGCCGCCCGTCATCTTGAGCGTGGACGTGTAGTCGTCGTTGCCGAACCACACCACGGCCGCGTAGTTGCCCGTGAAGCCGCAGAACCAGCCGTCGTGGAAGGCGCTGGTGGTTCCCGTCTTGCCCGACACGGTGACGTTGTCGAGCTTGGCGTGCGTGCCCGTGCCCTCGGTCACCACGTGCGTCAGCATCGTGTTGAGGGTCGCGACCTCGGCCGGCGGGACGACCTGCTCGGGGCGGGGCCCGTCGCGGTCGTGGCGGTAGATGACGTCGCCGCGGCCGTTGCGGATCTCGATGGCCGCGTAGGGCTGCACGCGCTTGCCGCCGTTGGCGAAGCCCGCGTAGGCCGACGCCATGTCGATCACGGTCACGACGTCCGCCCCGATGGGCAGCGACACCGTGTCGGGCAGCGGCGTGGTGAGGCCGAGCTTGTGGGCGGTGTCCACGATCTTGGCCCGGCCCGCGCGCGGGTTGCCGTTGCCGATCGCGATCGACAGCTTGACCGCCACGGTGTTGAGCGAGCGGGCCAGCGCGATGACGAGCGGCACGGTGCCGGCGTACTCGGTCTCGAAGTTGTGCGGGCACCAGTTGCCGATGCACACGGGGCCGTCCACCACGGGGGTGGAGGGCTTGAAGCGGCCCGTCATCAGCGCGGTGAGGTAGACGAAGGGCTTGAACGAGGAGCCGGGCTGCCGCAGCGCCTCCGTGGCGCGGTTGAACTGACTCGCGCCGTAGTCGCGCCCCCCCACCAGGGCGCGGACGGCGCCGTCGAGGTCCACCACCACGGCGGCGCTCTGCTTGACGTGGAAGGCGGGCCCGTGCTCGCGCAGGTTGTCCTCGATCGCGGCCTCGGCCTTGGCCTGGAGCCCCACGTCGATGGCGGTGCGGACGTTCAGCACGTTGTTGCCGCCGAGCTTGCCCGTGTCCACGAGCTTGCGCACCTCGTCGTAGGCGTAGTCGAGGTACCAGTCGGGCGAGTCGTCGCGGTGGCGGTCGACGGGCGTCGCGGGGTGCTCGCGGGCGTTGCGGACCTCGCCCTCGGTCATGTAGCCCGCGTCGACGAGGTTGCTCAGCACGTCGTTGGCGCGGCCGCGGGCGGCGGGCAGGTTGACGTGGGGCGCGTATTTCGTGGGCGCCTTGAACAGCCCCGCCAGCATGGCGGCCTCGGGCAGCGTCACGTCGCGCACGGATTTCCCGAAGTAGAACTCGGAGGCCGCCTCGATGCCGAACGTGCCCCCGCCCATGTAGACCCGGTCGAGGTAGAGCTGGAGGATCTCCTTCTTGGTGAGGTGGCCTTCGAGCCACAGCGCCAGGAAGGCCTCGCTGATCTTGCGATCGAAGGTCCGCTGGTTTGACAGGAACAGGTTCTTGGCGAGCTGCTGGGTGATGGAGGAGCCGCCCTGCACGACCCCTTGCGAGCGCGCGTTGACGGTGAGGGCCCGGCCCGTGCCGATGATGTCGATGCCGAAATGGTCGAAGAAGCGCCGGTCCTCGGTGGCGAGGATGGCGTGGATCAGGTAGGCGGGCATCTGGTCGAGCGGCACGCCGTCGTTGTGCAGGATGCCGCGCCGGCCGATCTCCACCCCGTTGCGGTCCAGGAAGGTGATGGCGAGGTCCTGCTTCTTGAGCCAGTCGTCCGCCGTGTCCTGGAAGGCGGGCTGGGCGAGCGCGAGCGCGAGCACCGCGCCGCCGAAGCCCAGCGTCAGGCCCTCGCACAGGAGCTCCACGCCCCAGCGCCTCCAGCCGCCGACGTGGAAGCGGTCCATGAAGCCCGCGAAGTCGAGGTAGGCCGCGCGAAGGCCTTCGCCGCCGCCGTGCAGCGACGAGTCGAACCACGCGTCGAACGCCAGGAGGGCTCGCGACAGCCGCTTGACCCAGGGCCCCGTTCGGACGCTTTGCACCACGCGACAGATCTCCCACGCGCCGTGACCCGGCGACGCGTGTCCTCAAAGCCCCAACGCGTCTTGACGCTCGCCGTTGCAAAGCGCAAGTCCCGGGCTGGAACACGCGGGGAACCCCGCCGCAAGGGTCGTGCCTGCCCACCATGTCGCAGTTCGGGTCACCCGTCGCCAGACCGCGGTCGAGGCCGCGATGAGCGAGGCGCCGTTTTGGCGCAAGCCGCTCGACGCCCTGACGGACGCCGAATGGGAAAGCCTGTGCGACGGCTGCGGGCGGTGCTGCCTGGTCAAGCTGGAGGACGAGGACACGGGCGAGGTCCACTTCACCGACGTGGGCTGCGCGCTGCTGTCGGGCGAGACCTGCCGGTGCTCGGACTACGCCAACCGGCAGTCCCGCGTTCCCGACTGCATCAAGCTGACCCCCGAGGCGGTCAGGAGCATCGGCTGGCTGCCGCCCACCTGCGGCTACCGCCTCGTCGCGGAGGGGCGCGACCTGCCGTGGTGGCACCCGCTCGTCTCGGGACGGCCCGAAACCGTGGCCGAGGCGGGCGTCTCGGTTCGCGACAGGGTGTCGGCGTTCGAAACGGAGGTCGCGGCCGAGCACCTGCCCGGCTTCATCGTGGCTTGGCCGCGAAAGGTGCCGGCGCGGGCGCGCGGCCGGGCGATGGCCGCCGCGGGCCGGAGCCGCAGGGGTTAGCGCGCCGCGGCCGGCTTCTCCCACCGGGCGAGCACGCCGTCGATCCACTCCTTCTGCGGCCGGAGCCACACGGCCTGGGTCAGCGCGCCGCACTGGCTCCTGCCTGCGCCGGCCGACCACACGGTGATGGCCACCACGGTGTCGCGGTCGGCCGCGAACACGGGGCCGCCCGAGTCGCCCGTGCAGGCGCCCGCGCCGCCGCCGTCCGGGTCCGCGGCCCACAGCAGCAGGTCGGAGAGCGGCGGCCGGGCCGCCAGCACCGCGGCCCGGAAGGTGCCGGAGCTCGCGGGCGCGCCTTCCACGCCGAGGCCGTAGCCCGCGACCAGGAACCGCGTGCCGGGTCGGGTCGGGGGCTCCGCGCCGCCGAGCGTCGCGGGCGTGAACCGGTCGGGCAGGGGGGCGGGCAGGCGGAGCAGCGCCAGGTCCACCGACCGCTCGCGCCGGCGGATCGCGTCGGCGCGGTAGCCGGGGTGACGCTCGACCGCCGCCACGTCGAGCAGCACCGGCGCGCCGCCCGCGTCCCGGTAGAAGACCTTCAGCCCGGCCCCCGGCGGCACGCAGTGGGCCGCGGTCAGCACCGCGTCGGGCGCCGTAACCACGCCCGAGCAGTAGCCCGCGGTCCGGCCCGTGCTGTTCAGCACCATCACCGCGTGGGCCTCAAGACGCTCCTCGGTCCGCGACGGGCCCACCACGGCCCGCCCCGCCCCGGCCACGACCAGCAGGGCCGCGGCGAGCGCGGTCCGGATCCCCCCCGCGCTCACCGGACGGGGATCTTGCCCAGGTTGCGCGCCACGAAGGTGATGGCGTCGGCCAGGGTCAGTTTCCACACGGCCCAGTTGTGGTCGCCGTCGGTGACGCGGAACTCGACCGGCCGGTGGTCGGCCTGCATTGTCTCGAACAGCGCGATGGCGCCCCGCCACAGCAGGTGGCTGTCGTCGTCGCCCACCGTCAGGAACATGGCGGGCAGCGCGGTCTTGGTGTCGAGGTCGTGCTGGAGCAGGGTGAAGACGTTGGCGTCGTCGAACCGCTTCGGGTCGAAGGGGGTGCCGAACGCGCTGCCGAAATGGCTGCCCTCCGGGGGCTTGTCCACGCCGATCGTGACGGTGGCGGGGTCGGTGCGGAGGAAATATTCCGACTTCATCGCGGCCGCGGCGTTCTGCCAGATGGCGGGCGACATCGCCGCCACCGCGATGTAGCGGTCGGGGTCGAGCAGCGCCAGCCTGAGCGCGCCGAAGCCGCCCATGGAGATGCCCGCGATGGCCCGGTGGAGCTTGTCCCTCGCCACC
The DNA here is from genome assembly GCA_964243035.1 of uncultured Lichenihabitans sp. GTDB lineage: Bacteria > Pseudomonadota > Alphaproteobacteria > Rhizobiales > Beijerinckiaceae > Lichenihabitans. The sequence goes on from CAXTDZ010000069.1 coordinate 6,816, forward strand.
GGGAACGCGGCCTCGACCGCGGCCTGGAGGTCGTGGCCGATCGCCTGCTGGTAGTTGCCGGGGCCGCCCACCGCGGCCGAGTCGACGTACCAGGAGTTGCCGGCGCTCGGCATCACCACCAGCATCGGCTCGATCTTCCCGTCGTCGATCATGCGGTCGAGCGTCGCGCGGATGTCGCCCGAGTCCGCGAAATCGACCGGTTTGCCGTGCAACCCGTGCAGGAGGTAGAGCACCGACCAGCCCCCGGCGGGCGGTCTGTCGGACGGGACGTAGACGAGCGCGTCCTGGTCGGCCCCGAGCGCCGCCGAGTGGTACTGGAACGGCCGCAACTCGCCCGCACCCGCCGCGCTAGCCCAGGCCAGCGCGGCCGCGAGCCCCGCGATCCCCGCGCGCAGCCTCCGGCCCGCGGTTGGCCGGACCCCGCGTCCGAGCCGCGCGAGGGTGGGGTTGGAAGGCGTGGGGGCGTGGCTCACCGTCGTCACCTGATCGGCTTCAGGACCGTCGGTCCCGGTTTGGAGGGCGATGCGGGATCATCGCCACATCGCGGGCGGGGCCGCAAGGCATCGGTCGTCGCAACCCTGGATTTCCTCGCAACTGTAAAAATCTGATGACGGCGCGGGACTTGGCCCGCGTCGGCCTGCCCTCAGCAATGATGCACCGCGGCTAGGTGCGCGGGCGAGGGCGCCCGTTCGGCCTGCAGCGTGGCGTGGCCGATGCCGAACCGCCGGCGCAGTTCGCGGGCCGCGTCCTCGATGAACGCGTCGCCGGGCTGTCCCGCGGGCATCACCAGGTGGCAGGTCAGCGCCGTTTCGGTGGTGCTGAGCGACCACACGTGCAGGTCGTGCACGCCCGTGACCTCCGGCAGGCCGGTCAGAAAGGCCCGCACCGCCGCGAGGTCGACGGTCCGGGGCGCCGCGTTCATCGACATGCACAGCGCCCCGGTGAGCAGGGTCCACGTCCCCCACACGATCACGGCGTTGACCGCGAGCGTCACGGCCGGGTCGACCCAGCGCCAGCCCGTGAGCAGGACCACGAGCCCGCCCCCGACCACCCCCAGCGACACCAGCGCGTCGGCGGCCATGTGCAGGAAGGCGCCGCGCACGTTCAGGTCGCCGCCCTCGGCCGAGAAGAGCCACGCGCAAAACCCGTTCACCGCGATGCCGCAGGCCGCGATCGCCATCACGGTCCTGCCCGCGACCGGCACCGGCGTGACCAAGCGCTCCACCGCGTCCCACGTCAGGCCGCCCGTCACGACCAGCAGGAACACGGCGTTGAACAGCGCCGCGAGGATCGAGGTGCTCCCCCACCCGTAGGTGAAGCGGCCGGAAGGCTTCCGCCTGCCCAGGACGACCGCCGCCCAGGCGACGCCCAGGCCCAGCGCGTCGGACAGGTTGTGGCCGGCGTCCGCCAGCAGCGCGACCGAGTTGCCGGACAGGCCGCAGGCCACCTCCAGCGCGACGAAGGCGGCGTTCAGCGCCACGCCGACCGCGAAGGCCCGGCCCCAGGTCCGGGGCGCGTGGCCGCGCGGGTGATCGTGGTGGTGGGCGTGCGTCATGGGTCGGCGAAGTCCGGTGGGATCCCCAACCCTACAACGCCTCACCCGCCGCGCCCGGGTTCATCACGCTCCCGACGGTTCGCGGGCCGCCGTTGACACCGGTGCCGCAATCCTGGAACTCCTGCGCCGGCCCCCCGCACGGAACCCGCGCCGTGTCCACCTCCGACGCCTCGTCCCAGCCCACCGCCCAGCCGAGCGTCGGCCGCGGCGGCGTGCCGGGCGGGGCGGGGCGGCTGCCGGCCGCGCTGCGCGGCTTCGTGCGGTCGCGCGAAACGGGGCTGACGCTGGTGAGCCTCGTCATCGGGGCGCTGAGCGGCGTCCTCGTGCTCGGCGTCGGCTCCGGCGTGCAGGCCATGCACGTGGTCCTGTTCGGCCTGCCCGCGGACGCGCGCCTCAGCGCCGCCTCGGGGCTTGCGCCCTGGCGCGTGCTGCTGGTGCCCACGGTCGGCGGCCTCGTGCTGGCGGCCTTCGCGCGCGGGGCCCGGCGCATGGGCGGGCGGCTCGCCGACGCGATCGAGGCCAACGCGCTCTACGGCGGGCGCCTGTCGCTCACGGGCAGCCTGATCGTGACCGCGCAAACCATGGCGTCCTGCGGCTTCGGGGCGTCCGTGGGCCTGGAAGCGGGCTACGCGCAGATCTGCGCCGCGGCGGCCTCGCGGCTCGGGCTGACCCTGTCGGCCCGCCGCGCCGACCTGCGGCTGCTGGTCGCCTGCGGGGCCGCGGGCGCCATCTCGGCCGCCTTCGCGGCCCCGCTCGCGGGCGCCTTCTACGGCTTCGAGGTGGTGCTGGGCACCTACACGGTTGCGGCGCTGGCCCCGGTCGCGGGCAGCGCGCTGGTCGCCAACCTCGTGGTGCGCGGCATGGCGGGCCCCGAGTTCCTGATCGAGCCCAACACCCTCGGCGTGGTGGGCGCGCACGACCTCGCCCACGTTTCCGCGATCGCGGTCCTGTGCGCGTTGCTCGGCATCACCCTGATGCTGGCCGTGTCGGGCTTCGACGCGCTGTTCCGGCTCCTCCGCCTGCCGGGCTGGCTGCGCCCCCTCGCGGGCGGGGCCGCGGTGGGCGCCCTGGGCCTCCTCACGCCGCAGGTGCTGGGCGCCGGCCACGGGGCGCTGCAACGCGACCTGGTGGCCTCCGTCACGCCCGGCGCCATCCTGGCCCTGATCCTGTTCAAGGGAACGGCGTCCGCGGTGTCGCTGGGCGCGGGCTTCCGCGGCGGGCTGTTCTACGCGTCGCTGCTCCTGGGCTCGCTGGTGGGGCGGCTCTACCACGACGCGGGCTGGCTGCTCTCCCCCGACCTCCAGCTCGACCCGGACCTCGCGGCGCTGACCGGCATGGCGGCCTTCGGGACGGGCGTCATCGGCGCGCCCGTGACCATGACGGCGCTGGCGCTGGAAACCACGGGGAACTTCTCCGTGACCTTCGCGGCGCTGGTGGCCTCGGTCATCGCCTCGGCCATCGTGCGCGAGCTGTTCGGCTATTCCTTCGCGACGTGGCGCTTCCACCTGCGCGGGGAGGCGATCCGCGGGCCGCAGGACGTGGGCTGGCTGCACGACCTGTCCGTGCGCAAGGTGATGCGGACGGACGTGAAGACGGTGGAGGCCGAGGCCACGGTGGCGGACGTCCGGTCGCGCTTCCCGCTCGGCACCGGCAAGCAGCTCGCGGCGCTCGACCCCGACGGCCGCTACGTGGGGCTGGCGCTGTTCGACGACCTGTACACCGCGGGCGAGGAGGCCCGGCGTCTCGCAGACCTCCTGCGCCACGCCGACGACCTCCTGTTCCCCTGGATGCCCGTGCGCGAGGCGCTCCAGGTGCTCGCCCGGTGCGAGGCCGACGCGCTCGTCGTGGTGGACGGCCGCGCGACCCGCCGCGTCGTGGGCCTGCTCACCGAGGCCCACGCGCTCCGCCGCTACCGCGAGGAGCTGGAGCGGCAGAGCCCCGACGTCCTGAACACCGCGCCGAGCCGCCCCGAGCAGGCTTGACCGCGGCCGTGCGCTCGCGCCAAGACCTCGGCCCATGCTGCTCACCGCGCGCGCGCCCGCGAAGATCAACCTGTCGCTTCACGTGCTGCGGCGACGCCCCGACGGCTACCACGAGCTGGAAAGCCTGGTGGCCTTCACGGGCACGGGCGACCTGCTCACCCTGCGGCCGGGGCCCGACCTCGCGCTCCACTGCACGGGGCCGACCGCGTCCGCGGCCGGGGAGCCTTCGGACAACCTCGTGCTGCGCGCGGCCCGCGCCCTGCGCGAGCGGGTGGGGGGGGTGCGGGTCGGGGCCTTCCACCTCACCAAGCGGCTGCCGGTGGCGGCGGGCATCGGGGGCGGCTCGTCGGACGCGGCCGCGGCGCTGCGGCTGCTCGCCCGCTTCAACGATCTGCCGGCAGACGACCCGCGGCTGCACGAGGCGGCCCGGGCCACCGGGGCCGACGTGCCGGTCTGCCTCGACCCGCGCGCGCGCATGATGCGCGGCGTGGGCGAACGGCTCGGCGCAGCGCTCGGGCTTCCGCCCGTCCCGGCCCTGCTGGTGAACCCCGGCGTGGGCCTGGAAACCCGGGCGGTGTTCGGCCGCATGGGCCTCGCGCCCGGGGAGGACCACGCGCCCGCGGCCCATCCGGCCCCGGACGGCCCCGCGGCCGCGGGTGGCGACGCCCTGTTCGGCCTGCTGCGCCGCACCCGCAACGACATGGAGGACGCGGCGGGCGTGCTCGCCCCCGTCATCCCGCACGTGCTGGCCGTGCTGGGGGCCGCGCGCGGCTGCCGGCTCGCGCGCATGTCGGGGTCGGGCACCACCTGCTTCGCGCTGTTCTCGGACTGCCGGGCGGCGGCCCGGGCCGCGCGGGCGATCCGCCGCGACCACCCCGGCTGGTGGGTGAAGGCGACCGTCCTGCGCTAGCGCGCGATCCCCTCAGCGCGTCTGCTGCACGCCCGACAGCCGCCAGGGACCGCCGCCGTCGCGCCGGAACGTCCAGATCTCGGTGGCCTCCACCGGGTGTTCCGGGTCGCCCGCCACGACCCGGCCCGTGGCCCGGTCCAGCATCACGTCGCGGCCCGCGAAGCGCATCGCCACGGTGGCGAACGCGGTGGCGCCGTCCCGCCACGCTTCCGACAGGTCGCCCCCGAGCAGGCGCACGTCGGTGATCGCGTTGCGGACGCCGCGGCGCCGGTTGTCCTCCAGGTCGGACGCGAAATAGCGCGCGACCTCGGGCGTCGCCAGGCGCGACAGCGCGGGGAGGTCCTCGCGGCTGTAGGCGAGCTGCACGTCGCCGAGCAGCCGCTCGAACACGTCGAAGTCGCCGGGCGACAGCGTGATCGGGACGCCGCCCGCGGGGCCGGGGCGCGGCCCATAGCCGGGCCTCGGCCCCGCGAAGCCCATCCCGCCCGCGGGGCCCGCGTAGCGGTTCCGGAAGGCGCCGAGCAGCAGGGCCGCCAGCCCGCCCAGCAGCGCGAGCTGCACGAGCAGGCCGAACAGCGACTCGACCCCGCCCACGCCGCCGAAGAAGCCGTTGCCCGACAGCAGGCCGAACAGCCCCGCGCCGAGCAGGCCCGCCGCCAGCCCCGAGCCGAACCCGAACCGGCGCGGCTGCGACGCGGTCCCGAACGGGCTCGCCCCCGGCCGCTGCTGCTCGGAATACTGGAACGGCGAGGTGCCGCCGCGCCACGTGCCGGTGGGCGCAGGGGCGCTCCAGGTGCGGCTCCCGCGCGACCCGAAGCTGAAGCCGCCGCCCGCGCGCGCCTCGGCGGGACCTGCCGCGACCGCGGCGGCGAGCCCCGCCGCCAGGAACGCCGCGGCGGCTCTGCGGTGCCGTGAAAGGGAATGGGTCATCGGTCAACTCGAACCGGGCGAGATCGCCCGCCCCCGGATATGGGGATGATCATGGCCGCGAGGGAGGGGAGGCGCGGCTTCGGTCGCGCGAAGGCGGAGTGCCAGGGAAGGCTGGGACCGGATCGGTGCTCGTCGTCAGATGACGCAAAAATAACTGGCGAAACAAATTTTGAAAGTTATTGTACGCTTCGATCTGCCAGGGAGGGCACGATGGATCGGACGCGTCGCGGGTTGATGGGTTTGGTGGCCGGGGCGGCGGCGTCCGGCTGCGCCACGGGCGCGTGGGCCGCCGGGGCGCCGGGTCTGGCGGAGCACCCGATGGTCGCGCGGGTCTGGCACGGCCGCACGCCGCTCGACCGGGCGGACGAATACCGGGACTACCTGTTCGACGTGGGCGTGAAGAAGATCGCCAGCCTGCCCGGCAACCGCGGCGTGCAGATGATGGTGGCCAAGACCGCCGAGGCGGGCGACTTCACCGTTGTGTCGTTCTGGGACTCGATCGAGGCCATCAAGGGCTACGCGGGCGCGGACTACACCAGGGTCCACGACCTGCCGCGCGACAAGGAGTTCCTGATCGACCACGAGCCGCTCGTCCGGCACTACGACCTCGACGTGAACTTCTGGCAGTCCTGATCAGGGCTCCCCGGCGGCGCGGCGGCGCCTCTGCTTGGCGCGGTTGCCGCACACCTCCATCTCGCACCAGCGGCGGTTGCTGCTTTTGGTGGTGTCGAGGAACAGCCAGCCGCAGTTGTGGCCGCCGCACTGTTTCAGGCGCGCGTGGTCGGCCTGGGTGAGGAGCGCCATGGCGGAACTCGCGACGGGGCCGAGCAGGGCCGCCTCGGGCGCGTCCTCGGCCCGCCACGTCCAGCCGAACGCGCCGCCCGCCGTGGTGAGCCGCCCTGCCGTGAGATACGCGGCGTGCGCGGCCGCGACGGCGTCGAGGTCGGCCTGGTCGGGCGCCCGCCGCGCGGCCAGGGCGGCGTCGACCCCGTAGATCGCGTCCCGCAGCGCCACGGCGCGCCGCAGCAGGGCCCGGCCGAAGCCGGGGTCGGCGCAGCGCCCGCGCAGGCAGGCCTCGCCGCCGGGGTCGAGCACGCCGGCGTGCCGGCCCCAGGCGATCAGGTGCTCCGGCGCGGTCAGGTGCTCGACGAGCTTGTCCGTGCCGCGGCCCGAGGCGGTGTTGCAGAAGTCCAGGGCCAGCACGCCGCCCACCAGCGGCAGCGAGCCCGCCCGCGAGGCCGGCGCTCCGGCCGCCGCCTTGCTTCCCGGTCGGCCGGGCGGCCTAGCCATCCGTCCCCGGGCCCCGCCGCCCGAAGTCCACCGCGCCCGTTTCCTGCCCCTGCGCGATGATCCCGCGCCGGATGGCCCGCGTGCGGGTGAACAGGTCGAACATCCCGTCGCCGTCGCCCCAGCGCACCATGCGCTGGAGGGCCGACAGGTCCTCGGTGAAGCGGCCCAGCATCTCCAGCGCGGCGTCGCGGTTGTTCAGGAACACGTCGCGCCACATCGTGGGGTCCGAGGACGCGATGCGGGTGAAGTCGCGGAAGCCGCCGGCCGAGAACTTCATCACCTCGCCTTCCGACACGGCTTCGAGGTGGGCCGCGGTGCCCACGATCGTGTAGGCGATCAGGTGCGGCACGTGGCTGGTGATGGCGAGCACGAGGTCGTGGTGGGCGGCCGTCATCTCCTCCACGTTGGCCCCGAAGGCGCGCCAGAAGGCACCCACGCGCCCGACCGCGTCCCCGCCGGAGCGCCCGCAGGGGGTCAGGATGCACCAGCGGTTCTCGAACAGCGTCGCGAAGCCCGCGTCGGGGCCCGAATACTCCGTGCCCGCGACCGGGTGGGCGGGCACGAGCCAGCGCCCTTCGGGGAGGTGCGGCTCCACGGCCTCGACCACCGCGCCCTTGACCGAGCCCACGTCGCTCACCACCGCGCCGGGCGCGAGGTGCGGGCCGACCGCCTCGGCGACCCCCGCCATCGCGCCCACCGGCACGCAGAGCACCACGAGGTCGGCGCCCGCGACCGCCGCCGCGAGGTCGCCCGTCACGGCGTCCGCGATGCCGAGCGCGCCCACGCGGGCCCGCACGGCCTCGTCCCGGTCGGCCGCCACGACGCGCTCGGCGACCCCGTAGTGCCGGGCCGCGCGCGCCACCGACGAGCCGATCAGCCCCAGGCCGATCACCGCGACCCGGCGGAACACCGCCTCAGCCATGGGCCGCGGCCATGAACGCCCGCAGCGCCTCGACGGCCAGCCGGTTGGCCTCCTCGGACCCCACCGTCATGCGCAGGTGGTCGGGCAGGCCGTAGGCCGTGACCTGCCGTAGCACGAGCCCGCGCGCGAGGAGGAACGCGTCGGCCTCCGCGGCCGTCCGGCCCGGCGCGTCGGGGAAGCCGATCAGCAGGAAGTTGCCGACGCTGGGCGTCACGCGCAGGCCCAGAGCCTGCACCTCGGCGGTGAGCCAGTCGAGCCAGCGGGTGTTGTGGGCCACGGCACGGTCGACGTGGGCCGTGTCGCGGATCGCCTCGACGCCGGCGTCGATCCCCGGGCCGCTGGTGTTGAAGGGCCCGCGGATGCGGTTCAGCGAGTCGCACACGGGACGGGGCGCGTAGCACCAGCCGAGCCGGAGGCTCGCGAGCCCGTAGATCTTGGAGAAGGTGCGCGTCATCACGACGTTGTCGTGCTGCGACACGAGTTCCAGCCCCGAGGAATAGTCGTTGCGCCGGACGTATTCGGCATAGGCCGCGTCCAGCACCAGCAGCACGTGCGGCGGCAGGCCGGCGTGGAGGCGCTTGATCTCCTCGAAGGGCACGTAGGTGCCGGTAGGGTTGTTGGGGTTGGCCAGGAACACCGCCTTGGTGCGCGGCGTGACCTTGGCGAGCAGGGCGTCGACGTCGACGGTCAGGTCCCGCTCGTCGGCCACGACGGGCGTGCCGCCGGCCGCGAGCACCGCGATCCTGTTGACCAGGAAGCCGTGCCGCGAGATCACCGCCTCGTCGCCCGGCCCCACGTAGGCCTGGGCCAGCAGGTGCAGGACGTCGTCCGAGCCGCAGCCGCAGACGATGCGGGCGGGGTCGAGCCCGAACCGGGCCGCGATCGCCTCCCGCAGCCCGGTGGAGGCGCCGTCGGGGTAGTCCTGCAGCCGGTCCACGCCGCGCTTGTAGGCCTCCACGGCGGCGGGCGAGGGCCCGAGCGGGGTCTCGTTGGCGGACAGCTTGTAGGTCTTGCCCCCGCCGGTCCCCTTGCTCCTGCCGGGGACGTAGAGGTCGATGGTCTCGATGGTGGGCAGCGGGCGGGGGCGGGCGGCGACGGCGGACATGGGTTTCGACCGGAGGTTAAGGGCGGCGCGAGGGCAGCTATAGCGAGAAACGAGCCGCGTGGCTGCCCACCTCGCGGAGGGCGAGGTCCGGGTCGTGCGCCGCGACCGCTTCCCTGAACCGGTCGGCCGCGGTGCCGGGAACCGAGACGAGCCGCACCTCGCCGCCCTCCCGCCCCGCGACCGTCGCGCCGAGGGCGTCGAGGCCCGGCAGGCCGCGCGGGGCCGAACGCTCCCGGCCCGGGCGGTCGGGCTCGGCCGACACGGCGTAGAGCACCACGTCGCGCACCGGCGTCGCGGCGCCCGGGCGGGCGATCACGAACACCGGCAGGCCGGCGGGATGGGCGGCGCGCTCCACGAAGGGCAGGCGCGCGATGATCTTGGGCGCGTCCGCCCCGCCGAGGTGGGGCAGCCAGGGCGCCTCCGACGCTGCCGCGTCCACCGGAATGAGGCCGAGGTCGCCCTCGGCGTCCGCCACCGCGCGCACCACGGCTGCCGCGCCCCCGTGCGCGACCAGGGGCACGGTGAAGCCGAAATGGAACCGCGCGCTGTCGCGCACCGCCTCGGGGGCCGCGCCCGCGTCCGCGTGGACCCGGTAGCGGGCCTGCACGAAGGTGAAGGTGGAGATGATGACGCGCCAGATGCCCTCGGCCGTGTCGAAGGGCAGGGCGCCGCGGTGGCGCTCGGCGAGGCGGCGCATCATGGCGGCCTCGCGGTCCGGCCGGAACGCCGAACCGCCGCCCTGCCGCGCCTTGATGGCGATCAGCCGGTCGATCACGGTGCCGCGCTCCATCAGCAGCGCGTGCATGGCGGCGTCGATCCGGTCGATGTCGACCCGCAGGTCGGCCAGCAGCGCGTCGGGGCTCTTGTCGGTCATGCGGCTCGCGGGCCTCGGGCGGCCGCGGGGCCGCGAGCGGGCTGTTTAGCGAGGCCGGGCGGCGCTGGCAAAACCCGGGGCGACCACTTGGCGGAGCGCCCCGCAATGAGCCTGAAAATCAAAGGGGCTGCCTGACGGCAGCCCCTTCCATTGTTCGTCCTGGATGTCGAACGTGAGCGTCTAGGCCGCCTCGACCTTCGTCGAAACGGTCACGGCCAAGATCCGATGTCCAAGCATGAAACAATGAGACACTGGATCACCTCCTTTCGCTACGTTGACGATGGTCAGATGATACGCCGCACAAACCGGGACGCAAGGGGCTTCATGCCGCATCGCGGGACGGTGTGCCGCGTTCTCCACAGGCCGGCCCCGGGGCTCACGGCCCGGCGGGCTTGACGAATTTGAGCAGGAAGCGGTCGCTCTCGCCGATGGCCGCGTATTTGGCGCGGTCCTGGTCCTTGAGGCGGTAGGTGGGCGGCAGGGTCCACACGCCCGCGGGGTAATCCTTGGTGTCCAGCGGGTTGGCGTTGAGCTCGGAGGTGGCCGCGAGGGTGAAGCCGGCCTTCTCGGCCAGCGCCACGGCGTAGTCCTGGCGCACGTAGCCGCTCTTGGCCAGGGGGTCCTGCGGCTGGTCGGGCCTGCCCCGGTGCTCCTCGACGCCCAGGACGCCGCCGGGCTTCAGCGCCCGGTAGAAGCTCGCAAAGGCCGCGTCCGCGGTGCCGTCCGCCATCCAGTTGTGGATGTTGCGGAAGGTCAGCACCGCGTCGGCGCTGCCCGGCGGCGCCACGTCGGCGCGGCCCGGGTCGAAGCGGCTCGTCTCGATCCCGGCGAAATCGGCGGGGTCGGCCGCGATCCTGGCCGCCATGCCCGAGGCCTCGCGCTTGGCCTCGTCCGTGCCCGCGGCGCTGACGGCCGCGACGTAGCGGCCACCCGCCTTCAGGAAGGGCGCGAGGATCTCGGTCCAGTAGCCCACGCCGCCGGGCAGGATCTCCACCACCGTGTCGGTCGGCTTGACGCCGAGGAAGCGCAGGTCCTCCAGCGGGTGCCGGTAGCGGTCGCGCGCCACGTTGGCGGTCGAGCGCTGCGGCCCCGCGACCAGCGCCGCGAGGTCGGGCTGGGCGGCCTGCGCGGGAGCGGCGGGGATCGAACCGAGCGCCGCGACCGTCAGCAGCGCCATCGTGCCGCGCCATTCCGGACGGCGTCGGTTCGGCGCGATCAGCAGGCGAAAAGGCATGGTTATGACGTCCACCCGGAGACACCCCTGCGAGGGGCAATCGGGGGCAGCATGGCGGCCACGGAGGCCCGTGTCGAGCGACGTCGACGACCCTCGCGGGGTCGGACCGGTCGTCGCACCCTCCGGGTTCGGCGCCGCTCCCGGCCGGGCTGCGCGGTTTCGACCCCGGCCCTTGCCCAAGGATCCGATTTTCTTGCAACCTGTGCGCGAGTAAAACGTGTCGGCCGCCTCGACCCATCCCGAGGCGGCTTCGCAGGGTGCCCGACATGCCCGGATCGACGTTCCACACCAACCCCGTTTCACTGCACGAGCTGCTGGGCCACTGCCACAACGGCCACCTCCAGCTGCCCGACTTCCAGCGCAGCTGGGTGTGGGACGAGGATCGCATCAAGGGGCTGATCGCCTCGATCTCGCGCGCCTTCCCGATCGGCGCGCTGATGACCCTCCAGACCGGCGGCGCGATCGCCTTCAAGCCGCGGCGGGTCGAGGGCGCGCCGGAAACCGTTCAGCCGGAAGCGGCCCAGGCGCTCCTGCTCGACGGCCAGCAGCGCATGACGTCCATGTACCAGGTGGCCCTGCGCGGCAAGGTCGTGGAAACCAGGACGGCCAAGAACAAGCGGGCGAAGCGCTGGTTCTACCTCGACATCCGCAAGTGCCTCGACCCGGCGGTGGATCGCGAGCAGGCGATCGTCGCGGTTCCCGAGGACCGGGTCGTCCGGTCCAACTTCGACCAGAGGGTCGACCTCGACCTGTCAACCCCCGAGCGCGAGTACGAGGAGCTGATGTTCCCGGTCGCCAAGCTCTTCCAATGGGGCCACTGGTTCATGGGCTTCATCACGCGCATGACGGGCCGACCGGACTTCCCCGACGTCTCGGCCAAGGTGCAGACGTTCTACGCCGAGATCGTCCAGAACTTCGAGCAGTACCAGGTGCCGGTGATCACCCTCGCCGCCGCGACCCCGAAGGAGGCCGTCTGCACCGTCTTCGAGAAGGTCAACACCGGCGGCAAGGTCCTCGACGCCTTCGAGCTCGTCACCGCGATGTACGCGGCCGGCGGCTACGAGCTGCGCAAGGACTGGTACGGCAAGGGGGCCGACAAGGGGCGCCACCACCGGTTCAAGGTCGCCCTGCATCACGGCGGGCAGGAGGAAGGCATCCTGGCCAACGTCGCCAACACCGACTTCCTCCAGGCCGTGTCGCTGTTCCACACGCGCCAGAAGCGGCGCGACGCCCCGCCCGGCAGGGAGCCGCCACCCGTGCTGGCGACGCGCGCGGCGCTGCTCGACCTGCCGCTCGACGCCTACAAGCTGTACCAGGACCGGGTCGAGCAGGGCTTCATCCGGGCCGCGCAGTTCCTCCACACGCTCCGCATCTTCCGCGTCATCGATCTGCCCTACCAGTCGCAGATCGTGCCGCTCGCCGCGATCCTCGCCGACGGCCCCCACGTCCTGACGCACGTCGGCCACGCGGCCAAGCTCACCCAGTGGTACTGGTGCGGCGTCTTCGGCGAACTCTACGGGTCCGCCACCGAGAGCCGCATCGCCCGCGACTTCCTGGAGGTGCCCGCCTGGCTGAACGGCGGCGAGACGCCCTCCACGGTCAAGGAGGCGACCTTCCGGGCGGAGCGGCTCAAGACCATGCGCACGCGGCTGTCGGCCGCCTACAAAGGCATGAACGCGCTGCTGATGCGCGAGGGCGCCCTGGATTGGCGCTCGGGCCAGAAGTTCGGGGACGCGGTCTTCTTCGACGAGGCGGTGGACGTCCACCACATCTTCCCGCGCTCGTGGTGCCTGAAGCGGGGCCTCAGGGCCGAGCGCTTCGACGCGGTCCTCAACAAGACCCCGCTCGCGGCCCTCACCAACAAGATCATCGGCGGTGACGCGCCCTCAACCTACCTCGGCAAGCTGCAGACGGGCAGCAGCTCCGCCCCGCCCATCGCGCCCGCGGTGCTCGACGCCCAACTCGCCTCGCACGCCCTCGCCCCGGCCCTGCTGCGGGACGACGACTTCGACGGCTTCATGGCCGACAGGCAGGCGCGCCTGCTGGCCCTGATCGAGGCCGCGATGGGCAAGACCGCTCACCGCGACAGCGTCGAGCCGGCGGACGACGCGGAAACGGACGACCTGACCGCGGAAGCCGACCTCGTCACCGAGGCGGCCGCGTGACGGGCCGAGGCACCCGCCCGACACGGGAGCAGGACCGCGCGTCGGCGGTCGCGCCCCAAGCCGGTGCGGTGAGCGAGGCCGCCCGCCGCACCTCCCGAACGATCGGCGCCCTCAGGCCGCCGCGGCGCGCTTCTCGGCCTCGGCGGCGCGCTCCTGCGCCTTCTTCTTGGGCTTGGCCTTCTCGGGGTTGTTGCGGGTGGGCGCCTCGCCCACGCCCACTGAGGCGAGCAGCCGCAGCACGCGGTCGGTGGGCTGGGCGCCCTTGGCGATCCAGTCCTTGGCCTTGTCGCCGTCGAGCGTCAGCCGGGTCGCGTCGTCCTTGGCCTTCAGGGGATCGAAGGTGCCGAGGTTCTCGATGAAGCGGCCGTCGCGCGGCGAGCGCGAGTCGGCCACCACGACGCGGTAAACGGGACGCTTCTTGGCGCCCCAGCGGGACAGGCGGATCTTCAGAGACATGGATACAGGTCCTTTGTTGTGGATCGTCGCGCGGCCGGTCGGCCGCTACTTCTTCTTGGCCCCGAACGGGTTGAAGCCGCCGCCGCCGAGGCCCGGCAGGCGCGGGCCGCCCAGGCCCGGCAGCCCGCCGCCCTTGCCGGAACCAAGGCCCGGCGGCATCGGCGGCAGGCCGCCGCCTCCGCCCAGCTGCTTCTGCATGGCCTCCAGCTGCGCCATCTGCTCGGGGGAGGGCGGTGCCATGCCGGCCAGCGGGTTGCCGCCCATCCCGAAGGCGCGCGCCATGTTGCCCAGCGCGCCGCGCTTGCCCCCCGCGCCGCCGAGCTGCTTCATCATGTCGGCCATCTGCCGGTGCTGCTTGAGCAGCCGGTTGACCTCCTCGACCCGGGTGCCCGAGCCCGCCGCGACCCGCTTCTTGCGCGAGGCCTTCAGGATGTCGGGGTTGCGCCGCTCGGGGCCCGTCATGGAGGAGATGATGGCGCGCTGGCGGCGGATCATCTTCTCGTCGACGCCGGCCGCGGCCATCTGCTCCTTCATCTTCCCCATGCCGGGCAGCATCCCCATGATGCCGCCCATGCCGCCCAGCTTCTCCACCTGGGCGAGCTGGCTGCTCAGGTCGTCGAGGTCGAAGCGGCCCTTGCGCATCTTCTCGGCGACGCGCATCGCCTGCTCGGCGTCGATGGTCTCGGCCGCCTTCTCGACGAGCGAGACGATGTCGCCCAT
>CAXTDZ010000070.1:0-20633 GCA_964243035.1 uncultured Lichenihabitans sp.
CCCGCCGCTGTGCGCGAGCGGCTCGCCCGCAGCGTCGCGGCCCTGACCGAGGGCGGCGGCGGGCTCGATCCCGACCGGCTGCACCAGGAGGCGCTGCTGCTCGCCGCCCGCGCCGACGTGCGGGAGGAGCTCGACCGCCTGGCGGTCCACGTGGGGGCCGCGCGCGCCCTGCTCGCGGGCGGCGGCGCGGTCGGCCGCAGGCTGGACTTTCTGGCCCAGGAGCTCGGCCGCGAGGCCAACACGCTCTGCGCCAAGTCGAACGACGCCGGCCTGACCGCGATCGGGCTCGACCTCAGGGTCGTGATCGAGCAGGTTCGCGAGCAGACCCAGAACCTGGAATAGAGCACGATGCCGGCCGGCGACCTTCATTCCGGACCGCTGAAGCGGCGGGGCCTGATGCTGATCCTGTCCTCGCCCTCGGGGGCGGGCAAGACCACGCTGACGCGCCTGCTGCTCCAGAAGAAAGACTGCGACCTGACGCTCTCGGTGTCGGTCACGACGCGGGCGCGGCGCTCCTCCGAGGCCGACGGCATCCACTACCACTTCATCGCGCCCGACCGCTTCGAGGCCATGCGCGACCGCGACGAGCTGCTCGAATGGGCGGAGGTCCACGGCCACCACTACGGCACGCCGCGCGGGCCGGTCGAGGCCGTGGTGTCGGGCGGCCGCGACATGCTGTTCGACATCGACTACCAGGGCACCCAGCAGGTGCGCTCCAAGGCGCCCGGCGACGTGGTGACGATCTTCATCCTGCCGCCCTCCATGCGCGAGCTGCGCGCGCGGCTGGAGCGGCGCGCCGAGGACGGCGCCGAGGTGATCGCCCGCCGCCTCCACGCCGCCCGCAACGAGATCTCCCGCTGGACGGCCTACGACTACGTGCTGGTCAACGACGACCTCCAGCGCACCTTCACGGACGTGCTCGCGATCCTGGCCGCGGAGCGGCTGAAGCGCGCCCGGGCTGAGGCCGGCGTGTCGGCCTTCGTGGCGGGGCTGCTCGCCGAATGAGGGCTGCGGCCGACCGCGCCCGCGGCGCCCTGCTCGGCCTGGCGGTGGGGACGCGCTCGGCACCACGCTGGAGTTCGCGGCGCGCGACAGCCTGCCCCACCACGACGACGTCACGGGCGGCGGCCCCTTCGCGCTCGCGCCCGGCCAGTGGACCGACGACACCGCCATGGCGCTGGCGCTCGCCGACAGCCTGCGCGTCCACCCGGGCTTCGACGCGCGCGACCTGATGAACCGCTTCACGGCGTGGTGAGTGGAGGGACGCTACAGCTGCACGGGCACCTGCTTCGACATCGGCGTCACGACGCGCGAGGCCCTGCTCCGGTTCGGGCGCACGGGCGACCCGGACGCCGGGGCCACGGCCCCCGACACGGCCGGCAACGGCTCGCTGATGCGGCTCGCGCCCGCCGCGATCCTGCACGCGGGAGACGACGAGGCGGCCGACCGGCTCGCGCGGGCGCAGAGCCGCACCACCCACGGCGCCCCCCAGGCCGTGGAGGCCTGCGCCTTCGCGGCGCGGGTGCTGGCGGCGCTGATCCGCGGCGGGGGAGACGCCCTGCGCCCGCGGGCCTGGGACGGCGACCCGGCGATTCGCGAGATCGCGGCCGGCGCGTGGCGGGGCAGGCCGCGCGACGCGATCCGCTCCTCGGGCTACGTGATCCACACGCTGGAGGCCGCGCTCTGGGCCGTGGACCGCACGCACACTTTCCGCGACGCGCTGGTGCTCGCCGTGAACCTGGGCGAGGACGCCGACACGGTCGGCGCGGTCGCGGGTCAGCTCGCGGGCGCGCGCTACGGGGCCTCCGCGATCCCCCCGGACTGGCTCGCGCGGCTCGCGTGGCGGGCGGAGATCGAGGCCGCGGCCGACCGTCTGCTGGCGCCGGGACGGGCCGGGTGACCGGTCACGGCGCGCGGAAGTGCTTGGACAGCTTCAGGCCCTGCGCCTGGTAGTTCGAGCCCGCCCCCGCGCCGTAGAGCGTCCTGGGGCGCTCGCTCATCCGCTCGTAGACGAGCCGGCCCACGGTCTGGCCGTCGTCCAGCACGAAGGGCACGTCGCGCGAGCGCACCTCCAGCACCGCGCGGGCGCCCGCGCCGCCCGCTTCCGCGGCCCCGAAGCCGGGGTCGAAGAAGCCCGCGTAGTGGACGCGGAACTCGCCCACCTGCGCGTCGAAGGGCGTCATCTCGGCCGCGTGGTCGCCGGGCACGCGCACGGCCTCCTTGGAGGCCAGGATGTAGAACTCGCCGGGGTCCAGCACGAGCTCCCTGCGGCCGCGCGGCACCAGCGCGTCCCAGAAGTCGAGCGGGTCGTAGCGGCCGACCCCGTCGAGGTCGATCAGGCCCGTGTGCCGCTTGGCGCGGTAGCCGACGAGCTCCGCCGCGAGGTCCACCGACAGCGACACGCCGCCCGCGATCTGCGGCTCCTCCAGCCCGGTGACCAGCGGCGTTTCCGCGTGGAGGGCGCGGTGCCCCGCGTCGTCGAGCCGCGACAGCCCCGCGCGGAACCGGATCTGGGCGAGGCGCGACCCCGCCTTGACCCGGACGGGGAAGGAGCGCGGGCAGACCTCCAGGTAGAGCGGCCCGTGGTAGCCCGCGTCCACCGCGTCGAACTCGCGCGCCCGGTCGGTGATCAGGCGGGTGAAGACGTCGACGCGGCCGGTCGAGCTTTTGGGGTTGGCTGCGGCCGAGAGGCCCGCGGGCAGGCGCAGGCCCTCTTGCAGCTCGACGATGGTGACCGTGCCGGTTTCCAGCACGCCCGGGCCCCCGAGGTCCAGCTCGTGGCTCGGGCCGTCCGCGATGCAGTCCGCCACGCTCCGCCCCGGGCCGGGCAGGAAGCTCGCCCGCACCCGCCACGCGCGGGTGCCGAGCCGGAGGTCCAGGCTCGCAGGCTGGATCAGGTGGGGCGAGGCCGCGACGGGCTGCGCGGCCGCGATGCCCCCCGCCTCGGCCAGGGCCGCGATCTGGTGCCCGGCGAGCAGGCCCGGCGCAAAGGGGAGCGAACGCATGGCGTGAGGTGGACGGGGCGCGGGGCCCGCTGTCAAGCGCCCGCCTCCCGACGCCCGCCTCCCGACGCCGTTAACGCCTCGTTGACCACGCCGGCCCCAAGACAGGGCTTCCCAGCACGGGGGCAAGGAGAACCCATGACCGACACCGTTGGCGTCGCGGGCGACCGCATCCGGTCGTTCATCGAGCGCGTCGAGCACATCGAGGAAGAGCTCAAGGCCCTCGGCGAGGGCAAGAAGGAAGTGTTCTCCGAAGCCAAGGGCGAGGGCTTCGACGTCAAGGTCCTCAAGGAGATCCTGAAGCTCAGGAAGCAGGACAAGGACGAGCGCGACGAGCAGGACTCGCTGCTCGACCTCTACATGCGCGCCATGGAGGACGCGGAAGCGCCGGACCAGGCCAAGGCCGCCTGAAGAGCAGCCTTTCGAAGAGCAGCCTTGCGTTTCCCCCGCGCGCGGGGGAAACGGTGCGGCATTCGCCCACCGCCACCGAGGGACCCGCCGCCGATGGATCGCCGAACCTGTCTCGCCTTGCTCGCCGCGGCCGGTGCCGCGGGGGCGCTCGGCCCCCGTGCCGCCTGGGCTGCCGCGCCGGTTCCCAAGGCGCGCAACGTGGTGCTCGTGCACGGCTTGTTCGCCGACGGCTCGTGCTGGTCGGAGGTCATCGGGCGGCTGCAGGCCGCCGGCCTCACCGCCACCGCCGTGCAGAACCCGCTCACCACGCTGGAGGAGGCGGTCGCGTCGGTCCGCCGCGTGCTGGCGCGGCAGGACGGGCCCACGGTGCTGGTCGGCCATTCCTTCGCGGGCATGATCGTCACGGAGGCGGGCGTCGACCCGATCGTGTCGGCGCTCGTCTACGTGGCGGCCCGCGCCCCCGACGCGGGCGAGGACTACGCGGCCCTGGCCAAGACGTATCCGACCCCGCCCGCCACGGCCGGCATCGTCTTCGACGGCGACGAGGGCCGGCTCGGCGAGGCGGCGTTCCTGCGCGACTTCGCGGGCGACCTCCCCAAGCCCCGGGCCGAGGTGCTGTTCGCCGTCCAGCAGCCGTTCCGCAAGGCCCTGCTGACCGGCAGGACGACGCAGGCCGCCTGGCGCTCGAAGCCGAGCTTCTACGCGGTCTCCACGGAGGACCGGACCATCAACCCCGACCTCGAACGCTTCATGGCCAAGCGCATGGGCGCCACGACGGTGGAGCTCAAGTCGAGCCACCTGTCGCTCATCTCGCACCCCGAGGCGATCACCGACCTCATCCTCAAGGCGGCCGGGCAGGCGTGAGGGCTGGGCCCCGACCCGCCGGGGCCGCCGGCTTGCCCTAACGCGCGCCGGTTCTGCCCTTCTCCCCCCGCGAGCGGGGTGAAGGGCCCGGCCCGCCACCGGCCCTTGTCGACCCGGGTTCGGAGCCCGGACCGGCCGCCAGGGCTTTGAGCTCGGGTTGACGGTCGCCGGTTCTGCCCTTCGCCCCTCTGCGGAGAAGCAACCATGTCATGCGGGTTGTATGGTCCAGGGTGTTTCGCGTTTGAGGACGAGGTTTGCGGCCTCGATGAGCTTGCGCATGAGGGCGACGATGACGAGCTTTGGCGGCTTGCCGGCGGACGCGAGGCGGTCGGCGAAGGCCTTGAAGTCGGGGCCGACCCGTTTGGCGGCGAGGGCTGCGAGGTAGACCATGCGGCGGGGTCGCTGGCGCCCGCCGGTGATGAAGCGCTGGCCCTTGGCACTGCCCGAGTCGCGGGGGAAGGGGCGACGCCGAGCAGGGCCGCAGCTTGGCCATGCTCCATGGCGCCGAGTCCGGGCATGCGGATGACCAGGCTCAGGGCCACGATCGGGCCGACGCCGGGCAGCGAGCGGACGAGGTCGAAGCGCCGGCACAGGTCGGGGCAGTCGCGGATGCGGCGGGTCAGGTCGTCGGCGAGGGCGCGCTTGTGGTCGCGCAGGGTGGCGATCTGCTGGCGCAGCCGCTCGACGAGGTCGGGCAGGGTGGTGTGTTCGAGGGGGGTGGCGAGCTGGGCGAGCAGGTCGCTGGCCTGCTCGTAGGCGGTCAGCCGCTCGGCCAGCTCGGCCAGGCGGGGGTCTGGTGCGCCAGGCGGACACCCTCACCTTAGCAGACCGCTGACAAACAAGGTGCCCCACAGGGCGGATCAGGGGATGCGAGCGCGTGGGCCGACCCCTCATCCGCCCTGTCGGGCACCTTCTCCCCGCTGATCGCGGGGCGAAGGGCATGGCCTGGCCCTGGTAGTATTAACCTGAGTCCAGGCCCTGAGAGCGGGACCGGGGTTCCGGATCCCGGGGCGGCGCTCGCCGGCTCCTCCGGTTCGCCCCCATGGGCCGTCGGGCTCGGAAACCCGATTCCGAGGGTCGACGCGGAACGGGTGGTCGTGCGCGCGAGTGGTCCCGAGCGTCTCGGGGGTCACGTCCCCCCGGTCGCGGTGCGTGCCAGGGTCACGGGCGGGGCTTCCGGCCGGGGGGCGGGGCGGCGGTCCCCCGGACCGGCAGCCCCGCCACGGCCTGCCCGACCCAGTCGAGCCGCGCCGCGGGGATGAGCCCGTAGTTGTAGTAGTTGACGCCCTCCGCGCCGGCCGCCACCGCCGCGGCGGAGCGCGCCGCGAGGTCCTCGGGGCTCGCGACCTCCGGGTAGAACACCCGGAACCCGGTGCCCAGGAACCGGTCCGGCCCGACCGCCTGCCGCCCGGCGCGGATCAGCGCCGCCACCCTGTCCGGCGCCATGTCGTAGGCGCACAGGATCAGGCCGTCGCAGGCCGCGGACGCCCCGCCCGCGTCGCAGCCGCCGAGCCAGCCGTTCTTCAGGTCGATCAGGTAGACGCGCGTGGCCGGGTCGGCTTCGGCGCGGATCTCGGCGATCAGGCTGTGGACCGGCTCGAACCGCCAGCGCAGGAAGGCGTCGACCTCCGGGTGGGGCCCGAACACGTCGAGCCCGGCGTCGGGGAAATCGGGCCAGCGGGCCCGCGGCACCGCGCGCTCGCACGCCGCCGCGATCCAGCCCCGCACGGTGGCGCGGGCCGCCTCGCCGTCGACCCCGGCCGCCTCGGCGCGCGCGAGGCAGGAGGGGCAGAAGCACAGCGACAGGAGGAAGTCGTCCTCGGCCGTCAGCCCCACCCCGTCCTTCTCGTGGTGGAACCCGTGCGCGAAGCCCATGAAGCAGGGGCTTTCGAGCTCGACGACGTCGGGCCTGTAGCGCGCCGTCACGTCCGCCACGAGCGTGCGCACGTAGGCGCGCGCCTCGGCGTTGGAGGGGCACAGGTTGTAGTGGTTCGGGTCGCCGAAGGCGTTGCGGGTCACGGCCTCGGGATGCAGCATCCCCAGGCGCGTGTTGTGGAGGCAGACGGTCCAGCAGGACACGGCCGGGCCGGTGCCCGCGTCCCGGCGGCGGACCAGGTCCCCCAGCACGTCGCCCCCCTCCCGCACCGCGGAGGCGACCAGCGGCCGGAGGACGCGCTCCGCCCAGCGCGCCGGGGTCGGCTCGAAGTAGACCGTGCCGTCCTCGGGGAAGTAGGCCTTCCGCTTGGGGCTGCGCGGCTGGAGGAAGCGCCCCGCGTGGTAGGAGGTAGCCAAGCTCACGGTGTTGACGGACGCGCGGTCGCGCAGGTCGGCCAGGGCCCGTTCGGGCGACACGTCCTGGACGTCCCAGGGGTAGGTCCACATCGACAGGTGCATGGCGTGCCGCCTCCGACCCTCGGCGTTGACCGGCCGCCCTGCGGCCCGCGGCCGTCCGGGGCAGCGGCGCTTCGGCGCCGACCCCGGTCGCGGTGCGGAACGCGCCGTCGCCGCCGCGGCCGGCGAGCGCCACGTTATCCTGTTGCCCCGTGGCGCGGCGGCGCGGCGCCCGTCCCGGCCGGTCTAGCGCCTGCCGCCCGAGACTTCAAACACGCGTCCGGTGTTTCGGACGGGAGTTCGAACCCCGCCCCGGGGCGGGGCCGCCGGCCTGGGCGCCGTGGCGACCGCGACCACCACCGGGCCGCGCGGGCGGGTCTCCGCCCCGAACTACGACTTTTCGCAGTTGCCAGCCCCGCCCGGGCCTTGCTTCCTGCTCCCCATGCACGGCGACGGGACCTCGATCCGCCGCCGCTCCTCGGCAGCACGCGCGGGAGTTCGGCGTGTATTCTGGACCCATCATCGACCCGCACCACCACCTGTGGGACATGGCGATGAACAAGCACCCGTGGCTGCTGCCGGGCGATCCCACCGTCCAGGCGCTCGCGGACCTGTCGCCGATCGCGCACGACTTCCTCCCCGACGACTACCGGCGGGCCGCGGCCGCGCACGACGTGGTCGCGACCGTCCACATCGAGGCGCTGTGGGCGGGCGACCCGACCGGGGAGACGGAGTGGCTGGACACGCTCGACAAGAGCGGGGGCGTGGCGCTCCGCTACGTCGCCAACGCCAGCCTCGGCACGCCGGACGCGGCCCGGCTGATCGACGCGCAGGCGGGCTTCGCCCGCGTGGTGGCGGTCCGCGGCATCCTGAGCTGCCACCCCGACCCCGCCAAGAGCTTCGTGAGGGACCCGCGGCTCGCCTACGACGAGGGCTGGCGCCGGGACGTGGCGCGGCTGCGCGACCGCGGCCTCAACCTGGAACTCATGATGTACCCCTACCAGGCCGAGGCGGTGCTGGACCTGGCCCGCGCCTTCCCCGACCTGCAGATCGTCATCAACCACTGCGGGAGCCCGATCGACCGCGACCCCGAGGGCATGGCGCGCTGGCGCGACGCCGTGCGCCGGATCGGCGCCCTGCCCAACCTCGCGATCAAGGTGTCCAACCCCGGCGCCTACGACCCCGACTGGTCGAACGACAGCATCCGCGAGGTCGCGCTGCACTGCATCGACTGCTTCGGCACCGACCGGGCGATGTTCGGGACCGACTACCCCGTGTCCAAGCTCAAGATGACCTTCGACGAGATCTACGGCTCTTTCAAACACGCCGCGCAGGCCATGACCGCGGACGAGCAGCGCAAGCTCTTCTACGGCAACGCGCGGCGGCTGTACCGCCTCGAAGACGACCTCCCGGCCTAGGCGCCGGCGCTCCCCTGTTCCACCCCCAAGGACCCGCGAGACGCCCCATGCCGCCCATTCCCGCCATCCGGGCCCCCGGCCGAACGACGCGTATCCTGGCGCTCGGCCTCGCGGCCGGGCTCGCGGCCGTGGCGCCCGCCCGGGCCGACGTGGTAAAGATCGGGATCCTGGTCCAGCTCACCGGCGCCAGCAGCGCCGACGGCGAGGAGATCGTGCGCGGCGCCAGGATGGCGGTCGAGGACGCGAACGCCAAGGGCGGGGTCGCGGGCCACACCTTCGACCTGGTGATCGGCGACACCAAGGACGGGGCCGCCGGCGACGTCCAGGCGGCCGTGGAGCGCGTGCTCAGCGACAAGGACGTCCACTTCGTGGCGGCGGGCTACGCGAGCCTGACCAGCTTCGAGCTCGACAACATGAAGGAGGCCGGCGTCCCCTACATCCTGTCGGGCCCGTCGGGCCAGACGCGGGGCATCGTGGCGCCCGACCCCGACAGCTACTGGTGCTGCTGGTCGCTCAGCCCGTCCTTCGACGCCTACAACACGGACGTGCCGGGCTACGTCGAGATGCTCGCGGCCGGCGGCAAGATCAGCCTGCCCACCAAGAGGGTCGCCCTGATCTCGTCCGACAACGCCTATTCCAACACGATCCACGACGGCATGAAGGCCAAGTTCGGCGAGCTCGGCTGGACGGTCACGGTGGACGAGACCGTGCCCTTCGGCGACGTGAACGACTGGGGCCCCGTGCTCGCCAAGGTCCGGCAGAACCCGCCGGACCTCGTGGTGGACCTCGACTACCTGCCCAAGAACGCGGCCCGCTTCACGTCGCAGTTCATGGACGCCCCCACCAGGAGCCTGCTCTTCCTCCAGTACGCGCCCAGCGTGCCGGAGTTCGTCACCCTGACGGGCGACAAGTCGCAGGGCGTGATCTACAACCTGCTGGGCGGCGTGCTCCAATCCCCCAAGAACCCGCGCGCCGTGGAGCTCCAGGACAAGTTCAAGGCCAAGTACGGGGTCGAGAGCGGCAGCTACGGCATCGGCCTCTACGAGGAGCTGAACCTCTACTTCGACGCGCTCGCCAAGGTGGGTGACCCGACCAAGCACGAGGCGATCGGCAAGGCCATCGGCGAGGCGGACAAGGCCACCGCCGAGGGCCACCTCAAGTTCGACCCCAAGACGCACCTGGCCGTGGAAGGCGACAGCTTCTTCCCCCTGCAGTTCTACCAGGTGCAGAACCGGCAGCGCGTGCTCATCTCGCCCACGGCCTACGCCGTGGGGCAGTTCCAGGCGCCCCCCACCGTGGCCAAGTGAGGGGCGGCCCCGTTCCCGAGACGGCCGCCCCCTAGGTGAAGCGCGTGCCCCTGCTCGTCGTCGACAACGTGTGCAAGTCGTTCGGGGCCCTGAGGGCGGTGGACGGCGTGTCCTTCGCGGTCGAGGCCGGCGAGATCTTCGGCGTCGCGGGGCCGAACGGCAGCGGCAAGAGCACGCTGTTCAACGTCGTCACCGGCATCCCGCACGGGCCCGACCGGGGCCGGGTCGTGTTCGACGGCGCCGAGGTGCAGGGGCGGCCCGCCCACCTCGTCGCGCGGCGCGGCCTCGCCCGGTCGTTCCAGCGGGAAACCAGCTTCGACAGCCTGAGCGTGTGGGAGAACGTCCTGGTGGGCCAGCCCCGGACGGGGTCGCGGGCCGCCAACCGCGACGCCGTCGCCGAGGCGCTCGCCCTGGTGGGGTTCGAGCCGCGCGAGTTCGGCCGCTCGGCCAAGGAACTCTCGGTTTACCAGCGCAAGGCGCTGATGCTGGCGAGCGCGCTCGTCATGGCGCCCAGGCTGCTGCTGCTCGACGAGCCCGCCTCGGGGCTGACGCGCCCCGAGGTCCGCAAGATGATCGACCTCGTCCGCGCGGTCGCGGCCCGCGGCGTCACCATCCTGCTGATCGAGCACGTGCTCACCTTCCTGGTCGCGCTGTCGCAGCGGCTGCTCGTGCTCAACCAGGGGCAGGTCCTGGCGCTCGGCGCGCCCGAGGCGGTGATCAGGGACCCGCGCGTGGTGGAGGCCTACCTGGGCACGAGGGCGGTCGCGTGAGCGCCGCGGTCCTGGTCGAGGGCGTCACGGCGGGCTACGGACGGGTGCCGGTGCTGAACAACATCACCCTGGCGCTGGGGGGCGCGCGCAACGTCGGCCTGTTCGGCCCCAACGGCCACGGCAAGACCACGCTGTTCCGGCTGGTGTCGGGCCTCAACCGCGCCTGGTCGGGGCGGGTCCGCTTCGGCGACGCCGACATCACCGCGGCCTCCCCCCGCGAGGTGGTCGGGCTCGGGGTCATCCACGTGGCCCAGGGCAGCCGCCTGTTCCCCGGGCTGACCATCGCGGAAACGCTGCGGCTGGGCACCTGCCGCGCCGAGGCGCGGGCGGACGCCAAGGCCACGCTCGACCAGGTGCTCGCGATCTTCCCAAAACTCGGGGAGCGCTGGACGCAGCGCGTGTCCACCCTGTCGGGCGGCGAGCGGCAGATGGTGTCGATCGGCATGTCGCTGATGAACAAGCCGCGCCTGCTGCTGCTCGACGAGCCGACGCTCGGCCTGTCGCCCAGGATCAAGGAGGAGCTCTGCGGCGCCGTCGAGCGCATCTCGCGGGCGGGCGTGCGCCTGGTCGTGGTCGAGCAGGACGTGGAGTTCCTCCTGCGCCTGACCGACCACCTCTACCTCGTCAACCACGGCGCGGTGGCGGCGGAGTTCTCCGGCGCGGACCGGCTGTCGCACGACGACATCATGGACCTGTACTTCGGGCACGGGGGCGAGGCGTGACGGCCTACGGCGACGTCGTCTTCAGCGGGCTGTTCCTGGGCTCGCTCTACGCCATGATGGCGGTCGGCCTGGCCCTGGTCTGGACCACGGTGGGCATCTTCAACTTCAGCCACAGCGCCTTCATGATGCTGGGCGCCTACCTCGCCTGGCAGCTCTCGGCCGGCGACGGGGCGCTCGACCTGCCCTTCTACGCGGCGCTGCCGCTCGCGGTCGCGGCCGCGGGCGCGATCGGCTGGGCCGTGCAGGCCGCCGTCGTGCGCCCCTTCGTGGGCCGCGACGACATCGTCCTGGTCGTGGTGATCGTGACGCTGGCCGCGGGCTCGCTGTTCGAGAACGGCGCCCTGGAACTCTGGGGCCCGCGCCCGAAGCAGCTTCCGCCGCTCGTCGGCGGCACGCTGCCGGTGTTCGGGCTGACGGCCTCGGCCCACCAGGTCGCGATCATCGCCGTGACGCCGCTGGTGCTGGGCGCCGTCTGGCTGCTGCTGCAGCGCACGGAGCTCGGCCTCGCGCTCCGGGCCGTCGCGCAGAACGAGGAAGCGCTGCAACTGGTCGGCCGCCGCGTGAAGGCGCTCTACGGCCTGGCCTTCGCGCTGTCGGCCGGGCTCGCGGGGCTCGCGGGCGTGTTCCTGGGCGGCTTCACATTCATGTCGCCCTCCATGGGGACCGACCCGCTCACCAAGGCGCTCATCGTGGTGATCTTCGGCGGGTTGTCGAGCATCCTGGGCCCGATCGTGGCGGCCTACGCGATCGGCTTCTTCGAGGCGTTCAGCACCTACCTGCTCGGCCTGTACTGGACGCCGCCGCTCCTGTTCCTGATCATGGTCGCGGTGCTGATGGTGCGGCCCGAAGGCCTGCTGTCGCGCCCCGCGCGGGGCTTCGCGTGAGAACCAACGCGGCCCGCCCCTCGGCCCCGCGCGAGGCGCTGGGCTTTCTCGCCGCGGCCGCGCTGCTCGCCCTGCTGCCGCTCGCCGTCACCGACAGCTACGGCCGGCACCTCATGGTCATGATCTTCATCTACGGCCTGCTCGCCGCGAGCTGGGACCTGACGCTCGGCTACGCGGGCGTGTTCAACTTCGGCCACCTCGCCCTGTTCGGCGTCGGGCTCTACACCTACGGCACGCTCACCACCGTGGCCCACGCCACCCCCTGGCTCGCCTTCGCGGCGTCGGGCGTCGCGGCCGCGGGCGCCGCGGCGCTGGTGGCGGTGCCGATCCTGCGGCTCAAGGGCATCTACATCGTGCTGGTCACCTTCGGGTTCAGCCAGCTCGTGATGAGCCTCATCATCAGCCAGAGCAGGGTCACGGGCGGCACGCTCGGGATGGTGCGCATCCCCATGCTGCCCGTCATGGGCCACAACTTCCTCCGCGACGGGCGGCTCGGCCAGTACTACATGGCGCTCGGGCTGCTGGGGCTGGGGCTCGCGGGCCTGCGGGCCTTCGTGCGCTCGCGGGCCGGGCTCGCGGCCGTGGCGCTCAGCGACAACGGGGACTACGCGGTGAGCCGGGGCATCTCGCTCGCGCGCTCGCGCGTGCTGGCCCTGGTGGTCAGCGCGCTCGCCGCGGGGTTCGCGGGCGCCTTCTACGGCGCCTACCTCCGCACCGCGTCGGTGGAGGTGTTCAGCATGGGGCTGACCACGCTCATCCTGAGCATGGTGCTGCTCGGCGGCCGCCGCACGATCTACGGCCCGGTGCTGGCCTCGGGGCTCCTCACGCTCTCCTCGGAAGCCGTGGCGGGCCTCGGCCCGTGGCGGCCGATGCTGGTCGCGGCGCTCATCATCGCGGTTGTGCTCGTCTACCCGGGCGGGCTCGCGGGCCTGCTGCGCGCGGGCACGGCGGGCCTCGGCCGGCTCCGCGCGCCCGGGCGGGTGCCCGCGGGCCCGGAGCCGGCCGCGCTGCCGCGCTCGGGGTCCTGAGCCGTGCCCCTGCTCCGGCCGGAGCCGGCCTCACCCCTGGCGGGCCTGGGCGATCAGCCCGTCCACGAAGCCCGTGCAGCGTTCGAGCTGGCCCACCGCGATCCATTCGTCGGTGATGTGCGCCTGGGCGTCGAGCCCCGGGCCGCACACGACGGTGGGGATGCCGGCCTTCTGGAAGATGCCCGCCTCCGACCCGTAGTTGACGGTGGAGGTGCGGTTGGTGCCCGCCAGGCGCTTGGCGAGCGTGTCGGCGGCCGAGCCCGGGTCCGGCACCAGCGGGGGCACGTCGTAGGCCATGGACGTGGTGACCGCCGCCCCGGGGAAGCCGGCCCGCATCCGGGGCAGGACGGTTTCGGCCGCGTAGCGCTCGAAGCGCGCCGCGACCGCCTCGACCTGGCCCGGCCGGGTCGCCCGGATGTCCCACTGCAGCGCGCAGTCGCCCGCGATCGCGTTGCGCGCCGTGCCGCCGCCGATCACGCCCACGCTCACCGTGGCGTAGGGCAGCTCGAAGGGCGAGCCGGCCTCGGGGGCGGCCTTGAGCTCGGCCGCGACGCGGTTGAGTTCGGCCACCAGCTCCGCGGCGAAGAAGATGGCGTTCACCCCGAGGTCGGGCCGCGACGAATGGCAGGCCTGCCCCACCACGGTCGTGAGCATCCCCGTGCTGCCCTTGTGCCCGTCCACCACGCCCATGCCGGTGGGCTCGCCCACGAAGCAGGCGATCGGCTTGGGCACGCTCGCGTCCAGGTGGCGGACGAGGCCGTGGACGCCCAGGCAGCCCACCTCCTCGTCGTAGGAGAAGACGAGGTGGAGCGGCACCGCGAGCGGCTCGGCCAGCATGGCGGGCACGCGCGCCAGCACGCAGGCCAGGAAGCCCTTCATGTCGGTGGTGCCGCGGCCGTAGAGCTTGTCGCCCACGCGGGCGAGCTTGAAGGGGTCGCGGCTCCACTCCTGCCCGTCCACCGGCACCACGTCCGTGTGGCCGCTCAGCACGTAGCCGGGGCGGTCCGCGGGGCCCACGGTGGCCATGAGGTTGGCCTTGCGCCCCGTGTCGTCGGCGATCACCTGCGCCGCGATCCCCTGCGCGCCCAGGTAGTCCTTGACGAAGTCGATCAGGTCGAGGTTGGACCGGCTGCTGACCGTGTCGAACGACACGAGCCGGTCGAGGATGTCGATCGCGGACAGGTTCTGCATGGTATGCTCACGGGGCTCGGACGGGGTGGGACGCCACCATACCGGGTGGCGCCGCCCGATCAGCTAGCGACTGTGCTAATTCGCCCCCGCGCGTCACAGCAGGTCGAGCTGCGCGGCCTTGAAGGCGGCGTGGACCTTGTTGACGGCGCCGAGCTTGGCGGTCGCGCGGCGGACGTGGAAGTCCACCGTGGCCTTGCTGCGCCCGATGATCTGGGCGATCTCCCAGGCCGTCTTGCCCCGGGTGGTCCACACCAGGCAGATCCGCTCGTGGTCGGACAGCCGGACGGGCGGCTCGGGGCGCCGCCGCGCCCGCCGGCCCACCACGTTGGCGTGCAGGCATTGCGCGACGGCCAGCACGGCGCCGTAGGTGGCGCTCCCGGGTTCCGCGTCCCCCTGGCGCGGCTCGGGGCCCGCAACGGAGAACAGCGCGCTCTGCCCGGCGGGCCCGTGGACCGGCACGGTGAAGCCGCTCGTGATGCCGAACTCCCGCGCCTCGAAGAACAGCCGCCGCGCGCCCGGGTGAATCGCGCGGAGGTAGGCCTCGTCGCCCCAGGCGAACGGGAGCAGCTCGCGCCTCCCCTGCACGATGACGGGGTCCTCGGCCTGGTAGCTGCGCCTGCGGTAGCGGCTGTGCCAGCCGCCCGGGTAGCTCGTCAGCAGCATCCCCGACGCCCCCTCGTCGCTCCCGGACCACGACGGGTCGGGAACCACGTAGGAGAAGAAGCGGAACCCGAGGGTGCGGACGACGTCCCCGGCCACCGCCTCGGCCTCGTCCTGCTCGCCGCACCCCACCAGCGCGCGCAGGAAGGCGGCCACGGGCTGCGCGGCGACGCGGTCGGTTGCGCTGGCGGACGTCCCCATCGGCAGACCTCGAACGGCTCGGTCCCTCGGCGGCCCGTCGTGCAAGCGCCGTTCCAGCGCGTCCGCCGCGGCCCGGCCCGGTCCCCATGACGGTCCGCCGCCCGCCGGGCCCCGACCCGCATTGGAGGTGACGTGATGCACGCTGTCAACGACCCCGCCCGCGCGGGCCCGGACGCCGAAGCGATCGCCGGGGCGCTGTTCGCCGACCACCGCGCGGGCGCGCGGTTCCGCCCGATCGGCGCGCTGCGGTCCCAGGCCGACGCCTACGCGGTGCAGGACGCCCTGGTCCGCCGCATGGTCGGCGCCTTCGGGGAACCGGTCGGCTACAAGATCGGCCTGACCTCCGAGCGGATGCAGCGGATGTGCGCGATCACCGAACCCGTCGCGGGCGTGGTCCTGGCCGACCGCGTGGGGGCGAGCGGCACCGCGCTCCACCTCGGCCGGCACGGCCGGGCGGGGCTGGAGTTCGAGATCTGCATCCGCCTGGGCCGCGACCTCCCGCCCGGCCCGGCCCCCTTCTCCGCCGCCGAGGTCGCGGCGGCGGTGGAGGGCGTGTGCGCGGCCGTCGAGGTGATCGACGACCGCAACGCCGACTACGCGACCCTGGACGCCCTGTCGCTGATCGCCGATAACTCGTGGAACGTCGGCGTCGTGCTCGGCCCCTTCGCGGCGCCCCCGGGCGACCTGGAGGCGCTGCGCGGGGTGGTCCGGCTGAACGGCCGCGAGGTCGACAGCGGCCACGGCCGGGACGTGCTGGGCAGCCCGCTCCGGCCGCTCGCCTGGCTCGCCAACCACCTCGCGGGCTCCGGCCGCGGCCTCCGGGCGGGCGAGATCGTCATGACCGGCAACCTCGTCACCACGCATTTCCCCGAGGCCGGGCAGGCGTACCGCTTCGAGCTCGGCACGGTGAGCGCCGTCGACCTCCTGGTCGCGCAATGAGGGGGCACGCATGGACCTTGGTCTGACGGGCAGGCGGGCGCTGGTGATGGGCGCCTCGCGCGGGCTCGGGCGCGCCGTGGCCGAAGTTCTGGTCGCGGAAGGCGCGGAAACCGCGATCTGCGCCCGCGACGAGACCCGGCTGCGAAACACAGCCGAGGCGATCGGCGCGCGGGCCTTCCCCGCCGACCTGTCCGCCGAGGGCGAGGCGGCGCGGCTCGTGGCCCGGGTCGAGAGCGGGATGGGGCCGCTCGACGTGCTGGTGGCCAACACGGGCGGGCCGCCGCCGCGCACCTTCGGCCAGGCCTCCGACGCCGAGTGGCGGGCCGCCTTCGAGGGGCTGTGCATGAGCGCGATCGGCGCCGTCCGCGCCGCGCTGCCGGGGATGCGCGCGCGGGGGTGGGGGCGCGTCCTGGTTGTCACCTCGGTGGCGGCGCGCGAGCCGATCGGCAACCTCATGCTGTCCAACACGCTGCGCGCCGGCCTGCACGGGCTGGTGAACGCGCTGAGCCGCGAATGCGCCCGCGACGGCGTCACCGTGAACGCCGTGATGCCGGGCTACACCATGACCGAGCGCCTCGCCGAGGTCGGGGTGGACGAGGCCGCCACCGCGGCCCTCGTTCCCGCCGGGCGCATGGGCGCGCCGGCCGAGTTCGCGGCGCTGGTGGCCTTCCTGGCCTCGGCGCCCGCGGCCTACGTCACGGGGCAGGCGGTCGCCTGCGACGGCGGCCTGCTCCAGTCCATCTGACCGGCCCATCCGGGCCGGGCGTCGCCCCCAACCGCCGAGGAGTCCCTTGCCCCACTTCACCATCCAGGACGGCGTCCAGGCCGCCATCGACGGGTTCGAGCTGCCCGACACGCTCGGCTTCGGGGTCGTCACGGCCCCCGTCATGTTCAGCGCGACCTGGGAGGGCGGCGCCTGGGGGCGGCGCGAACTCCTCCCCTACGGGCCGATCGCGATCGCGCCGGGCGCGCGGGCCCTGCACTTCGCCGAGCAGGTGTTCGAGGGCATGAAGGCCTACCGGGTCGGGCGCCCGAACGGCAACGGCAACCTGTTCCGGGCCAGGGACAACTGCGCCCGGCTCGCGCGCTCGGCCGCGCGGCTCGCCATGCCCGTCGTGCCCGAGGCGCTGTTCATGGAGGGCGTGGAGGCCGTGACGGCGACCTGCGCGCCCTTCATCCCGGACGCGTCCGGCAAGTCGCTCTACCTCCGCCCGTTCATCCTGGGAACCGAGCCCGGCTACGCGGTCCGCGGGTCCACCACGGCGCGCTTCATGGTGATCGCCAACCCGACGGAGGCCTACGCGTCCGGCCCCATCCGCGTCATGGTCGAGCGCAAGGACGTCCGCGCCGCCGCGGGCGGGACCGGCGCGGTCAAGACGGGGGCGAACTACGCGGCGTCGCTGCGCGCGTCCGGCACGGCCTTGGCGAACGGCTACACGGTGGCGCTCTGGCTCGACCCCGCCACGGGCGAGGCCGTCGAGGAGCTCTCGGGCATGAACCTGTTCGCCGTGGTCGACGGCGAGCTGCACACGCCCGCCCTGAACGGCTCGATCCTTCCCGGCATCACCCGCGACTCGATCCTCACGCTCGCGCCCACCCTGGGCTTCCGCGCGGTGGAGCGGGTGATGCCGATCGCCGACCTCCTCGCCGACATCGGCACGGGCCGCTGCTCGGAAGTGTTCGCCTGCGGCACGGCCGCGATCGTGGCACCCGTGGCCGCCGTCGGCGAGATCGGAGGCGCGACCCACGCCCCGGCCCACGTGGACCGGGTCGCCGAAACCCTGCGCGAGGCCCTGCTCGCGATCCAGGAGCGCCGCGCGCCCGACCCGTTCGGCTGGGTCACCGAGGTCCCCGCGTCCGCGTCCGGCCTGCGGCCGCCCGGTGGCGCCGCCGCCTGATGCCGGCGGCGGTGGACTTCGGCGCGATCCAGGCCGTGGGCGTTGACTGGATCACCCGCGCCGTGGCCCGCGGGAGCCCGTTCGTCGCCCACCCGCCCGAGGTGCCGCCCGCACCTGCGTGACCGGCCTCGCCTGCGACGCCCCCGTCGCCATCGACCTCGTTGGGCGGCGGTTCTGAGCCGCACGGGGCCGGGGCAGGGCGGATCCGGCGGGGCCGCCGTGGCCGACCGCGCCCGGGCCGCTACGTCTGGCGGCGAAGCGCGGACCGCGCGACCACGCGGGTCGGGTCGGCGAGCCACGCGCGCAGGCCGGGCTCGTCCGCGAAGCGCCCGGAGGGCGGCAGCGCTCTCGCCTCGACCTCGAAGTCGATCGCGTCCGCCACGAAGGGCCAGGGCGCGAGGCTGTAGGTGTCGGCGGCGTCGGGGCAGGCCGTCACGGCGATCGCCCGCCCCGCGACGTCGAGCCGTGGCGGCACCGGCAGCGCGGCGCACAGGACCAGCGACAGCGTGTCCGCGAAGGCGAGGAGGTCCGCCTCGCGCGCGACCGCGTCCGCGTCGAGGCCCAGGGCCCGCGCCCACGCATCCTGCAGCGCCCGGTGGCGCCCGAGGTAATCCTGGGCGGCCCGGTCGTCCTCCGACCTCGCGTCCGCGCCGGCGCTTCTGTGGCGGTCGCCGAAGCGCTCGTAGATGGTGCTGCCGTGGCGCGACAGCAGCAGCGCCACCCGGCGGCCCCAGGCGGCCCGGGCGCGGTCGACGCCACGCTCCCACATCGGCGCGTGCAGGGCGGCCCCGACGTCGCGGAAGACGTGCGGGCGTCCGGTCGCGGGATCGAAGGTCGGCGCCAGCTCCCAGTCCAGCCAGGCGAGGTCGTGCTGCTCGGCCGCCAGCACGGTCTGCTCGTGCAGCGGCTCCGCCCACGCGCCCAGGATCCGGCCCGAGATCAGCGCGTGGGCAGGCTGGCTGATCGCGAGAACCTCGCCCGGCCGGGCCGGGCCCTGATCGTTGAACAGCACGGGAAGGCTCCTGTCATCGTTGCCCCGGGGGCAACCCTGCCACGATCGCCCATGCGCCGCGAGACCCGCGCCGCGCCGCGGCCGGTTTCGCGCAGGCACGCTCGCCATCCGCCGGCCGGCATCAAACTTGCCTCGGGCCGGCCCGGGCGAGCCCGACGCACGGGTGGCGGAGCGGCGGTCCCCCCAGGACAGGTTCGATGACATCACCTTCAGGACGCCGGCGGATCGGGATCGCGGCTTCGGCTCTCGTTTTCCTGCTGTTCGGCGCGTCGCTCGGCGCGGCGGAGGACAAGGCCGCGATCCTGCTGCCCGGCAGCATCAACGACCAGAGCTGGAACGCGCTCGGCTACTCGATCCTCATGGCCTTGAAGCCGCACGGCTTCGCCACGGCCTATTCCGAGAACGTCGCCGACGCCGACGAGGCCGAGGCCCTGCGCGACTACGCGGGCCAGGGCTACGGGATCGTGATGGGCCATTCGGGCCGGTTCGTGTCCGCCATGGAGCAGGTCGCGCCGGACTTCCCCAACACGCAGTTCATCGCGGTCAGCGGCAACGAGGGCCTGGCGCCGAACGTGATGTCGATCGACTGGAACAACGCCCAGTTCGGCTGCCAGCTCGGCGTGCTCGCGGCGCGGATGAGCAAGTCCAAGACGGTGGCGGGCGTCTACGGCCTCGAAGGGGTGCCCAACATCACCGCCCAGGCCGGCGGCTTCCGCATCTGCGCCGCCAGGGCCGGGGCCAAGGTGACCATCCTCTACGTCAAGGACATGGAGGACGCGCCGGCGGCCAAGGAGGCCGCCCTGTCGCTGATCGCGGGCGGGGCGGACGTGATCACGGGCAAGCTCAACGCCGCCGAGGCGGGCCTCGTCGAGGCCGCGGACGAGAAGCACGTCTACGTCACCGGCCGCGGGGTTGACCAGACCCGAATGGCGCCCGGCGCGGTGCTGACCAACGTCGTCGAGGACTGGCCGGGCATGTTCGGCCGGACGGCCGACGCGGTGAAGGGCGGCAAGCTCTTCGGCACCTTCGTCCAGTACGGCTACGACACCGCGCCCGTGACCGGGGCCTCGCTCGCCTACGACGCGGGGCAACGCTTCAACCCCGTCGTGCCCGCGGCCGTCGCCAAGGAGGTCGAGGACATGGCCGAACAGTTCAGGTCCGGCGCCCTGAGGGTCGAGCCGACCCGCGACGACGCCCGCGGCGGGAGCTGAGCGGTTGGCCGGGCCCGCGGACGCGGGGCTGCCGGGCGGGACCGTCCTGCTCGCGATGCGTGGCATCGTCCGGCGGTTCGGCGACGTGCGCGCCAACGACGGCGTCGACCTCGACGTCCGCGAAGGCGAGATCCTCGGCCTGCTGGGCGAGAACGGCTCCGGCAAGAGCACGCTCATGAAGGTGCTGTTCGGGATGCTGCGGCCGGACGCCGGGACGATCAGCCTCCGCGGCCGGCCGCTCGCCGGCCACACGCCCGCGGAAGCCGCGGCGGCGGGCATCGCCATGATCCACCAGCACTTCATGCTGGTCGACGCCATGACCGTCGCGGAGAACGTGATGCTCGGCTGGCGCGCGGCCGGCCGGGTCCTGCGCGCCGGGGAGGTGGCCGCGCGCATCCGCGACGCCAGCCGCCGCTTCGGGCTCGACCTCGACCCCGGCGCGACGGTCGGCGCCCTGCCGCTCGGGCGGCGCCAGCGGGTGGAGATCCTCAAGGCGGTCCTGCGCGACGCCGCGCTGCTGGTGCTGGACGAGCCGACCTCGAACCTCGCGCCGAGCGAGGTTTCGGAGCTGCTGGCCATCCTCCGCCGGCTCCGCGCCGAGAACAAGGGCGTGGTGTTCATCAGCCACAAGCTGCCCGAGGTGCTGGAGATCTGCGACGCGGTCGTGGTGCTGCGCGCCGGCCGGGTCGCGGGGCGCGTCCCCGTCGAGGGCGCCAGCCAGGGCCAGCTCGCCGCGCTGATGATCGGCCGCGACCTCGCGGCGCGGCCCGCGGCGGCCGCGCCC
>CAXTDZ010000071.1:0-20561 GCA_964243035.1 uncultured Lichenihabitans sp.
CAGTCCGCCGCCGCGGCCCGGCCGCGGCCGGGCGGCTGCAGGGCGCGAGACCCGCGCCGGTGCGAACAGGGCCAGCACGTCAGCCGCGGGACGCGAAACCGGTGTCGACCAGCGCGTCGACGGCGGCCGGCACGGCCACCGCGGCGTCGATCACGCCTCCCTTCTGCAACGCGAGGCCGGCGGCGAGAACCGCGTCCCGCTCGGGGCCCCCGAGGACCGTGGTGGACAGGTCGGTCCGTTCGAGCTGCCGGGCCACGACCGGCTCCGCGAGCCGGGTCTCGGTCGAAAGGATGGCCGCGAAGGGGACGGGGTTGGCGAGCGCCCAGCGCCGCGCGTCCTCGTAGGCGGCGAGGACGCGCCGCACCGCGTCCGGGTGGGCGAGGAGAAAGGCCTCGCGAACGTTCAGCGCCCCGAAGCTGTTGAAGGCCGGGTTGCGGTAGAACAGGCGGGCGCCGTTCTCGATCTCGGCCTGCGCCATCAGCGGGTCGAGCCCCGCCCAGGCGTCCACGTCGCCGCGCAGCAGGGCCGTCCTGCCGTCCGGGTGCTGGAGCAGGACCAGCCTGACGTCGCGCTCGGTGAGGCCCGCCGTTTCCAGCGCCCGGATCAGGAAGATGTGGGGGTCGGTGCCGCGCGTGACCGCGACGCGCTTGCCCTTGAGGTCGGCGGGGCCGCCCAGGGCCGATCCCGCGGGCGCCACCAGCGCGGTCCACTCGGGCTTGGAATAGAGCGCCACGGTGCGGATCGGGTTGCCGTTGACGCGCCCGATCAGCGCGGCCGCGCCCGCTGTCGAGCCGACGTCGATCGAGCTCGCGTTCAGGAACTCCAGCGCCTTGTTGGAGCCGAGCGACAGCACCCAGCGCACGCGCGTCCCGTCCGCCGCGAAGGCTTGCTCCAGCAGGCGCTGCGAGCGGATCACCAGCGACAGCGGGTTGTAGGTCGCGTAGTCGAGGCGCAGCTCGGCCAGGGGCTCGGCCCGCGCGGCCCGCGCCCCGAGCGCGAGGGAGCCGGCGCCCGCCAGCAGGCCGCGACGCGAGATCGGCATGCGTGTGGTCCTCACGGTCAGGCGGCCTCGCGGGCCACGCCCGGGCCGGGCGCCGCGGCCCGGGCGGCGTCGAGCGCCTGGGCGAGGTCCGCCACGATGTCGTCGGGGTGCTCCAGGCCGATCGACAGCCGCACGTAGCCGGGCGTCGTTCCCGTCTTGAGCTGGTCCTCGGGGGTGAGCTGGCTGTGGGTCGTGGACGCCGGGTGGATGGCGAGCGAGCGGGCGTCGCCGATGTTGGCCACGTGGTGGAACAGCTTCAGGGCGTCGATGAAGGCGCGGCCGGCCGCCGCCCCGCCCTTCAGCTCGAAGCCCACCAGGGCGCCGTAGCCGCCCTTCAGCACGGCGTCGGCGCGGCGGCGCGCCTCCCCCGTCTGCAGGCCGGGGAAGATCACCCGCTCCACCTCCGGATGACCTTTCAGGAAATCCGCGACCGCGACGGCGTTGGCGTTGTGCTGCCGCAGCCGCAGCGGCAGCGTTTCCAGCCCCTGGAGGAACAGGAACGCGTTGAAGGGCGACACCGCGGCGCCCACGTCGCGCAGCAGCTTGCACCGCGCCCGCAGGAGGTAGGCCACGGGACCGAGCGGCTTGGCGGCCTCGATCCAGACCGCGCCGTTGTAGGCGGGGTCGGGGCGGCTCAGCAGGGGGAAGCGCGCCGCGTGGGCCTCCCAGGGAAAGGTGCCGCCGTCCACGATGGCGCCGCCAATCGAGGTCCCGTGGCCGCCGATGTACTTGGTTGTCGAGTAGACCACCACCGCGGCGCCGTGCTCCAGCGGCCGGGCGATCAGGGGCGAGGCCGTGTTGTCGACGATGAGCGGCACGCCGAGCGCGCGCCCGATCGCCGCCACCGCCGCGACCGGGAACACCTGCAGCTTCGGGTTGGGCAGGGTTTCGGCGTAGTAGGCGCGCGTCCGCGCGTCCGTGGCCCGGCGGAACGCCTCGGGGTCGGCGGGGTCGACGAAGCGCGCCTCGACGCCGAACTGCTTCAGCGTGTGGGCGAACAGCGCCCAGGTGCCGCCGTAGAGATCCGTGGAGCTCACGACGTTGTCGCCCGCCTCCGCCACCGTCAGCACCGCGAAGGCGGAGGCCGCCTGGCCGGACGCCAGCAGCAGCGCCGCGGCCCCGCCCTCGATGGCGGCGAGCCGCTGCTCGAAGGCGTCCTGGGTCGGGTTGGTCATGCGCGTGTAGACGTGGCCCAGTTCCTCCAGCGCGAACAGCCGCGCCGCGTGGGCCGTGTCCTGGAACTGGAAGGACGTGTTCTGGTAGATGGGCACCGCCACCGAGCCGGTGGCGGGATCCGTCCGGTAGCCGCCCCCGTGCAGGGCGAGCGTCTCGAAATGCTTGCTGGTGGTCGTCATGGCGCAGGTGTCCCGTGACGCGGGCCGCGCGCGGCCCCGTGGATCGAGGATCAGGCGGTTTCGAGCAGGTCGGCGTGGTGGCGCCGCGCCACGTCGGGATGCGAGCGCAGCCGGCCCTTCAGGTAGTTGCGCCCGACCTCGCGGAAGAGCGGGTTGCCGGGGTCCTGCGTCAGGCCGCCCGCCTGCGCGGCGAGGTCGGGCGGCAGCGCCAGGACGGGCACGGTGGCGTCGAGCCGCGCGCCCAGGAAGAAGGCGATCGACAGCCGCTCGGCGCCGCCCGCGGGCGACACGACGCGGTGCACGTTGGCCTTCAGGTAGCCGTTGGAGGCGAGCTCCAGGATCTCGCCGATGTTGACCACGACCGTGCCCTCGACCGGGGGCGCGTCGATCCAGCCGTGCCCGCCCTGCACCTGCAGGCCGGCCTGGCTGTCCTGGAGCAGCACGGTCACGAACCCCGAGTCCTTGTGGGCCCCCACGCCCTGGCGGTCGTCGTCGGCGCGGCCGGGATAGCGGATGATCTTGAGCAGGTGGTGCGCCTCGGGCGCGTAGATGGGCTGGAACACGTCGGCGGGCTGCGCCAGCGCCAGCGCGAAGGCGCGCAGGACGCGCACCGCGAGCGCCGCGGCGGCGGCCTGGTAGGCGAGCACCGCGCCCTTCAGCTCGGGCAGGGCCTCGGGCCACTGGTTGGGGCCCTGCAGCCGCGCCCAGGCGGGGACGTCGGGGCCGAGCGGGATCGCGGGCTTCTCGGGGCCGATGTCGATCTGCTCGCGCCAGTCGGGCTTGCCGCGGGTGTGCTCCAGCCCGGCCCGGTTGTAGCCGCGGAAATGGGGCGAGTTGACCATGGCGACCGACAGCTTCTCGGCCTCCGGCAGGGCGAAGAAGTGGCGGGCGAGGTCGCGCAGGTCGGCGATGAGCGCCGGGTCGATGCCGTGGCCCGCGAGGTAGAAGAAGCCCGGACCGCGCGCCGCGGCCCTGAGGTCGGCCAGGAAGCCGTCCCGCTCCGCCGGGCCGCGGTCGAGGCGACCGATGTCCAGCACGGGCAGCCGTTCGGCTGCGGTCGAGTCGGCCATGGACGCAGCTCCCGGTCGTGAGACGGCTTAACAGTCTACTTTTTCTATCGACTGTCAACGGCCAGGAGCTTCTAATCCATTAAAAATGTAGACTTCTCGCTCGGAACCTGCTCCCCTGCGGTCAATCGGAGCCCGCGCCCTCCCATGTCCCTCGCCTTCGCCCCCTCGCCCCGCCCTCCCGTTCCGGAAGCCGCCGCCTCGGGCTTCTCGGTTGCCGCCGCCGAGCCGGGACCTCGCCGGGTCGAGGCGGGAGAACTGATCGCGCTCCCGATCCTGCCGTCGCCCGGCGGGACGCCGCTCGACCTGGACTTGGTCGCGGCGGGGCGCTCCGCGGTGGTGCTGATCCTGCCCGCCGCCGCGCCGCGTGCGGACGCATCCGGCAACGGCCTGCTCGCCAGGGCCCG
This sequence comes from uncultured Lichenihabitans sp., assembly GCA_964243035.1. Classification (GTDB taxonomy): domain Bacteria; phylum Pseudomonadota; class Alphaproteobacteria; order Rhizobiales; family Beijerinckiaceae; genus Lichenihabitans. The sequence goes on from CAXTDZ010000071.1 coordinate 3,872, forward strand.
GGTCCTGGCCACGGCGGCCTCGGCCGTGCTGATCGTCGTCGCACCGACCCTCGCCGCAGCCTTGGCCGCGCCCTCGGGCACGGTGGCGGCGATCGACGCGGGCCGGCGCTTCGCCCACATGCTGGGCCTCGGAGACGCGGGGTCGCGCGATCGCGCGGAGCCCGGCGCAGCCCTGCTGGTCGTCAACGAGGTCGGCTGCGTGACGCGGGTCGAGACCGGTCCTCCGGCGGGCTGACAGGCCCGTGGGCTCGGGTCGTCCCGCGCGCGAGCCGCCGCGGGGGCGTCCGCGTGGCCGAACGCCGGGTCGCTCGCGTCCAGGTCGTCCACCGTCCCCGCGCCCGCGGCGCGCGACCTCGTCGGAGGGGGCGAACACCACGCTGACGCCGGGGTCGCAGAACGTCGGCCTGTCGCTCGCGTGGCCGCGGCGATCCCGAGCCAAGGCTGCCGGCAGGTGCGGCACCCCGCCGTCGCGGGCGGCGTCCCGGTCCGCCACCGCGAGCCCGGGCCAGCTCGGAGCACGCCGCTAACCCGCGGCGGGCGGCCCGCTTTCGGTCTCCTCCAGGGTGAACAGGTCGCGCGCGCCGCGCAGCCCGCGGAACGCGTAGCGGCCCACCGCCACGCAACGGGCGCGGTCGGCCGCGGCGGCCGCGGCCAGGAACTCGGCCGAGAGCAGCACGTCGCGGTCGGCCGAGCGGCACATGGCCGCGATCCGGGCGGCCTCGTTGACGGCGCGGCCCACCACGGTGAAGTCGAGCCGGTCCGCGCTGCCCACGTTGCCGTACCACACCTCGCCGATGTGCAGCCCGAGGTAGACGGAGGTGGCGGCGGCGCCGTCCCGCGCCCGGCGCGCGTTGAGCGCGCGCACGCGGGCGCGCAGGTCGGCCTCCGCGTCCAGCGCGCCCCGGCACGCCCGCTCGGGGTCGTCCGCCTTGAAGATGGCGAGCACGCCGTCGCCCAGGAGCTTGAGCACGTCGCCGCCCGCCCCCGTCACGGCCGAGATCACGGCGTCCGCGTAGTCGTTGAGCAGCGGGATGATGGCTTCGGCGGGCTCGGTCTCGGTGATGCGGGTGAAGCCGCGCAGGTCGGAGAACCAGAGCACCGCGCTGATCGGCTCCGCCACGCCGCGCTGGATGCCGCCGCCCAGCACGCGCCGCCCGGCGTCGCGGCCGAGGTAGGTCTCCACCAGCGTTTCGGCGATGCGGGCGAGCGACACGGACTTGATCGCGAGCGCCAGCACCGGCACCAGGCCGCGCAGGGCGTCGAGCGCCGCGGGCGCGAAGCCGTCCGGCTCCCGCGTGCACCAGTTGGAGTAGACGCAGTCCATCTCCCCGATGGTGCCGGCGGTCGCGAAGCGCTGCACCAGGGCCAGCAGGGAGACGTGGCCGTCGCGGGCCATGGCGTCGAACTGGTAGTAGGGCAGGTCGTCGAGCTGGCGCAGGTCGTGGATGCCCTCGTCCACGCTGTCCTCGCGCATCTGGAAGAAGACGCTGCGCCGCCACATCTCGGCCGCCTCGCCCTCGTCGGTGCGGCCGTACTCGACCGCGCGCGCCTCCTCGAACCCGGTGTCCTGCCAGCGGAACGCGCGGCCCTCGTGGATCGGGTGCAGCGTGTCGATGATGACCAGCGCGCGCGACAGCGGGATGCCGGCGCCGCGGCACCGCTCGCAGAAGCCGTCCAGGAGGTCCGGCTCGGCCATTCCCGACAACCCGCCGGTGACGACCCAGGCCGCGAGGGCCTGGGTCGCCTGCGTGTTCACCACGCCCGTCAGGCGGTTTCGGCCAGCAGGCGGTCGAGCGTCGCGGCGGCGCCGTGGTCGGCGAGCCCGGCCCGGTAGGCGAGAAAGGCGTCCGCGAACCCCGTGTGCTCCGCGAGGCCGAGCTTGGCGAAGGGGCTGCCGCGCAGGAAGCCCAGCGGGTCGGGGCCGCGGATCAGCGCCCAGTCCTCGTCGGTCACGTGCGGCTCGTAGACCGGGAAGCTCTCGCCAAGGTCGTCGACGCCGCCCAGGTAGCGTTCGATGCAGGCCAGGAAGAAGGCCTCGCGGCGGATGTCGGCGCCCTGCCCCAGCAGCGTTTCGAGGATCCTGCCGTGGTAGATCGGGAACTTGGCCCAGCCGTCGAGCGACAGGCGCTGGAGCTGGTCGCCGATGGCCGGGTTGGCGAAGCGCTCCAGGATCTTGGCCTTGTAGGCGGGCAGCGACACGCCCTCGGGGGCCTGGAGGTAGGGGATCACGTCGCGGTCCACGAAGCGGTCGAGGTGGGCGTGGAGGCGCGGGTCGGCCATGGCCTCGTGGACGATGCGGCCGCCGATCAGCAGGCCCGGGTAGCCCAGCATCATGTGCGAGGCGTTCAGGATGCGCTGCTTCATGACCTCGAACACGCCCACGTCGGAGCGGAGCTCGACGCCCACGGCCCCGAAGTCCGGGCGCCCCTGCCCGAAGCTGTCCTCGATCACGAACTGCATGAAGTCCTCGCCGAGCGCCGGCAGGGCGTCGTCGACCCCGCTCCGCTCGTTGAGCCAGGCGCGGGTCGCGGGGGGCACCTGGGGCGCGATGCGGTCCACCATGCTGTTGGGGAAGCTCACGGCCGCGTCGATCCAGTCCGCGAGGCCGGGGTCGCGCGCCCGGGCGAAGGACACGATGGCCTTGCGCGCCGTGTCGCCGTTGTGGCGGAGGTTGTCGCAGGACATCACCGTGTAGCCGGGCTGCCCCGCGGCGCGGCGCCGCGCGAGCCCTTCGGTGATGAAGCCGAAGGCGGTGCGCAGGGGGGCGCCCGACAGGTCGGAGGCCACGTCGGGCGCGTCCAGCATGAAGGCGCCCGTGGTCTCGTGGATGTTGTAGCCGCCCTCCGTGATGGTCAGCGACACGATCCTGGTGGCGGGGTCGGCGAGGCGCCGGACCACGGCCTCGGGGTCGGCGGCGGCGTGCAAGTAGCCCACCATGGCGCCGATCACCCGGGTCTCGGCCGAGCCGTCGGGGGCGCATTCGGTGACGGTGTAGAGGTTGTCCTGGGCCTTGTAGCTCCCCGCCTTGGCGCGGGTCGCGTCGTTGTCGATCAGCTCGACCCCGCAGATGCCCCAGGCCCCGGCGCCCGCCCCGTGCAGGCAGCGGTCGACGTAGACGGCCAGATGGACGCGGTGGAAGTTGCCCAGGCCGAAATGCACGATGCCCGGCGTCACGGCCGCGCGGTCGTAGCCGGGAACGGCCACGGCCGGGCCGAGGTCGCCGAGGGTCGTCTGCGACAGCGTCTTCACGAGCGTCCTCCAGAAGGTTTCTTGGCTTGGCCCGCGGCGGCGCGGGCTCCGGGCTCAAGGGTGTGGCGCGGGAGGCGCCGCGTCAACCGACCGCGAGGCCCATCGCCTTCTCGCGCCGCCGCTCGACGGAGGAGGGGATGCGCAGGCTTTCGCGGTACTTGGCGACCGTGCGGCGCGCGATCTCGATGTTGGCGGCCTTGAGCCGCATCACGATGGCGTCGTCGGACAGGACGTCGGTGGGGGCCTCGCCGTCGATCATCTGCTTGATGCGGAAGCGCACGGCCTCGGCCGAATGGGCGTCGCGCCCGTAGGTGGAGGCGATGGAGGCCGTGAAGAAGTACTTGAGCTCGTACAACCCCCGCGGGCTCGTCATGTACTTGTTGGAGGTCACGCGCGACACGGTCGACTCGTGCATGCCGATCGCGTCCGCCACGGTCTTGAGGTTGAGCGGGCGCAGGTGCTCGACGCCGCGGGCGAAAAAGGCGTCCTGCTGCCGCACGATCTCGGTCGCGACCTTGAGGATGGTGCGGGCGCGCTGGTCCAGGCTCTTGGTGAGCCAGTTGGCGCTCTGCAGGCAGGAGTTGACGAAGGAGCGGTCGGCCTCGGTCCCGCCGCCCCCGCGGGCCACCCGCGCGCCGTAGCTCCCGTTGATCAGGAGGCGCGGCAGCACGTCGGCGTTGAGCTCGATCGCCCAGGTGCCGTCGGCCGCGGCCCGGACGTAGACGTCGGGCACCACGGTCTGCACGGGGGCGCCCCCGAAGGTGCGGCCGGGCTTGGGGTCGAGGCGGCGGATCTCGGCCACCATGTCGGCCATGTCCTCCTCGTCGACGCCGCACAGGCGCCGCAGAGCCGCGTAGTCGCGCTTGGCGAGCAGGTCGAGGTGGCCGAGCAGCACCCGCATGGCGGGGTCGAAGCGGTTCTGCTCGCGCAGCTGGAGTTCGAGGCACTCGGCGAGGGTGCGGGCCCCCACCCCGGTCGGCTCGAAGGTGTGGACGACGGCCAGCACGGCCTCGACGCGCGCGAGCGGGGCGCCCAGGCGCGCCGCGATCTCGGGGAGGGGCTCGCCGAGGTAGCCCGCTTCGTCCACCGCGTCGATCAGCGCGTGGCCGATCAGGCGGTCGGCGCCCGAGGCCAGGGCCACGGCGAGCTGCTCGGCCAGGTGCTCGTGAAGGTCGGGCAGCCGGGCCACGTAGCTGTCGAAGCTCGACGGCTCGCCGTCGGCGCCCGCGCCGCCCGTGCCGGTCCAGGACGTGGCCGACAGCCCGTGCTGGTCGGCGAGCCCGCCGCCCGCCTCCCCGCCCGCGGGCTCAAAAGCGTTGCCGAGCTCGGTGCCGAGCCCCGCCTCCAGGGCGCCGTGGTCCACCTCCAGCTCGCCCGAGGCCCAGTCGCCTTCCGCGCGCTCGGGCGGCGCGGGCTCGGGGACGGGGTCGTGGGCCGGCTCGGCGGGGTCGTCGGCGCGCTCCAGCAGCGGGTTGCGCTCCAGCTCCTCCTCGATGAAGGAGGCGAGTTCCAGGTTGGAGAGCTGGAGGAGCTTGATCGCTTGCAGCAGCTGCGGCGTCATCACCAGGGACTGGCCCTGCCGCATCACCAGTTTGGCCGAAAGCGCCATCCAACCCACTCGAAGCCGCGCGGAACCGGCGCGGCGCCCGAGGCTCCGGGCCGCGCCGCCTTATCTTTAAGCACATCGCGGGCGTCGGAAAAACGGGCGCGGAACGGTTTTTGCTTCGCGTTGCCGAACGCGTGGTAAACGCGCCACCGCGACCCCGATCAAAGCCGGAAGTCGGCCCCCAGGTAGAAGCGGCGCACGTCCGGGTCGGCCACGATCGCGGCGGGGCTGCCCTCGGTCAGCACGTGGCCCGAGTGGATGATGTAGGCGCGGTCGATCAGCCCCAGCGTTTCGCGGACGTTGTGGTCGGTGATCAGCACGCCGATGCCGCGGCCCTTCAGGTGGGTGACGAGCGCCTGGATGTCGCCGATGGCGATCGGGTCGACGCCCGCGAAAGGCTCGTCCAGCAGCATGAAGGAGGGGTGGCCCGCGAGCGCGCGGGCGATCTCCAGCCGCCGCCGCTCGCCGCCCGACAGCGCCGGGGCGGGCTGCTTGCGCAGGCGCGCGATGGAGAACTCGTCGAGCAGCGCGTCGAGCTCGGCCTCGCGCCGGTCGCGATCGGGCTCCGTCAGCTCCAGCACGGCGCGGATGTTGTCCTCCACGCTGAGGCCGCGGAAGATGGAGGCTTCCTGGGGCAGGTAGCCGATGCCGAGCCGGGCGCGCCGGTACATGGGCAGGCCCGTCACGTCGTGGCCGTCGAGCGCGATCAGCCCGCGGTCGGGCTTCACCAGGCCGGTGATCATGTAGAACACGGTGGTCTTGCCCGCGCCGTTGGGGCCGAGCAGCCCCACGGCCTCGCCGCGGCGCAGGAGGAGGCTCACGTCGCCCACGACCTGGCGCGCCCCGTAGCTCTTGGCCAGGTGGCGGATGTCGAGCGTGCCCGCCGCGTCCCCGTCGGGAACCGCGGCCAGGGGAGCCGGAACCTGAACCGCGCGGCGCGGCAGCAGCTCCGCGACCCGCCGCAGCAGGCCGGGCCCCGGCCGACCGGGATGCGCGTGGTGAACGGCGCGCAGGCAGGTCACCGCGAGGCCTGCGGGGGCGGCGGCGCGCCCTTGCCCGCCCCGCCGCCGCGCTTGGTCTTGCCCTTGCCGCCGGCCGGCGCACCGCCGAAGGCCGCGGGTCCGCCCGAGCCGGGCGTGAACACGCTGGTGACGCGCCCCTGCGTGGGGCCGCCCGACACGCGCGCCTGGCCCGAGGTCATGTTGTAGGTGAGCGTGTCGCCCTTGATGACGTTGGTGCCCTGGCTCAGCGTGACGTTGCCGGTGAGCGTGATGGCGTTGGCGGCCTTGTCGTACACGCCGTTGTCGCCCGTGCCCACCTCGTCCTTGGACACCACCGTCACGGGCCCCGTCACCTCCATGCGCCGCACGGAGGTCCCGCCCTGGCCGAGGCCGCCCGCGCCGGCCGCCGCGTCGCCCGCCTTGGCCGGGTCCTTGGCGAGGAAGATGGTGAGCACCGACCCGCGCAGGCTGGATTCGCCCTGCTTGGCGCGGACGTCGCCCGTATAGACCAGCTTCTGCTCCTTGTCGAAGTAGTCGAGCTTGCCCGCGTCGATGCTGACGGGGTCCCGCGCGCTCGCGCCCGGCAGCAGGGTGGAGCCCTTGCCGGCCTGCGCGGAGGCCGTGCCGCACCCTCCCAGCAGCAGCGCCGCGACAGCCGCGAGGTGGGACGCCCGCGGCGTCACGGCGCGGGCGCCGCCGGGGCCGCGGCGGGCTCGGCCGCGCCGGGCAGGAAGGTCGAGTGCACGTGGCCCTCGAAGGTCACCTGCCGCCCGTTGTCGATCATGTGCATGCCGTCGGCCGCGACCGTGCCGCCGCGCATCGCCACCGCGACGGGGTTGGCCGTCACCACCGAGCCCACCTTGAACTCCACGCGGGCGTCGCGGGCGTGGACGTCGAGGCCCGAGCCGCCGGAGATCACCACGTCGCTGGTCAGGTCCATGAGGTCGAGCTTGCTGTCGTAGGTGCCCGTGGCCGAGGTGAGGTGGGTGACCGTGCCGTCCTCCATGGTGAGCCGCGCGTCCATGTCGTGCAGCTCGAAGCGCGTGGGGGACTTGAGGTCCTGCACGGCCGCCGACGCCGTGATCTCGTAGGGGCGCCCGTCGCTGCGGTAGCCCGACAGCTTCGGGCGCGACATGGTCACCTTGGTGCCGTCCAGGCTGACGCCCGCCACCGAGGCGCCCGTGGGCAGGGCCGCGCCGAACGGGTTCAGGGTCACGACCGCCACCGCGGCCAGCCCGGCCAGCGCGCCGCCCACCAGCAGGCGGCGCAGCAGCCTCACGCGGCGGCTGTGGCGGGCCGCGGCCCGGAACGCGCCGGCCTTCCCGGCCGCGCCCGCGGCCTGGAAGGGGAAGGGGGCGCTCGGGAGGGTGGTGTCCGTCATCGTCCTTGGGAGGTGGGTCGCGCCGCGCGAGGCTCGTCGCGCCGCGCCGTGGCCAAGTTATGGCGCCGCGGGTTAAGGTCCGGCAACCGGATTCCGCGCGGGGGAGCCCCTCGTCACTCGTGCGAGAAGATGTCCGTGTCGGGCCAGCCCGCGAGGTCCAGGCGCGCGCGGGTGGGCAGGAAGCCGAAGCAGGCGCGGGCGATGTCGGCGCGGCCTTCCCGGGCGAGCAGCACGTCCAGCTTGGCGCGCAGCTCGTGCAGGTGCAGCACGTCGGAGGCCGCGTAGGCGAGCTGGGCGTCGCTGAGCGTCGCCGCGCCCCAGTCGGAGGACTGCTGCTGCTTGCTGAGGTCCACGCCGAGCAGCTCGCGGCACAGCTCCTTGAGCCCGTGCCGGTCCGTGTAGGTGCGCACCAGCTTGGAGGCGATCTTGGTGCAGTAGACGGGGCCCGCCATGGTGCCGAAGGCGTGGAACATCACGGCCACGTCGAAGCGGGCGAAGTGGAATAGCTTCTCCACGCCCGGGTCGGCCAGCAGGCGCTGGAGGTTGGGGGCCTCGCGCTGGCCGCGGGCGATGCGCACCACGTCCGCGTTCCCGTCGCCGCCGGATAATTGCACCACGCAAAGGCGGTCGCGGTGCGGGTTGAGGCCCAGCGTCTCGGTGTCGATCGCGACGCTTGCGCCGTAGGTGCGGTCGGCGGGAAGGTCGCCCTGGTGCAGGTGGATGGTCATGGCGGCACGCGTGCTAGCGCAAATCACGCGGGCCCGATAGGGCGCGGGTCGCGGGCGGCACGTCGGCCTCGGGTCATGGTCGCCGGTTATGCCCTTCGCCCCTCCGGGGAGAAGGGCACACCCTCAGCGCTTCAGCCGGTACCCCGTCGCGAAGATCCACCGGACGGCGAGCAGGCAGGCCGCCAGGAACCCCAGCGTCATGGCCAGGCTCACGCCCGGGCCGATGTCCGACACCCCATAGAAGCTCCAGCGGAAGCCGCTCACGAGGTAGAGCACGGGGTTGAACAGCGTGACGGTGCGCCAGAACGGCGGCAGCATGCCCGTCGAGTAGAAGCTGCCGCCCAGGAAGGTGAGCGGCGTCACGACCAGCAGGGGCACGAGGTTCAGCTTCTCGAAGCCGTCGGCCCAGATCCCGATGATGAAGCCGAACAAGCTGAAGGTGGCGGACGTCAGCAGCAGGAACGCCACCATCCAGACCGGGTGGCCGATCCCGTAGGACACGAACAGCCGCGCGGTGACGAGGATGATGGCGCCGAGCAGGATCGACTTGCTGGCGGCCGCCCCCACGTAGCCCAGCACGATCTCGAAGGCCGACACGGGCGCGGACAGGAGCTCGTAGATCGTGCCCACGAACTTGGGGAAGTAGATGCCGATGGCGGCGTTGGAGATGCTCTGCGTCAGCAGCGAGAGCATGACCAGGCCGGGGACGATGAAGGCCCCGTAGCCGACGCCGTCGACCTCCGCCATCCGCGAGCCGACCGCGCTGCCGAACACGATGAAGTAGAGTGACGTGGAAATCACCGGGGACACGATGCTTTGCAGCAGCGTCCGCCAGGTCCGGCGCATCTCGAAGACGTAGATGGCGCGCACCGCGTGGAGGTTCATGGCTCGGCCTGCACCAGGTCGACGAAGATGTCCTCCAGCGAGCTCTGGCGCGTCCGCAGCGCCCTGACCGCGAGCCCCGCCCTGTCGAGCTGGCGCATCAGCTCGCCGACGCCGCCGCTGCCCCCCTGCGCGTCGTAGGTGTAGACGAGCTCGCTGCCGCCCTCGGCGAGGGCGAGCCCCCAGCGGTCGAGGTCGGCGGGGACGTGGGCGAGCGGCTCCTGGAGCTGGAGGGTGAGCTGCGACTTGCCCAGCCGGCGCATCAGCGCGGTCTTCTCCTCCACCAGGATCAGCCGGCCCTTGTTGATCACGCCCACCCGGTCGGCCATCTCCTCGGCCTCCTCGATGTAGTGGGTGGTGAGCACGACCGTGACGCCGCCGGCGCGCAGGTCGCGCACCATCTGCCACATGTCGCGCCGCAGTTCGACGTCGACGCCGGCGGTGGGCTCGTCCAGGAACAGGATGCGCGGCTCGTGGGCGAGCGCCTTGGCGATCATGACGCGGCGCTTCATGCCGCCCGACAGCGTCATGATCTTGCTGTCGCGCTTGTCCCACAGCGAGAGGTCGCGCAGCACCTTCTCCACGCGGGCGGGGTCGCGCGGCCGGCCGAACAGCCCGCGGCTGAACTCGACCGTGGCCCGCACGGTCTCGAAGGCGTCGGTGGTGAGCTCCTGCGGCACCAGGCCGATCGCGGCGCGGGCCGCGCGGTAGGCGCCCACGATGTCGTGCCCGTCGGCCAGCACGGTCCCGGCGGTGGCGGTCACGATGCCGCACACGATGCTGATCAGCGTCGTCTTGCCCGCCCCGTTCGGGCCGAGCAGCGCGAAGATCTCGCCGGGCGCGATGTCGAGGTCGACGTCGTGGAGCGCCTGGAAGCCGGACGCGTAGGTCTTGGTCAGGCCCTTGATGGACAGCGCCGGCCGGCCGGCGTCAGGACCGGCCGGGGCGGGGCGGGCCGCCATCAGGCCGTGACCCGCTCGGGCGCGCAGGCCGCCTCGTCCCCCACCGGGTCGCGGGCGAAGGTGTAGACGTCGAGCGGCTCCCCGACGCCGCGCAGCGGGAAGGTCCCCACGCGCTTCAGCATCGCCCGGCACCCCGTGCGCGCCACGAAGGCCGCCGAGAACAGCACGTTGGGGTCCACCGTCTTGGTCAGCGTCTCCAGCCGCGAGGCGACGTTGACGGCAGGGCCGATCACGGTGAAGTCGAGCCGCGTGCGCGAGCCGATGTTGCCGTACATCACGTCGCCGAAGTTCACGCCCACGCCGTAGCCGAGCGGCTCCAGCCCCCTGCCCTGCCGGCCCGCGTTCAAACCCGCCATGGAGCGGCAGATGTCCGCCACCGCCCGGGTCGCGGCGGCGGCGTCGTCCGGGAAGATGGCGAGCAACCCGTCCCCCATGAACTTCAGGATCTCGCCCCCGTGCCGCTCGATGGGGTCGGACAGCGCGTCGAAATAGTCGTTGAGCAGCGCGATCACGTCGTCGCGCGGCCACAGGTCGGAGATGCTCGTGAAGCCGCGCAGGTCGACCACCACGATGGCGGCCTCCACGGTGAAGCCGCTGCCCCGCCGGGTCGCGCCCCCCAGGATCGCCTCGCCCGCGTGCGGGCCCACGTAGGTGTCGAGCAGCAGCCGCGCGAGCCGGTTCTTCAGGCGCAGGTCGACCGCGGTCGCGAGCACGGGCAGCAGTTCGGACAGGTCCGCGAGGTCGCCGTCGCGGAACCCCCCGGGGCGGTCCGTCGCGAAGGTGATGAAGTGCCGCTTGCCGAGCGTGAAGGAGAACGGCCAGGCCACGTAGTCGGTCAGGCCCTCGCGGCGCAGCTCGTCGAACACGGGGTAGGCGTCGTCGGCCGCCGACGTGGCGTGCAGCCGGGCGCGGATCTCGGGCGCGCCCGCGCGGATCGCGGCCGCGGGGCTCTGCAGGTACCTGTCCGTGTTGACCACGTCGTAGTCGGAGGGCTGCAGGTCCGCCGCCGCGGCGCCGCGGCGCCAGTAGACGCGCACGCCGAGCCACTGCGGATGATTGGTTTGCAGGAACATGGCGGCGCGGGCCAGGACGACGCCGCCCTCCTCCAGCCTCCGGCAGAGCTCGACGAAGAGGTTGTCGAGGAAGCGCTGGTCGCGGGTCTCGTTCACCAGCCAGTCGAGGACCGTCGTCCGCCGGGCCGGCCACGACCCGGTCTCGGAGGCGTCGGGCTCGGCTCGAAGGGTCGCAACGTCTGCCATCGGGTGCTCCAGAACCGCCTCCTAGGTGGGGCGGGCGGACCGGCGGCGCAATGGACCGCGCCGTCGGCCGGTGCGGCCCGGACGAACGCGGGCGACCTCAACCCACGGGTTTGGAGTAGTCCATCGCTTCGAGGTCGGCGACGAGGCCCGGCCCGGTCGGGTCCCAGCCGAGCCGCTCGCGCGTTCGCGCGCTCGACGCCGACAGGTCGAGGCTCGCGAACGGGGCGAGCCAGCCGAAATGGTCCGCGGCCTCGGCGAGCGACAGCGACGCGACCGGGACGCCGAGGCCCGCGCCGATCACCTCCGCGATCCGGCGCACCGGCACCCCTTCCTCGGCGACGGCGTTGTACCGCGCCCCCGCCCGGTGCCGTTCCAGCGCCAGCCGGTAGAGCCGCGCGACGTCGGTGACGTGTGCCGCGGGCCACCGGTTGGCACCCTCGCCGACGTAGGCCGAGACACCCCTCGCGCGGGTCACCTCGACCAGCGGCGTGATGAGGCCCTGCTTCACCGTGTCGTGGACCTGGGGCAGGCGCACCACCGCCACGGACACGCCCTTGTCGGCCTGCTCGGCGCCCGCCCGCTCGGACGCCACCCGCGGAATGGGGTGGTCCCAGTCGACCACGTCCTCGACCGCGAGGCGGCCGGGGCCGGTGCTGCCCAGGCCGGTGCCCGAGGTGATGATGAGCGGCCGGTCCGAGCCGACCAGCGCCTCGCCCATCGCGGCGATCACCCGACCGTCCTTCTCGCAATTCGCCACGAAGCGCGAGAAGTCGTGGTCGAAGGCGGTGTGGATCACCGCATCGGCCTTGGCCGCGCCGCTCGCCAGCGTGCCCGGGTCCTCAAGGGTGCCGCGGTGCGCCTCGGCGCCGGCCTCCTCAAGCCACCGCGCGCCGTCGTCCGAGCGGGTGAGGCCGAGCACCTGATGGCCGGCGGCGATGAGCTCGGGCACGATGCGGGAACCGATGAAGCCGGTCGCACCGGTCAGGAAGACGCGCATGGGGAACCTCCGGAAGACGTCGGAGGCGTCCTTCGCACCCCGCTTTTCCGCGTTAAAGCCGTGAGATGATCATGGTATAGGGGGTAACAGGCTGGTGTCGCGCCCGGCCGGACGCCGCATGCCTCCGCCATCCGGGCGATGAGCCAGGATCATGGCGCACACCGGCTCAGTTGAGACGAGGTCCGCGGATCAGGGCTTGAACTCGGATCAGCGTAACCTGTGCCGGGCAATGCCCTTCGCCCCGCGTGAGCGGGGCGAAGGGCAGAACCGGCACCGGTCGCTTTGATCGAAGGGGGAAGCCCTGGGCCGCGGATCGCGCGCCTAGCAACGCGGGGGCCGAGCCGCTATAGAGGCGGGCTGATTTCGAGCGAGCCCATGTCAGCCCCGCCCCACAACTCCCTCGGCCTGCCGAAGGCGCCCCCCGACACCCGCGTGGTCGTGGCCATGTCGGGCGGCGTCGACTCGTCGGTGGTGGCGGCCCTGCTGGCGGAGGAGGGCTACGAGGTCGTGGGCGTCACGCTCCAGCTCTACGACCACGGCGAGGCCGCGGGGCGCAAGGGCGCCTGCTGCGCGGGGCGCGACATCCACGACGCGCGGGCGGTGGCGGCGCGGCTCGGGCTGCCGCACTACGTGCTGGACTACGAGGCGCGCTTCCGGGAGCGGGTGATCGACCCCTTCGCGGACAGCTACCTGGCGGGCGAGACGCCCATCCCCTGCGTGAGCTGCAACGCCCGGGTCAAGTTCGCGGACCTGTTCGACACCGCGCGGGACCTCGGCGCCGACGCGCTGGCGACCGGCCACTACGTGGCGTCCCGCGCGCTGCCCGGGGGCGGCCGCGCGCTCCACCGCGCCCGCGACGCCGCGCGCGACCAGAGCTACTTCCTCCACGCCACCACCGCGGCGCAGCTCGACCTGCTCCGCTTCCCCCTGGGCGACCTCGCCAAGGCGGAGGTGCGCGACCACGCCCGCCGCCTGGGGCTCGCGGTGGCGGACAAGCCCGACAGCCAGGACATCTGCTTCGTGCCGAACGGCCGCTACGCGGAGCTGATCGCAAAGCTTCGGCCCGAGGCGGGGCGGCCGGGCGAGATCGTCCACCTGGACGGCCGCGTGCTGGGCCGCCACGGGGGCGTGTTCGGCTTCACGGTGGGCCAGCGGCGGGGCCTGGGGCTGGCCGCCGTCGAGGGGCCCGCCGCCGAGCCGCTCTACGTGGTGGGGATCGAGGCGGCGCGGGCCCGCGTGGTGGTGGGGCCGCGCGGGGCGCTGGCCGTGGCGCGGGTGCGCCTGCGCGACGTCAACTGGATCGGCGAGGGCGCGCTCGGCGCCGAGCCGGTCCGCACGGTCTCGGTCAGGCTGCGCTCGACCCGCGCGCCCGCCCCCGCGCGGCTCCGCGCGGGACGGGACGGCGTCGTTGCGGTGGACCTCCTGCGACCCGAGGAGGGCGTGTCGCCCGGCCAGGCCTGCGTGTTCTACGACGGGGACGGGCCGGACGCCCGCGTGCTGGGCGGCGGCACGATCGCGGCGACGGCCGGAGTGGACCACCGCGCCCCCGAGGCCGTGCCGGCATGAGCCACCCGAACGGGGCGGCCATCCGCGACGCCGCCCAGGTGGTCACCGCCTACGACCGCTGGGCGCCCGTCTACGACCTGGCCTTCGCGGCCGTGATGCGGCCCGGGCGCCGCGCCGCGGTGGCCGCGGTGGCGGAAGCGGGCCCGGCCCTGCTCGACGTGGGCGTGGGCACGGGGCTGGAGCTGCCGATGTTCCCGCCCGCCGCGCGCGTGGTGGGGGTCGACCTCGCCGAAACCATGCTGCGCCGCGCCGGCGCCCGCGTGCGGCGCCTCCGCCTCGGCCAGGTCGCGGGCCTGTCCGTCATGGACGCGACCCGCATGGGCTTTGCGGACGGCGCCTTCGACGGGGCGGTCGCGCCCTACGTGCTGAGCGTGGTGCCCGACCCGCACGCGACGCTGGACGAGGTGGCCCGGGTGGTGCGGCCGGGTGGGTTGATCGTGCTGGTCAATCATTTCGGGGCGGAGGCGGGGCCGCTGCGGTCGATCGAGGCCTGGCTCGGCCGCCGGAGCGCGTCGCTCGGCTGGCACCCGCAGTTCCCCTTCGCGGTGCTGGGCGACTGGCTCGCGGGGCGGCCCGACATCCGGCTCGTGGAGCGCCGGACGGTGCCGCCGCTGGACCTGTTCACGGTGGTGCGGCTGCGCAAGGCGGCGTAGCGTGGGCGCCATGACCGCCACCGCCCTCCCCGACCCGGCCGCCACGGCCGGAGTGGTCGCGAGCCTCGCGGCGCGCTTCGGCGACCGGCTCGCGACCGGCGCGGCCCTGCGCGCCCAGCACGCCAGCACCCTCACCCTGCTGCCCGCCGAGCCGCCCGACGCCGTGCTGTTCGCCGAGTCGGCGGAAGACGTGGCCGCCGCGGTCAGGCTCTGCGCCCAGAGCCGCGTGCCCGTGATCCCCTTCGGCACCGGCACCTCGCTGGAAGGCCAGGTCAACGCCCCGCGCGGCGGGGTCTGCCTCGACCTGTCGCGCATGAACCGCGTGCTGGCCGTCCACGCCGACGACCTGGACTGCGTGGTGGAGCCCGGCGTCACCCGCAAGGCGCTGAACGAGCACCTGCGCGACCGGGGCCTGTTCTTCCCCATCGACCCCGGCGCCGACGCGTCGCTGGGCGGCATGGCCTCCACCCGCGCCTCGGGCACCAACGCGGTGCGCTACGGCACCATGAGGGACAACGTGCTGTCGCTCGAAGCCGTGCTGCCCTCGGGGGAGATCATCCGCACCGCGCGGCGCGCGAGGAAGTCCTCGGCCGGCTACGACCTGACGCGGCTCCTGGTGGGCGCGGAAGGCACGCTCGGGGTCATCACGGCCCTGACCCTGCGGCTCCACGGCATCCCCGAAGCGATGTCGGCGGGCGTGTGCGCCTTTCCCGACGTGGACGCCGCCTGCCGCACCACGGTCGCGACGGTCCAGTGCGGCCTGCCGGTGGCCCGCATCGAACTGCTCGACGCCGTGCAGGTCAGGGCCTGCAACCTGTATTCCAAGCTCGGGCTGCCCGAGCGGCCGCACCTGTTCGTGGAGTTCCACGGCACGCCCAAGGGCGTGGAAGAGCAGGCCGAGGCCTTCGGCGCGCTGGCCGGGGCGGAGGGGGGCAGCGCCTTCGCCTGGGCCACCAGGCCCGAGGAGCGCGCGCGGCTGTGGCAGGCGCGGCACGACGTGTTCTGGGCGAGCGCCCTGCTGCGGCCGGGCGCGCGGGCGGTCGCGACCGACGTGTGCGTGCCCATCTCGCGGCTCGCGGCCTGCGTGGCCGAGACCCGGGCCGACATGGAGGCCGCGGGCCTGGTCGGCCCCGTGGTGGGCCACGTGGGCGACGGCAACTTCCACGTCCAGCTGCTCCTCGACGCCGCCGACGCGGCCGAGGTCGGCCGGGCCGAGGCCTTCATGGAGCGGCTGGCCCTGCGCGCGGTCGCCATGGACGGCACCTGCACGGGCGAGCACGGGGTGGGCCAGCGCAAGGTCAAGTACCTGGCAGCCGAGCATTCGCCGGGCGCGCTCGCGGCCATGCGCGCCATCAAGGCCGCGCTCGACCCCCACGGGATCATGAACCCGGGCAAGCTCCTGCCGCCCGCGGACTGACCGCCGCCCGCGGCCTTGCGTCGCCGAAATCCTGCTGTAAGCCTCGGCGGCCCTCGACAACCCCCGGCGGAGCCTTGCGCGAAAGCCTGACCATCCTGGCGATCCTCCTGATCGCGGTCCTGACGACCGCGCTGGTGGGCCCCTACTTCGTGGACTGGAACAGCCACCGCGCGCAGATCGAGGCGCGGCTGTCGGAGTTGCTCGGGGGCGCCGTCACGGTGCGGGGCCCGATCGACGCGGTGCTGCTGCCGCGCCCCATCTTCAAGCTCCAGGGCGTGCGGGTGGCGGGCGCAAGCCCGCGCGACGGCGCGCTGACGGTTGACCGGCTCGACGTGGAACTGGCGCTGACCGCGCTGCTGCGCGGCCAGGTGGCCTTCGTGGACGCCGAGCTCACCCGCCCGCACCTGACGCTCGCGGCCGCGGGGCCGGGCGGCGCCGTGGCGCTGCCCCACGTCGGGACCGACAACCCGGACCGGGTGAGCCTCGACCGGGTCACGATCCACGACGGCACCCTGACGCTCGCGCGGGACGGCGCCCCCGACCTGTCGCTCACGGGCCTGGAGGGGGAAGGCGGGGCGGAGTCGCTCGCGGGACCGTTCCGCTTCGCGGGCCGCCTCGACACCCCGCGCGGCCCCCTCGGCCTGCGGCTCGCCACCGGCGCCTACGAGAGCGGGCGGATGCGGGTCAAGGCCGCGCTGGACCCCACCGCCCGCTCGCCCAGGACGGACGTCGAGGGAACCGTCACGCTCGCGCCCGCGGCGGGCGGCGCGTCGGCGCTGGGGTTCGAGGGGAGCGTGTCGGCGGGCGGCGCGCTGCCGCTCGCGGGCGGCGGCACGGTCCCCTGGCAGGTCACGACGGGGCTCAAGGCCGCGGCGGGCGGCCTCGCCGCGACCGGCCTGGAACTGCGGGCGGGCGCGGACGGCCGCGCCCTGGTGGCGGACGGCGAAGGCCGCTGGGCGCCGGGGGTCGACAACGGCACGGCCCACCTC
>CAXTDZ010000072.1:0-20098 GCA_964243035.1 uncultured Lichenihabitans sp.
GCCGCGGCCCTGGCGCCGGGGGTGAGCCGCGCGGCGGGCGACGCGTCCCTGGCCGTGCTCGGCCCCGCCGAGGCGCCGCTGGCCATCCTGCGCGGCCGCCACCGCTTCCGCCTGCTGATCCGGTGCGCGCGCGCCGTCGACATCCAGCTCTTCCTGCGCGACACCCTGCGCACCGCCCCGAAACCGCGCGGCTCCGTGGAGGTCCACGTCGACGTCGACCCCCAATCCTTTCTTTGAGCGAGAGACCGCCCATGCCGACCGACGCCGCCCTGCCCTACCGCCCCAACGTGGGCATCGCGCTGTTCAACGCGGCCGGCCTCGTGTTCGCGGGGCGCAGCCGCGGCGACGGCCCCGAAACCGTGCGCGACGGCCGCGAGTGGCAGCTGCCGCAGGGTGGCATCGACCCCGGCGAGGAGCTGGTGGCGGCGGCCCGCCGCGAGCTGATGGAGGAGACCAGCATCGTGGACGCCGAGGTGCTGGCCGTGACCGACGACTGGTGGTCCTACGACTTTCCGCCCTACGCGGGACCGTGGCACCACCTGTGCGCCTTCCGCGGGCAGACGCAGCGCTGGGTGGCGCTCCGCTTCACGGGCGAGGAGGCGGCCGTCAACGTCACCGACCCGGTGGGCGGCGTGCGGCCGGAGTTCTTCGCCTGGGACTGGCTGCCGCTCGCCTCCCTGCCCGCGCTGGTGATGCCGCATAAGCGGGCGACCTACGAGCGGGTGGCGGCGGCCTTCGGCAGGTTCTCGTAACCCTCCGGAAGAATGAGCCGCATCCGCCGGATCGGTCAAACCATCGTGAGGCCGAGGCAGGACTCCAAACTCGGGCTCGTGTTGGCGGGCTCCGCCCCCCACCCGCTTCGCGGCGAGACGGGCAGGGCCCGGCACCGGGCGCGTTGGCCCGAGTCCGAGGCTCTTGAAGGCATCGACGCGACGACCTTGCGGCGCTCCCCGCCACGTGTCACAGATCTCGGCAAATGCCGCCCAGGCGGCGGCCCAGGGTAGGAAGCGGATCGGATGAGCCTTGGCACGCGTGCGCCCGGCGTCGGGCAGGTCACAGGTCGGGTCGCGGCCGCCGAACCCGGGCCGTTCCCACCGTCGCCCGCCGCCTCCACCCTCGCCGCCGACCCCGTCTTCCAGCAGCTCGTGCGCGAGCGCTCCGGCTTCGCCTGGGCGCTCTCGGCCGTGATGCTCGTGGTCTACCTGATCTTCATCCTCCTGGTAGCTTTCGCGCAGGGCGCCATGGGCGCGACCGTGGGCGGCTCGGACCTGTCGGTGGGCATCCTGCTGGGCCTGTTCGTGATCGTGTTCGCCTTCGCGCTGACGGGCGTCTACGTGGCCCGTGCCAATTCCCGCTTCGACGCGCTGACCGAAACCCTGACCCGCCGGGGCCGTCGATGAAGGCCCGGCTCACCCGTCCCCTCCCCGCCGCGGCGCTGCTGCTGGGCGCGGGACTCGCGCGGGCCGAGGCCGCCGGGCCCGACCTCGGCGGGCACGTCGAGAAGCAGGGCCTCAACGTCGCCGCGATCGTCATCTTCGTGCTGTTCGTGCTGGGCACGCTGCTGATCACCTACCGGGCCGCCCGGTCGACCCGCTCGGCGCAGGATTTCTACGCCGCGGGCGGCGGCATCTCGCCGCTGCGCAACGCGCTCGCCATCGCGGGCGACTACATGTCGGCCGCCTCCTTCCTGGGTATTTCGAGCCTGGTGTTCTCCTCGGGCTTCGACGGGCTGATCTACTCGACGGGCTTCCTGGTGGGCTGGCCCATCGTGCTGTTCCTGATCGCCGAGCGGCTGCGCAACCTCGGCCGCTACACCTTCGCGGACGTGGCCTCGTTCCGGCTGGCGCCCCCCGCCATCCGCACGCTGTCGGCGGTGGGCACGCTGGTCGTGGTGGCCTTCTACCTGATCGCCCAGATGGTCGGCGCGGGCCAGCTCGTCCAGCTCCTGTTCGGCCTCGACTACCTCTACGCCGTGGTGATCGTCGGCCTCTTGATGACCGTCTACGTCGCCTTCGGGGGCATGAAGGCCACCACCTGGGTCCAGGTCATCAAGGCCTGCCTGCTGCTGGTTGGCGCCACCCTGATGGCCTTGGCCGTGCTGTGGCACTACGGCTTCAACCCGAACGCGCTGGTGGCCGACGCGATCAAGGTGCATCCCAAGGGGGCCGGGATCCGCGCGCCGGGCGGCTTCGTCAAGGACCCGGTCTCGACCCTGTCGCTCGGCCTCGCCCTGATGTTCGGCACGGCCGGCCTGCCCCACATCCTGATGCGCTTCTTCACCGTGGCCGACGCCAAGGCGGCGCGCAAATCGGTGTTCTACGCCACGGGCTTCATCGGCTACTTCTACGTCCTGACCTTCATCATCGGCTTCGGCGCCATCACCTTCCTGATGCCGGACGCAAGCTACTTCAAGGTCGCGGCCGACGGCGGCTACAACAAGGTCACGGACCTGATCGGCGGCGCCAACATGCCCGCCATCCACCTCGCCAACGCGGTGGGCGGCTCGATCTTCCTCGGGTTCATCTCGGCGGTGGCCTTCGCGACCATCCTGGCCGTGGTGGCGGGGCTCACGCTGGCCGCGGCCTCCGCGGTGAGCCACGACCTTTACGCCTCCGTGATCGCGCGGGGGCGCCTGAGCGAGCAGCGCGAGGTGCGCCTGTCCAAGATCGCGGCGATGGTGATCGGCCTCGTGGCCATCGGGCTCGGTTCCGTGTTCCAGAAGCAGAACGTGGCCTTCATGGTCGGGCTCGCCTTCGCGGTCGCGGCGAGCTGCAACTTCCCCGTGCTGCTGATGTCGATCCTGTGGCGCGGGACGACGACGCTGGGGGCGCTGACGGGCGGGGTCCTGGGCCTCGTCAGCGCGGTGGTCATGGTGGTGCTGAGCAAGGCCGTGTGGGTGACGACCCTGGGCCACCCGGCCGCGATCTTCCCCTACGACAACCCCGCGCTGTTCTCCATGCCGCTCGCCTTCATCGGCATCTGGCTGGTGTCGACCCTCGACCGGAGCCGGCGCGGGGCCGGCGAGCGGGCCGCCTTCGAGGCCCAGTTCGTCCGCTCCGAGACGGGGCTCGGGGCCGACATCGCGCACGCGCACTGAACCGGCCTCGACCTCCAGTCGGGACGGTCGCCCTCAGCCCGTCCCGCACCGGCGCAGGGTGAGCTTGTCGGCGGGGTAGTCGAGCATGAGCTGCCGCATGGCGGGCGTGTTGCGCCAGCCCCGGTCGGCGTCGAACGGCTGGCCGTACTGGTAGGCGGGGATGTAGCCGCCGGCGGCGTCGGCCACCTCGAACACCTCGCCGATGACCGGGATGAACGCGTAGCGCCCGCCGAGCTCCGGGGCGAAGTAGTGGACCGAGCGGACGCGCCTCGACAGGCGGCAGGCCGCGTAGCCGAAGGTGCCGTGGCCGAACACGAGGTGCGGAGCGTCGATCAAGGCGGACAGGTCCTCCTGAAGCGTGCCGCACTGGAGGCGGTAGGGGATCCGGTTGCGGTCGAGCCAGGCCTCCAGCGCGTAGACGCAGGGGTTGCCCCGGTCCTCGAAGACGAGGCGCACGCGGGCGACGGTGCCCTCGCGCATCATCGTCTCGATCACCAGCGTGTAGAAGGACAGCGGCGGCTGCCGGTACCCGTAGGTGACCGGATGATCCGTGTTGAAGATGTCGCCCGACCGGAGGTGGACGGTGAGTTCGTCGGGCGGGTGCCGCTCCTCGGGAAGCGGGACGGCGGCGAGCAGGTGGGGCCTGAGGATCGTCTGCGCCACCGCCGTGGTGGCCTCCTCGTCCGCCTTCCCGTAGCGGAGGAACGGCCCCAGCACGGGCTGGAGGTGGTCCGAGTTGAAGAACTCGCCGGACAGGAACACGCCGACCGGCGGCAGCGGCTCGGCCGGCGGCAGGAACGCCAGGCCTCCGGCCTCGAAGGGCTCCGTCACGGGCATGAGCGCGTGCTCGCCGAGCTTCACGTAGGCGAGGCCGGTCCGCTGCGCGAAGAGGATCGCGTTGACGCACTGGTGGAACAGGTTGCCGAACCGCCCCGAATAGGCGATCTCGACCCCCACCACCTCGTCCGCCGTGATCCCCGGCGGGTAGGACAGCGTGTAGGGCGTCATGTCCGAGCGGGGCCGGAGCAGGTCTTCGCTCAGGCCGTGGCGGGACCGGAACGCGTCGAAGGCGCGGGCCACGAGGCGGCCGAAAACCTCGACCTTGGAAAGGTGGAGGGCCTGACGGTCGTCCAGCGACAGGCTGACGTAGCGCGCCCAGACCTCGCCGCCGAGCCACAGCCGCAGGGCCTGCTCGCCCGCCCCGAACTGCGCGTAGCCGGCGTGGACCAGCGTCCACTCCCCGATCTCGGTCGCGACCTCGACCTTGATCCTGCGGGCGCGCTCCTCAAAGCCGCCGAGCCGGTTGTGCACGACGATCACCTCGATGGGCTCGATCGTTTGCAGGTCGACCCTCCACCAGGGCTGGTCCTCGACGGCGGTGTGGAAGGCGAAGTCCCCGCACGGCTCGCCCGAAACGGCCCGGGACGCCTCGTCCGCGACGGACCACTCGGACAGGGAGCTCTGCTCGCAGGGCTTGCCCAGGGCCAGGTCGACGACCGGCAGGTTCGGATCGGCCCGCGCGCCCCACCACTGCGGCGCCACTCTCACCACGTCGCTCGGCACCGGGGGGCTCCTCGCCGGCACCTCGCCGGGCGCCGCGCGTCGGGTTAGCGCCGCCCCGAGCGCCGCGCAAGACGGCGGCCAGGCGCGCCGCGGACCCCGGACGGCCCGATGCGCCCGAGCCGTGGCGGGTCGCGGGCGGGATCGCAATCGGGCCGCAGCCACCCTGGACGGGCAGGCGCCGCACAACCGTCGGAGGCTCTCGCCCGTGGTCCCGGCTCAACTGACTATGCAGAGGCCGGCCTCATGGTCCGGACCAGGTGATCCGCACGGGATTGACAAAATGTCGCTGCATCGTTCGGAAGTATCAAAGGTTAAACTGCAAGATTCTCTTCGCATCGTCGCCTCTCGCGACGGCAAGACGGAACAAAACATCTTCCGGCGGCTTGATCTGATCGGCGCCGTCGCGTGCCGGACTTTGGGAGTGGCCCGTATGCCGGGGAATACGGACGGCGTCGCGTCCGTCGGTCTGCGCGACACCAGCCATCGCGTCGCATCCGTCGGCGGCAGGACCGCCCGCAGGTTGAGCGGCCCGGCCGTGTCCCAGGCGTCCGGGTCGACCGCGGGGGTTCCGATGCGCGCCCGTCCCAACCTGTGCGCCCGACGCGCGTCGGGCGAAGGCGGCCCGGTCAACGAGGTCGCGGCGCGAGCCACAGCGACGGGGCCGCGCGAGATGGGACGGATGCCATGAGGCGGTCGGCAAGCGAGACTTTCGCGAAGGGTCTCGGCGTCTTCTCGTTGGCGCTCGGGGCGGCCGAACTGCTCGCCCCGAAGGCGATCTGCCGGGCGCTGGGATTGGAAGGGCGCGAAACGCTGGTGCGGGCCTATGGCGCGCGCGAGGTCGCGACGGGGATCGCGATCCTGGCGAGCCGCGACCCGACGCCCTGGGTGCTGGGCCGCGTCGCAGGCGACGCGCTGGACATCGCCACGGTCGCCACCGCGCTGCATCCCGACAACCCCAAGCGCGACACCGTGATCGCCACCCTCGGCGTGCTGGCGGGCGCCACCGGTCTCGACGCGCTCTGCGCCGCGGGTCTGCTCGGCTCCGACCCCGTTCTCGAAACGGCGCGCCGCACCCACGTCCACCGCGATGCCGCCCCGCCCCCGTCCGGCGGCATCAGCGCCCTCGACCGCCCTTCACCCGAAAGGTTCCTGCGATGAAGGCTTTGTGCTGGCACGGCACCAACGACATCCGGTGCGACAGCGTCCCCGACCCCAGGATCGAGGACGCGCGCGACGTGATCATCAAGGTCACGAGCTGCGCCATCTGCGGCTCCGACCTCCACCTCATGGACGGGCTGATGCCCACCATGAAGAGCGGCGACGTGCTCGGCCACGAGTTCATGGGCGAGGTGGTCGAGACGGGCTCGCCCAACCACAAGTGGAAGAAGGGCGACCGCATCGTGGTGCCCTTCAACATCAACTGCGGCGAGTGCCGCATGTGCCGCATGGGCAACTGGTCGGTCTGCCAGCGCTCCAATCGCAACGCCGAGATGGCGGCGAAACAGTTCGGCTACACGACCGCGGGTCTGTTCGGCTACTCGCACCTCACGGGCGGCTACGCGGGCGGGCAGGCCGAGTACGTCCGCGTGCCGATGGCCGACGTGGCACCCATGAAGGCGCCCGAGGGCCTGAGCGACGAGCAGCTCCTGTTCCTCACCGACATCCTGCCGACCGGCTGGCAGGGCGCCGACCACGCCGAGGTGCGGGGCGGCGACATCGTGGCGATCTGGGGTGCGGGGCCGGTTGGCCTGTTCGCGATCCAGTCCGCCAGGATCATGGGGGCCGAGCGCATCATCGCGATCGAGACCGTGCCCGAGCGCGTCGCGCTGGCGCGGCAGGCGGGCGCGACCGACATCGTCGACTTCGCCGAGGAGGACGTCTACGAGCGCATCGTCGAGATCTCCAAGGGCGAGGGCGCCGACTCGGTGATCGACTGCGTGGGCATGGAGGCCTCGGGCGCGCACGGCTTCGCGGGGCTGGTCGACGCCGTCAGGAGCAAGCTGCCGATGGCCGAGCGGACAACCGCGCTGGACCAGGCCATCAGGGCCGTGCGCCCCTGCGGGATCGTGTCGGTGCCGGGCGTCTACGGCGCTCCCGTGTCCGTCAACATGGGGTCGGTCGTGCAGAAGGGCCTGACGCTGAAGAGCGGGCAGACCCACGTCAAACGCTACCTGGACCCCCTCACCAAGCTCATCCAGGAGGGCAAGATCGACACGACGTCGCTCATCACCCACCGCTCCACGAGGCTGGAGGACGGCCCCGACCTCTACCAGGCGTTCAAGCACAAGAAGGACGGCTGCGTGAAGGTCGTGTTCCACCCGGGCGGCTGACCGCCCGCGGGAGCGGCTCGCGCGCGGGCCGCTCCCCTCGCGATTCCGACGCGGTTAACCGGCTTGGCCCAGGGTGGGCGCCGCATCCACGGTCGAGATCCGCGATCATGAACGCCAAACTGCTTCCCGCCCTCCTGCTGCTGCTGCCGGCGACGCCGGCCGCGGCCGACCAGACGAAGTTCGTGCCGTCGGGCACCAACCAGCAGATCGACTTCTTCGCGAGCGTCAACCCGGACTGCTCGTCGGCGGGGCTGCCGGTGGTGCGTTTGATCGAGGGGCCGTACCGGGGCGTCGTGACCACCGACAAGGGGCGCGATTTCCTGCCGTTCCCGGCCGGCAACGTCCGCCACGCCTGCAACCGCGCGCGGGTGGCCGGGACGAAGCTGTTCTACAAATCCGCGCCGCATCTGATCGGCACCGACCACGTCCGGCTGCTGATCCTGTCCGGCTCCGGGACGGGGCGCGAGGCGACCTACGAGATCGAGGTGCGCTGACGCGAGGCCGTCACCCCGCGAACCAGGCCCCGTACGGCCGCTGAACCGGGACCATGTCGTCCGGCATGGCGGAGAACCACCGCAGGTGCCCCGGCTCGGGCTTGCCGGGTCCGGCCATCGGGGCCTCGGGCCCGCTCAACAGGGCGCAGCGGAACAGCAGCGCGACCGAATGCCCCCGCGGGTCGGTCAGCCCCTCCATCACCGCGCAGGGCGCGGGCCCGGCCCGAACGGCGGCCCCGAGCTCGTCGCGCGCGACCTCGGCGATCCGCTGCGCGAAGGGCTCGCGGTGGCGGATGATCCCGCCGGGGATGTGCCAGCCCCGGTAGAACGCGTCCTCCCTCCAGGCCAGCAGGGTGTCGCGGGCGTCGTTCTGGATGAGCAGGTCGACGTTGGCGGTCGGGAAGATCTGCCGGACGAAATCGAACACCGGGTAGGGCATGACGGCCCCGGCCCGCGGCAGCGCGGCCAGAACCGCGTCGAGGTGCGCCTTCAGCTCGTCGTCGGTCATGCCGGCCTGCGCGCGTCGCGGCCTTGGCC
Organism: uncultured Lichenihabitans sp.; assembly: GCA_964243035.1. Taxonomy (GTDB): domain Bacteria; phylum Pseudomonadota; class Alphaproteobacteria; order Rhizobiales; family Beijerinckiaceae; genus Lichenihabitans. The sequence continues at coordinate 8,022 of CAXTDZ010000072.1, forward strand.
GGGGGAAGAGCGGCGTGGGGCGGGGGGCGCGGCCGCCGCGGGGCCGTCGGCCCCGGCGTCGGGCGGTGCGAGGCGGACCACGGCCGCGACCTCGTCCAGGTCGCACGACAACCGGCCCGCCTCGTCGCGAACGGCGAGGCCGAAGGCGACGAGGGCCGAGACGTCCTCGGCCACGAGCTTCACGTCGCGCCCCAGCGTGCGGGCGAGCGCCCGGACGCTGGGCTCGGCTGAGACACGCAGGCGACGGAGCAGAACCAGCCGCGGCGGCGTCAGCAGGCCGGCCAGAGGGGCCCAGTCCGCGACGCAGACGCGGCTCGTGGGCTCGACGCCGGGCTCCTCCCCGGCCGCCCTCCAGGCCGCCGCGACCTCCCCCGCCGCGTCGCGCAGCCCCCGGCCGACCTCGACCTCAAAGCCTGCCATTGGCCGCCCTCCACGCATCCACGGCGTCCAGGAAATCCGCCAGGAGCCGGTCGACGCCCTCGAAGCGGTAGGGCACGGCCCGTTCCGCGACGTGCCGCCGCGGTCCACCGCCCCCCGCGTTGTCGAGCCCGACCACGCGAACCCCGTCCGCGAGATAGGCGAGACTGTAGTCCACGACGCGCTCCGGCGAAGGCTCGGGAGACCGGCGCAGGACGAGTTCGGCCACGTCCCCGTCCGCGTAGACGACGCTGCGGCTGATGATGAGCCCCGGGGCGGTCGCATCGACCGTGCGGATCCCGCGCGGCCCGGCGCGACGGCGTTCGGCGCCTCCCTCGTCGGGCGTGCGCCTAGCGTCTGGTCGGCGCATCGAGGTAGCCGAACGAGGCGAGCCAGGTCGTCACGGCGAGGCGGATCGCCTCGGGGCGGGAGGGTTTCGGGTCGACCTGCGAGGCGATGAACTCGTCCAGGGCCGCGAGGGCCGCGGGTGGCATGCGGACGGTCACGGGAACGGAGCCGCCGCGAGGCCGGGCGCCGCGAGGAAGGTTGGTTGGCATCGGAACCCTTGTTTGGGCGGCGACGATGTCAGGAACGGCAGACCCGGACAAGCCCTCCCGGTCGCCGTCGCGGGGGGCGCACTGGGCGTGGTAGGGACGCACGGTCCTCAAAAGCCAGGTGACGCATGACGCAAGCCTTTCCCCCGCATGGAGCGCCCGACCCCCGTCCGACCACGCGCGCGGTGCTCCGCGTCGCGCTGGCCGTCTTCTACGGAGGGGCCGGGCTCGTCCACATGGCGAAGCCCGACGCCTTCCTGCCCATCGTGCCCGACTGGGTGCCGGAGCCGCGCGCCGTGGTGGTCGCCACGGGGGCCTGCGAGGTGGCGGGCGCGGCGGGGCTGCTCACCGCGCGGTTCCGCTGGTGGGCGGGCGCCATGCTGGCGCTCTACGCCGTGTGCGTCTACCCCGCCAACGTCAAGCACGCCGTGGAGAACGTCGACGTCCCGCAACTGCCGCGAAGCTGGTGGTACCACGGCCCGCGGCTGCTGCTGCAACCCGTGATCGTGTGGTGGGCGCTGTTCTGCGGGCGCGTCGTGGACTGGCCGTTCCGGCCGCGAACCACGTCAAGCGAACAGCAGAACGGCCGCGGGTAGCCCGTCCAGCAGCGTCGCAACCGACAACGGGACCGCGCCGCCCGGCCCGTCGCCGGTCAGCACGTTGACCGCCGCCCGGCCCTCCAGGGGGCCGGGCAGGACCAGGCGCGCCCCCTCGGGCACGGGGTCGGACACGTGGCGGCGCGCCACCACCACCAGCGCGCTCTCGCCCGCCGTGCGGGCGAAGGCGCACAAGCTCGGGTCGCCCGGCGTGGGCAGGGCCGCGTAGTCGCCCGCCTCGAACAGGTTGGGATGGCCCGCGCGCAGGCGCAGCAGCGTCGCGGTCAGCGCGAGCTTGAAGCGGCCGTCGTGCCAGCCGGCCGCGAGCCGCCGCATCGTCCCGCCCCGGTCCGCCCCCATGGCACCCAGCACGTCGTCCAGCGCGGCCTCGCGCGACGCGTAGTCGACCGGCCTGCGGTTGTCGGGATCGACCATCGACAGGTCCCACAGTTCCGCGCCCTGGTAGATGTCCGGCATGCCGGGCACGGTCAGCTTCAGCGCGGTCTGGGCGAAGGTGATCGCGGCCCCCAGTTCCGCCACGCGGGCCGCGAAGGGCCGGAACAGCGGCAGGAAGCGGTCCGCGGCCTCGCCGACGAGCGCGCGCGTCACCAACCCGAGCGCGCCCTCCTCGTAGGCCTCGTCCGGCGCGATCCAGGTCGAGTGGACCTTGGCCTCGCGCATGGACTTGGTCATGGCGGCGCGGAGCCGGTCCGCGTAGCCCTCCAGCGCCGCGGGATCGAGCGTGCCGTCGCGGAGGAACGCCACGGGCCAGGTGCCCACCAGGAGCTGGTAGAACAGGTATTCGTCGTTGCGGTCCGGCCCCGCGCCGCGCTCCCGCCCCTCCTCGGCGAGCACCGCGCTCCAGCCCTCCAGGGCCGCGTCCCACTCCTCGGGCAGCGCGGACAGCGCCGCGAGCCGGGCGCGGGTGTCCTCGCCGCGCTTGGTGTCGTGGGTCGAGGTGGCGAGCATGGCGCGCGGCCAGCGGGCGGCGCGCACCCGGTTGGCGTCGTGGAACTCGGCCAGGGGCGTGCCGAACCGCTCGGGCGAGCCGCCCACCTCGTTCAGCGCCACGAAGCGATTGTAGCGGTAGAAGGCCGTGTCCTCCACGCCCTTGGCCATCACGGGCCCGCAGTACTGCTGGAGCTTCATGGCGCAGCGCAGCACGGCCGAGCGGCGGTAGCCGGTGCCGGGCCTGGCCAGCTCGCCCGAGAGCAGCGCGCGGAGGAAGTCGAAGACGCTGCCGTCGATCGACGGGTCGGCGCCCCGCGCGCCGCGGATCGCGGCGTCGAGCCGGCGCAGGTCCTCGGCCGTGGGCTCGTCGCGGTCGTCGATGTAGGTGCGGTACACCGGGAAGGCGGTCACGATCTGCCGCAGCGCGCGCTGGAGGACGGTCGCGGTGAAGTCGGACGTGCGCCGGTTCTGCCGGGCCACGCGGACCGCCGAGCGGGCGAGCCGGTGCAGCTCGCTCAGCATCTCGTTGTCGATGATCTGCCGCTTGCTGGCCGCCACGATGGAGTCGTAGGGCTGCACGGCGCCCGTGAAGCGCCAGTACGTGCGCGTGAAGGCGCCCTCGTTCTCGACGTGCACGAAGGTGCCGGTGATGAGGTTGGTGAAGTCGTAGCCGGTGGTGCCGTCCACGGGCCAGTCGTCGCGCAGGGGCTCGCCCGGCCCCAGGATCTTCTCGACCACGAGGTAGGGCGCGCCGCCCGACGCCGCCTCGGGCGCCGCCTCGCGCAGCCGTTCGAGGTAGCGCTTGGGATCGAACAGCCCGTCGATGTGGTCGATGCGCAGGCCGTCCAGCCGGCCCTCGCGGATGAGGCCCAGCGCCAGGCGGTGGCTGTGGTCGAACACGTCGGGCAGTTCCATGCGGAGGCCCGCCAGCGTGGCGATGTTGAAGAAGCGTCGGTAGTTGATGTCGTCGGAAGCGACCAGGTACTGCGTGGGCTTCCAGTTCTGCCGCGCGATGAGGGCGTCCAGCCGGTTCCAACTCGCGGTCTCCCCCGCGCGGCCGTTGAGCGCCGAGACGGCGGAGGCGATCGACGTGCGGACGGCCGGGTCCTTGGCGGCCTTCGCGAGCTCGTCTTTCAGCTCGCGGGCGCGGCGCATCACCTGCGGCTTCCAGCGCAGGAGGTAGGAGAAGGCGTCCCCGAGCCGGGCCGAGGTGGGGTTGTCCTCGCCCAGGATCGCGTCGTAGTGCAGCGGGCAGACGGGCAGCTTGTGGCTCTCGTGCGCCCAAACCGCGAAGCTGCCGTCACCCGCGTCGAACTTGAGCTGGAGGTGGCCCGCTTCCAGCGCCACGCCGTACTGGTCGCCCAGCAGCGGGACAAGCAGCTTGCCTTTGAGGTCGGGCCGGTCGGTGTCCCAGTCGATGTCGAACCAGCCCGCGTGCTCGGCCTCCTCGCCCCATTCGAGCACGTCCAGCCAGAGCGCGTTGTCGGCCCCGCCCACGCCCATGTGGTTGGGCACGAAGTCGAGGATGTGGCGAAGGCCCGCCTCGGCCAGCGCGGTCGCGAGCCGCGCGAAGCCCGCCTCGCCGCCGAGCTCGGGGTTGAAGCGGTCGTGGTCGACGATGTCGTAGCCGTGCGTGCTGCCGGGATGGGCCGCGAGGTAGGGCGAGGCGTAGAGGTGGCTGACCCCGAGCCGCTTGAGGTAGGGCGCGAGCCGGGCGCCGGCGTCGAAGTCGAACCCCTTGTGGAACTGCACCCGGTAGGTGGCGCGCGGCGTCATCCTCAGGCTCCTTGCTTCGCGAGGGTCCAGCGGACGGCCCAGGGGCCCAGCCTGGTGCCGTCGGCCGCGCCTTCCTGCCAGACCACGTGGCCCGCGGCGGGCTCGAACCCGTCCTGCTCGGCGGGTTTCAGGTTGGCGTCGAGCCGGAGCCTGCCCCAGCGCACCTCGACCGCCGCGGGACCCACCTCGCGGTGGCGACCGCCGCGCGCGCCCACCTCGTCGAGCAGGGGAAGCAGCGCGTCGCGGCGCGCGGCGAGGACGCGCCGGTACCAGTCCAGCCTCGCGCGGGGTTCCGGCCGGTCGAGGTCGGACCAGTCGAGCTTGCAGCGGTTGAACGTGTCATCCGCGAGCGGGTCGGGGATCGTGTCGCGCTTGGCCTCGTCCTGGAACTCGGGGAAGCGTTTGAACTCCTCCCGGCGCCCCTTGCGCACCAGGTCGGCCAGCTCGCCCTCGAAGTCGCAGAAGAACAGGAAGGGTGCCGCCGACCCCCATTCCTCCCCCATGAACAGCATGGGCGTCTGGGGCAGCAGCAGCGCCACGGCGCCGAGGGCGCGCAGCACCTCCGGGGCCAGGCTCCCGGTCAGCCGGTCGCCGTAGGCGCGGTTGCCGATCTGGTCGTGGTTCTGCACGAAAGCCACGAAGGCCTCCGTGGGCAGGTCGGCGCTGGGCTCGCCGCGGGCCGAGCCGCGGTAGGGCATCACCTCGCCCTGGAACGCGAAGCCCTCGGCGAGCGCGCGGCCGAGCGCGGCGGTGTCGCCCGCGTAATCCGCGTAGTAGCCCGCGTCCTCGCCGGTCGCGGCCACGTGCAGGACATGGTGGACGTCGTCGTTCCACTGGCCCGAGAACCAGCCCGCGCCGTCGTCGCGGCGGACGAGGTGGTGGGCGCCGTTGTCCTCGTTCTCGACGATCAGGTGAAACGGGCGGCCGGGGTCGAGGGCGCGGACGCGGGCCGCGAGCTCGGTGATCAGCGTGGGATCGCTGTCGTCCACGATGGCGTGGACGGCGTCGAGCCGCAGCCCGTCGACGTGGAACTCGCGGATCCAGTAGAGCGCGTTGCCGATCGCGAAGTCCCGCACCACGCGGGAGTGGCGGCCGTCGTAGTTGATGGCCTTGCCCCAGGGAGTGTGGTGGCGGTCGGTGAAGAACTGCGGCGCGTAGGCGCCGAGGTAGTTCCCGTCCGGCCCGAAGTGGTTGTAAACGACGTCCAGGAACACCTGGAGCCCGCGCGCGTGGGCCGCGTCCACCAGGGCGCGGAGGTCGTCCGGGTGGCCGTAGGCGGCGTCGGGCGCGTACCACAGCACGCCGTCATAGCCCCAGCCGCGGCGGCCCGCGAACTCCGCCACCGGCATGAGCTGGAGCGCCGTCACCCCCAGGCTCACGAGGTGGTCGAGCTTGCCGATGGCGGCGCGGAAGGTGCCCTCGGGCGTGAGAGTGCCCACGTGCGCCTCGTAGACCACCGTCTCGCGCCAGGGGCGGCCGCGCCAGGCGCCGTCCGTCCAGCCGAAGGCGGCGGGGTCGACGACCTCGCTCGGCCCGTGGACGTCCTCCGGCTGGAACCGCGAGGCGGGGTCGGGCACCTGCAGGCCGTCCGGCAGCCCGAACCGGTAGCGGCTGCCCGCCCGCGCCTCGGCCACCTCCAGCCTGTGCCACCCGTCCTCGCCGGCCGCCATGGCGAGCGGCGCCCCGCGGCCGTCCAGATGCAGGGCCACGCGGTCGCAAGCCGGGGCGAACAGGCTGAACAGCACGCCTCCCGGCCGCACGGTGGCGCCGAACGGCAGGGGAGCGAGGGCCGCCTCGGGCGAAGTCTGGGTCGTCATGGGTTTGGGCCTGCGGAACCGGCGGTCAGCGGAGCGGAAGGGCGAACAGGCTGAGCGAGCGGCCGACCAGGGTGAAACTCTCGCCCACGGCGCGGCTCTCGGTCTGCGCGAGGTCGGGGCGGTTGGTGTCGAGCAGCAACCGCCACGTCTTGCCGCCCGGGTGGGCGGGCAGGGTGAAGTCCACGTCCTCGTGGTAGGCGTTGAACAGGATCAGCAGGGGCGAGTCCTCGGGGACCTCCTGCTCGGTCACGTAGCCGCGGATGTCGAGCAGCATGCCGAAGTGCTTGTGCTCGGTGTCGCCCCAGTCGGCCTCGGAATACTCCTGCCCGCCCGCGGTGATCCAGGTCACGTCGCGTGTTTCGGCAGCTTCGTTGAAGTCGCCGTTGAGGAAGCGCGTGTAGCGCAGCATCGGGTGGTCGTGTCGGAGCCTCGTAAGCTTCTGCACGAAGCGGATCAAGGCTTGGCCCTTCTCCGTGATGTCCCAGTTGAACCAAGAAAGCTCGTTGTCCTGGCAATAGGCATTGTTGTTGCCGTCCTGGGTGCGGCCGAACTCGTCTCCGGCCAGGATCATGGGCGTCCCCTGCGAGAAGACGAGCGTCGCGAGCAGGTTGCGGATCTGCCGCTCGCGCAGGGCGTTCACGGCCACGTCGTCGGTCGGCCCCTCGGCGCCGCAGTTCCAGGACTCGTTGTTGGAGTTGCCGTCGCGGTTGTCCTCGCCGTTGGCGTCGTTGTGCTTCTCGTTGTAGGTCACGACGTCGTTGGTGGTGAAGCCGTCGTGGGCCGACACGAAGTTGACCGAGGCCCAGGGGCGGCGCCCCTCGTGGTTGAACATCTCGGCCGAGCCGCACAAGCGCGGCACGAACTCGCGGTTGGCCTTGGACCCCTTCCAGAAGGAGCGGACGTCGTCGCGGTACTTGTCGTTCCATTCGCCCCAGCCGGGCGGGAAATGGCCCACCTGGTAGCCGCCCGGGCCGATGTCCCACGGCTCGGCGATCAGCTTCACCGAGTTCAGCACCGGATCGAGGCTGCAGTGCTGGAGAAAGGCGCTGCGGGTGTTGAAGCCGGTCGCCTCCCGGCCCAGCACGGGGGCGAGGTCGAAGCGGAAGCCGTCGACGTGCATCTCCTGCACCCAGTAGCGCAGCGAGTCCGACACCAGGCGCGACACCTGCGGGTGGCTCAGGCTGAACGTGTTCCCGGTCCCGGTGTCGTTGTTGTAGTAGCGCGGCTGGTCGGGGTTCAGCCAGTAGTAGGACGCGTTGTCGATACCCTTGAAGGACAGCGTCGGGCCCTTCTCGTTGCCTTCGGCCGTGTGGTTGAACACCACGTCGAGGATCACCTCCAGGCCCGCGTCGTGGAAGCGCGACACCATTTCCTTGAACTCGCGCACGACGCCGCCGGCATTGGTGGTGTAGCGCCGGTCGGGGGCGAAGAAGCCGATGGTGTTGTAGCCCCAGTAGTTGGTCAGCCCCTTGTCGATCAGGAACTTGTCGGTGACGAAGCTGTGCACCGGAAGCAGCTCGACCGTGGTGACGCCCAGCGACTTGATGTAGGCGACCACGTCCTTGTGGCCGAACCCCTTGTAGGTGCCGCGCTCGGCCGCGGGCACCTTGGGATGGAGCTTGGTGAAACCCTTGACGTGGGTCTCGTAGACGATCGTCTGATCCCAGGGCACGCCGGGGAAGTGGGCCGGCTGCCCGCGCCAGTCGTATTCCCAGTCGATCACGATGGCCTTGGGCATGAAGGGCGCGCTGTCGCGCTCGTCGAAGCTCAGGTCGTCGCCGCTTTCGAGCTGGTAGCCGAACACGGCCGGGTCCCAGACGAGCTCGCCCTCGAAGGCGCGGGCGTAGGGGTCGAGCAGAAGCTTGTTGGGGTTGAACCGGTGGCCCGCCTCGGGCTCGTAGGGCCCGTGGACCCTGTAGCCGTAGAGCGCGCCGGGCTTCAGGTCCGGGATGTAGCCGTGGAACACCTGGTTGGTGTATTCCGGCAGCTCGACCCGCGCGGTTTCCTCGCGGCCGTCCTCGCCGTAGAGGCACAGCTCGACCTTGGTGGCATGGGCGGAGAACAGGGCGAAGTTGGTGCCCTCCCCGTCCCAAGTGGCCCCGAGCTGGTTGGAGGTTCCGGGAAGGACGCGGAGGTCGTGCTGGGCCATGGCGGCTTTCTCTGGATCTAAGCTGAGGCGAGGTGGGAAGTCGGTTGGCAGCCGCCTTGTTCCGCGGCTACGGTGAAGCTTCCACAGCTGTGGCATTTAGACCTGGTCCGAAGCCGAACGGCCTGGAGCTGGCGGGGCTCGCGCGGCAACACCGCAACCCCATATCGCGACGCGGGGCCGAACGCGTCGGCCAATCGTGTCGTCCCGATCCTGATCTCTGCCTTACTCGCGCAAATTTGATCTCGCAGTCTTGCCACACATTGCCGATAGTTGACGTTCGCGCGCACCCAAACCGACGAGCTTCGGCAGCGGGGGCGCGTGCGGCGGGGAGGTTCGGCAGGACGGGAGTGACTGCATGGTAAGTAAAGCGTCCATCGTTGTTACCCTGGCCTGCGCCGGGCTCGGCTCCGCCACGGCGGGGTTCGCCATCCACGCGGCGGGACGGTCCCGCCCCGCGGTGACGGCCGACCGCGTCGCGCCCTGGGGCAGGCTCGCGGCCGTCTCGGTTCCCGTCGAAGCCTCGCCCGGCTTGTCCGAGCAGGCCCTGAAGTCCGTCCAGCCGGCCCCGGCCGAGGGCGGCGCGGTCGCGACGGTCACCGACGCGGTCCCGGCCTCCGCCGAGCAGACCGTCGCGGCCGTGAGCCCGGAGGCCGTGACGGGCGCCGCTCCCGCGGCCGACCCCGGCCCACCCCCTGCGGCGGGTCCATCCCCCGCTCCGGCGCCTACGGACACGCGCGCGTCCGTCGACGACGCGGTCCCCGCGGTGTCGCCCGACAGTTCCCCGGCGGCATCGGCCGCCCCGCTGCTCGACATCAACACGGCTTCGATGGCGGCGCTGAACACCATCCCTGGCATGGGCAGGATCGGCCGCGCGATCGTCAGCCACCGGCCGTACCACTCGCTAAGCGAACTGACCAGCCGACGGGTGCTCAGGAGCGGCGACTTCACCCGGGTCAAGGACAAGCTCAAGGTTTGAGCCGCGGACGCGCGGGCGTCGGGCAACCCTCGGGGCGGCACAAGCCCGATACCTGTTTCGGCGGTTTCCCGACGACCGCCGATTGTGAGCAAAACGTCGCTTAATTGTGCATGGCTGCCTTGCAAGAGGGCGTGGGCCGTGCTCTAACGCTTCCGCCTTGGCTAAAAAGAAAAAGGGCCGCGCGAGGCGGCCCAAGTCTAGGGAGGAAACGCCCAAGGTGGGCATGCAGCGCGATGCGCTGCACAATCCTTCTAGGCCATGGCGCGTTCGAACGCAAGCTCGAACGCGCCTCGCCCTGCGCGGACTCTCGGCCCTTGTTGCATCGGCGCCACGGTCGCCTGAGCCTGTCCGCGGGACGATCCGCGATTTCGCCGCCCCTCACCGCGTTCCGAACATCCGGTCGCCCGCGTCGCCCAGGCCGGGCACGATGTAGCCGTGGTCGTTGAGGTGGCTGTCGATGGCCGCCGTCCAGATCTCGACGTCGGGATGCTCGCCCCGGAGCTTGGCGATGCCCTCGGGCGCGGCCAGCAGGCAAACAAAGCGGAGCTCCCTGGCGCCGCGCGCCTTCAGGCGCTCCACGGCCGCCGTGGCCGAGTTGGCCGTGGCGAGCATGGGGTCCATGATGATCGTGAGCCGCTCGGCGAGGTCGGTCGGCGCCTTGAAGTAGTACTCGACGGCCCGCAGCGTGTCGGGGTCGCGGTAGAGCCCGACGTGGGCGACGCGGGCCGAGGGCACGAGGTCGAGCATCCCGTCCAGGAAGCCCACGCCAGCCCGCAGAATGGGCGCGAAGACGAGCTTCTTGCCCGCGATCATCGGCGCCTGCATGGTGGCCAGCGGCGTCTGCACCTCCACCATCGCCACCGGCAGGTCCCGCGTCACCTCGTAGCACAGCAGCATCCCGATCTCGTTGAGCAGCTGCCGAAACCCTTTGGTGGAGCGTTCCGCGGTGCGCATCAGCGTCAGCTTGTGCTGCACCAGCGGGTGATCGACCACGTGAACCCCGTCCTGACCGCCTGCCATCGACCCGCCTCCACCTGAACCGCCGCCGCTCCGGCCATCCTACCTCAAACGGCGGGCCGGCGCGGGAACCTGCCGCACACCGCGCGGCTTCCGTGCTACACGATGGACCGGCCGCCCGCGCCGGCCCGCCGCTTGAGGAGCTTCAGACTTTGCGCTGTCCCGTCCCCGTGACCCGCCGAAGGCGCATCCTGTGCGTGTTCCCCGCCTACACGCCTTCGTTCGGAACCTTCTCGGGCGCCTACAAGCTGATGAGGGTGAAGGCCTTCATGCCGCCCCAGGGGCTGCTGGTGATCGCCGCCTACATGCCGGAGTTCTGGGAGGTCCGCTTCATCGACGAGAACCTGCGCGCCGCGGAGGACGCCGATTTCGACTGGGCCGAGGCCGTCTTCGTGAGCGGCATGCACGTCCAGGAGCCGCAGATCCGCGACATCCACGCCCGCGCCAGGCGTCACGGCAAGGTGACGGTGCTGGGCGGGTCCTCGGCCTCCGGCGCGCCCGAGAAATACGGTTCCTTCGACTACCTCCACATCGGCGAGCTGGGGGACGCCACCGACCGGCTGGTCGAGATCCTCGACGCGGACGTGACGCCGCCCGCGGCGCAGGTGGTGCTGGAAACCAGCGCCCGCACCAATCTGGGCGACTTTCCCCTGCCCGCCTACGCCAAGCTGCCGCTCAAGCAGTACCTGCTGGGCTCCCTGCAGTTCTCGTCGGGCTGCCCGTACCGCTGCGAGTTCTGCGACATCCCCGCGCTGTACGGCCGCCAGCCGCGGCTCAAGGCCGTCGACCAGCTGCTGGCCGAGCTCGACGCCTTCGTCGCCCAGCCCGCGCACCCGACCGTCATCTACTTCGTCGACGACAACTTCATCGGCAACCGCAAGGCCACGCGGGACATGCTCCCGCACCTGATCGCCTGGCAGAAGAAGCACGACTATCCCCTTCAGTTCGCTTGCGAAGCCACCCTCAACCTGGCCAAGCAGACCGAGATCCTGGAGCTGATGCGGGAGGCGGGCTTCTTCACCGTCTTCGTGGGCATCGAGACGCCCGAGCTCGACGCGCTCAAATCGATCGCCAAGGACCACAACAACGCGGTTCCCATGATGGAGGCGATCCAGACCCTGAACCGTTACGGGCTGGAGGTCACCTCGGGCATCATCCTGGGGCTCGACTCGGACTCGGACGAGTCGGAGAACCGGCTGCGCGAGTTCGTGGACCGCTCGGCCGTGCCCGTGCTCACCATCAACCTGCTCCAGGCGCTGCCCAAGACCCCGCTGTGGGACCGGCTGACCAAGGCGGGCCGCATCGTCAACGACCCCGCGCTCGAATCCAACGTCCGCTTCCTGCGCCCGCACGACGAGGTCGTGGCGAGCTGGCGCCGGTCGATCGCCCACGCCTACGCGCCCGAGCAGATCTTCGCCCGCTTCCGCCACCAGATGGACCACACCTACGGCAACCGCATCGCGACGCCCGTCCGCGGCAAGCTGACCCGCGCCAACCTGCGCCGCGGCTGGCTGATGGCCAAGAACATCACCTGGGAGCTCGGCATCAAGGCCGACTACCGCGGCACCTTCTGGCGCTCGGCCTGGCACGCGCTGAAGAAGGGCCAGGTCGAGGCGGTGTTCAACATGGGCTTCGTGTGCCTGCACCTGATCGAGTTCACGCGCCAGGCGCTGCGGGGCGAGCACAACGCGTCCTTCTACGCGGCCAAGGCCGCCAAGACGGCGTCGCTCGGCCATTCGGCCATGCCGGTGGAGGAGCTGAAGCGGTCGGCCTGACGCGACCGGTGCCGGGTGGTGCCCTTCGCCCCGCTTCGCGGGGAGAAGG
>CAXTDZ010000073.1:0-20049 GCA_964243035.1 uncultured Lichenihabitans sp.
GGCCGGCCGCGGCCGCGGGCGGCTCGGGGGCGAGCCGGAAGGCGCGGGGGTGGCGGGGTGGGGCAGGCTCGCTCACCCGAGCTTGTCCCCCAGGAGGAACTGCAGCGCCCGGTCGAGGCGGATGAAGGGCAGCGGCTCCGCGCCGCCGTCGGGGCCCCGCACCGCCGCGGGCGGGCGGAAGCGCACGAAGCGGTAGGGCCCCTCGTGGGCGCCCTGCCCCAGCGCGTCGCCGCGCAGCACGAGCTTCGGGTCGGCCGGCAGCTCGCCGGGGAAAACGGCCGCCTCGGCGCGGCCGTCGAACAGGTCGTCGCCGATCCGCTCGCCCGCGAGCGGCACGCCCACGATGGCGTCCAGCGTGTCGCGGCCCTCGGTCACCGCCACCTCGCGGGTGGCCCGCACCGCCGCGAGCGCGATGACGTCGACCGAGGCGCCCAGCCCCTCCGCCCGCGCGATGGCCCGCGCGGTGAGCAGGCGCAGGATCGCTTCCAGGCGGTCGTGGCTCGTGTGGTGGAGGTGGTCGGCCTTGGTGGCGGCGAACAGGATGCGGTCGATGCGAGGGCGCACCAGCGTGGACAGCCACGTGGCGCGGCCCGTGCGGAACGCCTCCAGCAGGTCGGCCAGCGCGACTTCGAGGTCGCGCACCGCGGCGGCCCCCGAGTTGAGGGCGGACAGGGCGTCCACCAGCACGATCTGCCGGTCGAGCCGGGCGAAGTGGTTGCGGAAGAACGGGCCCACCACGTGCGCCTTGTAGCTCTCGTAGCGGCGCGCCATCATGGCGGCGAGCGACCCCGCGGGGAGCGCCTCGCCCTCCTCGACGGGCAGCGGCGCGAAGGTGAGCGCGGGTGAGCCTTCCAGGTCGCCGGGCATCAGGAAGCGGCCGGGCGGCAGGGTGGAGAGGCTGTAAAGGTCGCTGCGGCTCGCGCGCAGGTAGGCGGTGAACAGGTCGGCCGCGCGCCGGGCCACGTCCTCCGAGGCGCGCGCGCGGGGGTCCAGGCTCGCGAGGTGCCCGCGCCAGCCGGCCGCGAGGGGCGCGCGGGCGGCCTGGGCGCTGGCGTCCAGCGTTTCGCGCGACCACCGCGCGTAGGACTTGCCGAGCAGCGGCAGGTCGAGCAGCCACTCGCCGGGATAGTCGACGACGTCGATTGTGAACTGGGCCGGGCCGGACCGCAGCACGCCCGTCCGCTCGTAGTCCAACGTCAGCCGCAGCTCCGAGATCTGGCGGGTCGACTCGGGCCAGGTGCGGTCGGCGGTCAGCGCCGCGAGGTGGTCCTCGTAGGCGAAGCGCGGCACGGTGTCGTCGGGCTGGGGATGCAGGCTCGCGCGGGCGAGCCGCCCCTCGGCCGCGACCCGGAACACGGGCAGGCGCGCGCGCCGGGTGAGCGCGTGGACCAGCGCCGTGATGAACACCGTCTTGCCCGCCCGCGACAGGCCCGTGACGCCCAGGCGGAGCCCCGTGCCCCCGAACGCGTCGGCGAGGCTGCGGGCCGCCGCGCGGGCATCCAGAACGAGGTCGGCGAGAAAGGGCAAAGGGGTCTCTGTCGGGCGGGCCGGACCCTGTCCTACAGGCGAGCGGGCCGGAAAGCCAAGAACCTCCCGCGCACCGATCCGGCTTGGCAAGGCCGGGGCCACGTCGCTCCCCTCGGTTTCGCTCCCGCCGGCGGCGCGTCGCGCTCACCCCCGCCCCGGCGCAGGATCATCGCGCCGCAGGCTCTCGCGCGGGGCCAACCGGACGCGCCGAAAACCTCGGAGGCGGTTCGCGGCACGGCTCCGGTGCTGCCGAGGCAAACCTCGCTGCCCGGATCCAACCCCGCCACACGGTCGAGCCGCGAGCCGTCAGGCCCCGCCCAGCAGCAGCGCCAGAAGCCGCCCGCCCGCGCCCGTTTCCGACCAGTTGGCGACCGGGCACCCGATCACGGCCGCCGCCGCGGTCGGGAAGCGCAGTCCCAGTGCGGCCATGTCGCGCGCGGGCCCGTCCTGCGCCAGCAGCCGGGCCGCCTCGCCCAGGCCGGGATTGTGGCCCACCACCAGCACGCAGCTCTCCCCGTCCGGGATGGCCCGGATCAGGTGCAGGATCGCGTCGCGAGAAGCGGCGTAGAGCCGCGGCTCGACGGCGGCGCGGACGGGCTCGGGCCAGGCCGCCAGCGCCGCGAAGGTTTGCCGGGCGCGGCGCGCGTCCGACACGAGCGCGAGACCGGGCCGCGGAGCGGCCTCGGCCAACAGCCGCCCGACCCGGGCCGCCTCGTCCAGGCCGGTGTTATCCAGCGACCGCTCGCGGTCGGGCGTGCCCGGCCCGGATTGCGCGTGGCGGAGCAGGATCAAGGTTTTCATCGGCCGGGTCCGTTCCCCAAAAGCCGCCGGGTCCCGGCAAAAGCTGTGACATCCGGCGGCCACGATTGTGGAGGGCGGGGCACGCCGCTATAAGGCCGCCGAACAGCGACGGGGGGAGCCCGCCACCATGATCGAAGCCGAGGCCATCGACACCGGATACAAACCCTCCGAAGACGAACTCTTCATGAACGAGCGTCATCGCGAGTATTTTCGCCGCAAGCTCCTCGCGTGGCGCGAAGATCTGCTCCGGGAAAGCCGTGAAACATTAGCGGCGTTGCAGAATGAGAACGAGAATCACCCCGACTTCGCCGACCGTGCGTCGTCGGAAACCGACCGCGCCATCGAGCTCAGGGCACGTGACCGGCAGCGCAAGCTCATTTCCAAGATCGACTCCGCCCTGGGGCGGATCGAGGACGGCTCCTACGGCTACTGCGAGGAAACCGGTGAGCCGATCGCCCTCAAGCGGCTTGACGCCCGTCCCATCGCGACCCTGTCGGTGGAAGCGCAGGAACGCCACGAGCGCCGGGAACGAATCTACCGGGACGACTGATCCGCGGGCTCCCCACCGCTCACGCCTCCGTCAGGAGATGCGAGGCGGGGATCCTCAGCGACCACTGCAGCCCGGTCGGCGCGAAGGTCATGGTTGCGCTTCCATCGAGGGCGCGCGCCACAACCCGTTCCATCACCTTGTGGCCGAACCCCTGCCGCGCGGGGGGTTGGATGGCCCGGTCCCCGTACTCGTTCCAGACCACGTGCAGCCAGCGGGGCACGGACGCGTCCTGATCGATCGACCAGTCCAGCGCCACGCGGCCGGTCTCGCCGGACAGCGCGCCGTAGCGCAGCGCGTTGCTGGTCAGCTCGTTGAGCGCGAGCCCTATGTTTTGAGCGGCCTCGGGGCGCACAAACACCGCGGGCCCATGGATGGTCACGCGGTCGCCGTGCTGTTCGAGGATGCCCTGGAGGTGGCCCCGCACGAGGTCGCCCAGCGAAGCCCCCCGCCAGTCCTGCGCGGCCAAGAGTTCGTGCGAGAACGACAGCCCTCGCAGGCGCGACGAGAACCGGACCTCGAAGTCGGCCGCGGTCAGGCTGTCCTTGACGGTTTGCCGCGCCATGGCCTGGATGATGGCGAGCAGGTTCTTGGACCGGTGCGTCACCTCGCGCATCAGCAGGTGGACCTGCACCTCGTGAAGGCGCGACGCGGACACGTCGCGCACCGTGCCGATCACCACCTTCGATGCGGCGACGCGCTTGGCGCGGAACGCAAGCCACCGGTCCGCACCGGCCCGAACGGACCTCAACCGCAGGACGACATCGGCCTCCGGGTCGGCCGGCTCCGCTCGGCCGAGGATCGCCTCGAAGAGCCCGCCATCCTCGGCCGAGAAGATCTTCTTGAAATCCGCGATGGGGACCGGAGCCGCCTGGCCCAGGCCGCACAGCGTCCTCGACCGATCGTCAAGCACGAGGGTGCGGGCAGCCGCGTTGAAGCTCCACAAACCGGTTTGCGTCGCCGACAGCGCGAAGTCGAGACGGTCCTTGTCGTCCATGGCGTCGTTCACGTCGTCCCGTGCCGCATCCATGTCGGGGCCGCGGTCCGCCGAGGCCGCGTTCAAGACCGGTCCGTCCGCAGAACAATCCCGATCCCCGGAACGCGGGCCAGCGCGGCCTCGCGCCCAGCCAAGGCCCTGCCGCGGCGCACCGCACTTTCTTTCAACACCTGTGCCGTCATCGCGCCGTCTCGGACACCTGTGCCGACCTGTCTCGTTCGATCGCCCTAGCAAACGATAGGATGTCGCGATGGTTCCCGAGTCTCGGGCGCCCCCGCGTCGGGGTTTCAAAGCGGGGTTAAGGCAGGCCGGTTCCGCGCCTCCCGCCGTGACGCGCCGCAACGGGCCGCCGGGGCACCGGTCGCGCTGACCCGCGGGCCGGAGTCCCGCGCCCGCGCGCGTGCTCCGGCTTGCACGGGCCGGACCGGAGCGCTATGGGCAGGTGGCACGACCCGGATGGTTGGACCTCAACCCTCCACCATCCCTCCACCTCCCGCGGGCCGTGGCGCACCGGTCGTCCGAACCTCACCTTGTCGATGACCGCCGCCCCAAGCCCCGCCGCGCCCACGCTCACCGCCTCCCAGGTCCGCGCCATCATCATCGGGCTGATGATGGCGATGCTGCTCGCGGCGCTCGACCAGACGATCGTGGCGACCGCCATGCCGACCATCGGCCGCGACCTCGGCGACGCCGCCGACCTGCCCTGGATCGTCACGGCCTACCTGCTCGCGTCCACGGCGGTGACGCCGCTCTACGGCAAATTCAGCGACGTCCACGGGCGGCGCGTGTCGCTGCTGGTGGCCATCACGCTGTTCATGCTGGGCTCGGTGGCCTGCGCGGTGGCCCCCACGATGATCGTGCTGGCCCTGGCGCGCGGGTTGCAGGGCCTGGGCGGCGGCGGCCTGATCTCGCTGGCGCAGACCATTCTGGCCGACATCATGTCCCCGCGCGAGCGGGCCCGCTACCAGATCTACATCGCGAGCGTGTTTGTGGCCTCCTCGGTGGCGGGACCGCTGCTGGGCGGGGTGCTGGCGCAGCACCTGCACTGGTCGCTGATCTTCTGGATCAACCTGCCGATCGGCGTCGCGGCCTTCCTGATGACCAACAGCAAGCTTCGCCTCCTGCAGGTGCCCGAACTGCGGCGCAGGCTGGACTACCCGGGGGCGGTGATCCTGGTGGGGGCGACCGTCGCGCTCCTGCTCGCGCTGAGCTGGGGCGGGGTGCGCTACCCTTGGGCCTCGCCGCGCATCGCGCTCCTGCTCGGGGCGTCCGCGCTGGCCTGGGCCCTGTTCGTGGCGCGGCTCAGGACCGCGCCCGAGCCCTTGATCCCGCTCGACGTCCTGGGCAACCAGGTGGTCGCGACGGGAACGCTCGCGGCCTGCTTCGCCATGGGCACCTTCATCGGCCTGACCATCTACGTGCCGCTCTACCTGGAGGGCGCGCGCGGGCTGTCGGCCAGCCAGTCGGGCGTGGCGCTGGTCCCCCTGATGGCGGGCACCGTGACGGGCGCCACGCTGTCGGGCCGGTCGATGATGTACTTCAGCAACTACAAGCGCCTGCCCCTGGTCGGCATCGCGATCAGCGTCGCGGCCGCCGTGACGCTCGCGCTCGGCGCCGCGCGGCTGCCGCTGCCGGCCCTGGAGGTCGTGCTGTTCCTGGTGAGCGTGGGGCTGGGCACCGTGCTGCCGCTGTCCACCATCGCGATCCAGAACGCGGTGGCGCTGCACCAGCTCGGCACCGCGACCGCCACCATGAACTTCTTCCGTTCGCTCGGCGGGGCGCTGATCGTGGCGGTGTTCGGCACCATCGTGGTCGGGCTCGGCGGCCCCGCGGCGGAGGACGCCGGCTACGACCCGGCCAGGGCGGCCGTGCTCGCCCACACCTTCGCCTGGGTGTTCGCCGCGACCGTGGTGGGCCTCGGGCTCGCGATGCTGTGGACCGCGCTCATGGAGCAGCGGCCGCTGCGCGACCGGCGAACCGAGGCGGACGGCGTCGCGGCCGCGGCGCCGGTGATGGACTGAGCCCCGCGACCCTTCAGAACAACCGGCCGCCGTTGGGCACCGGCCTGTCCGGGCTGACCAGCACCACGGCCCCGTTCGCGTCGGGGAAGCCCAGCACCAGGACCTCGGACAGGAACGGGCCGATCTGCCGGGGCGGGAGGTTCACGACGGCCGCGACCTGGCGACCCACCAGCGCCTCGGGCGCGTAGTGAACGGTGACCTGGGCCGAGGACCTCCTGACGCCCAGCTCCGCCCCGAGGTCGACCGTGAGCCGGACGGCCGGCTTGCGCGCCTGGGGAAAAGGCTCGGCGGCCACGACCGTGCCGACGCGCACGTCGACCGCCAGGAAGTCGTCAACCGTGATGCGCCCGGCCGGAGACGCCCGCTCCGCCACGGGTCAGATCGCCGGGTCGCCGGCCTCGGCGTCCGAACGCCGGCGCGCGTCGGAAGCGCCCTCGCGTAGGCGGCGGCGCATGTCCATCAGCGCGCGGCCGAGCAGCCGGAGGGGCGAGGCGAGGCGGTCGAGATCGTCCACGCGGGCGCTGAGGGTTTCGCCCCGCCGAAGCTCGCGGTCGAGCGCCGCCATGGTGCGGGCCAGACCCGGCTCGGTGTCGAGGAACCAGACGTCGAGCACGCGCGCCCAGGCGAACACCACGCCCTGAAGCTTCAGCGCCCCCGTTCTCCCCTCCGCCTTGATGCCCGCCGCGGCCAGCATGTAGCGCATGGAGTTCAAGGCCACGCCGTTCAGGGCCGCGGCCGCGAGGGCGTCGCCCCGCACCCACTCGGACACGCTTTCCAGACCCATCCTGTAGGGCGCCATGGCGTCGAGCCGCCGCATCAGCACGTCGAACAGCCGCTCGCGCCCCGACTCCTCGTCCAGGTCGGCGGTGGTGCCGTCCAGCACGATCTTGTCGATCCGGCGTGAGAAGCCCGCCAGCACCGCGCCCTTCGACGGGAAGGCGTCGCGCAGCTCGGCAAGCGTCACTTCGGCACGGGCGGCGACGTCGGTCAGGCCGAAGTCATGCCAGTCGCGCTCGGCCGCGAGCTCCATCGTGGCGTCGATGATGCGGTCCTTGGGCGGCGCCGCGGCCGGCTTGGGCGTTTCCGGCCCGGAGGGCGTCGGACCGTTCGCGTCAACCATGAGGGCACCTCCGCTTCGCGACTCCCCTTATCTAGGGGCCGGGCGTGCCGCGCGCCACGGGGTGCGGCGAAGCCCACACATCGGGCGCTCAGCCCGCGAGCTGCACCGCGCGGGCGCGGGCCGCCTCGACGGCCCGTGTCATCAGGGCGCACAGGGCGTCCCCGCCGCCCAGCACGTCGAGGGCCGCGGCCGTGGTGCCGCCCTTCGAGGTCACGGCGGCCCGCAGGTCGGCGACCGGCGTGTCCGGCTCAGCCGTCATCAGCGCGCCGGCGCCCTCCACGGTGGCGCGGGCGAGCCGGGCCGCGACGGCGGCGTCGAGCCCGGCCGCGCGCCCCGCCTCGGCCAGGCACTCCGCGAGGTAGAACACGTAGGCCGGCCCCGACCCCGACACGGCCGTCACGGCGTCGACCAGGTCCTCGCGCGGCAGCCACTCGACCTGTCCCACGCAGGACAGCAGGGCCTGGACCGCGTCGCGCTGCGGCGCCGTCGCCCGCGCCTCCGCGAAGGCGCCCGTGATGCCGCGGCCAACCGAGGCGGGCGTGTTGGGCATGGCGCGCACCACGGCCCCGGCCGCGACGCGGCTCGCGACCTCCGCCACCGTCTTGCCGGCCATGATCGACACCGCCACGGCCCCGCCCAGCCGGGCGTCGGCGAGCGCGGGGGCGGCCTCGGCGAACGCCTGCGGCTTGACGGCCAGCACCACGACGGCGGGGCTGAGCGCCGCGGGGTCGCGGTTCAGCCCGAACCCGTGCCGCCGCGCGAGGGCTGCCAGGGCGTCGGAAGGGGCGGGGTCGATCACGTCCACGCCCACCACGCCCGCGTCGAGCCAGCCGCGCAGCAGGGCGCCCCCCATGCGCCCCGCCCCGAGCAGCAGGACGGAGGGGGGCAGGCCCGTCACGCTTCGCCCTGGGTCTCGAACATGGCGCCGTCCAAGGCCTCGCGCGGGGACTTGCCGGCCCACAGCACGAACTGGAAGGCCTGGAAATACCGGTCGCAGGTCTCCACCGCCATCTTCAGGATGGCCTCGCACTGGCGGCCGTCGGGGTCGGCGCCGCCCGACATGAGCAGGGAGTGGCGGAACATCACGACGTTCTCCCTGCTCCACAGGTCGAAGTGACCGATCCAAAGCTGCTCGTTGATCAGCGCCACGAGTTGCAGAACGGCGGTGCGGCTGCGGTCGGGCACGCGCAGGTCGAAGGCGCAGCCCACGTGCAGCGCCTCCACGTCGGACAGCCACGTGAAGGCCACGTGGTAGTCGGAGCAGCCGCCCGCCACGGAGATGGAGATCTCGTCCTCGTCGTCGCGGTCGAAGGCCCAGTCATGATGCGAGGCGATCCGCTCGACCACGTCCACCGGATGCTCGGCCCGGCTCGCTTCGACGGGGAGGAAGGACATGCAACACCTCTGCACGCGGAAGAACACCGCCGCCGGGCCCGCGGCGGCCCCGGCGGCAACGGGCACCGGCCGGTGCGCGGGAGCTTCCCCGCACGAATCAGCCCTGACCCCACTATAACGGCAACCGGCTGCGAACCGCATGGCCTTTGAGACTCTTCGCGGATTCGCCCGAATCGGTAAAGAGTCGGGCCGCGCTGTCCACCGCATTCGTGGACCCGCGCGGGGCCGTGCGGGAATGTCGCGAGGGCGCGAGGAACCCGCCGGTCGCTGCGACGTTGATCAGCCGCGTGAGCGTCCGGATGCTCTCCCCTCCCATCCGGGCAGCTCCGCTCAAGAACCCGCAACGGCAGCCCCTGGCCGTTGCGGGTTTTTCCTTGCGTCGAGCCGCGCCGGGTTCGAGGAGCCCGCTCCGTCACGCGGGCATCGCAGGAACCGGCACTCACCTCAAGCGTTGCTTTGCCGCGCACCGATCCGTCGACCCCGCGGCCCGGGCGAGCAACAGGGATGGTGACTGATGGCCGACCGGTCGTTTGAGAAACTGGCTCGGGATTTGAGCGCCGACTTCCTCGGCTTGCGCGACGACGTGCGGCGCCTCACCGATCTCGTGGCCGATCTTGCGGGCAGCAGCGCCGACCAGGCGCGGGGCCGCGCGTCGGACCGCGTCGACCAGGTGCGCGACCGGTTTTCCTCCACGCTGGAAGGCGCGCGGGGCCGGATGTCCAGCGCGGCCGACCGCTTCGCGGCCCAGGCCAGCGACGTGACCGAACGCGTGCGCGGCGCCGGGGCGGAGCTCGAAGCCCGCGTGGAGCGCAACCCGCTGACGGCCGTGATGATCGCGGTGGTGGGCGGGCTGCTGATCGGTGCCATGAGCCGCGCGCGCCGATGAGCCCCGTCGCTCGACTGCTGGCCGCCGCCGAGGTCAACCTCGCCGACGTGGGCCGCCGCGCGGTGGAGAGCGCGGTTGCGCCCGTGCGCGAGAAGCTGCGCGACCTCGTGTCTGAAACGCTCGGCCGGGTGGTGGCGGTTGTTCGCTCGCTCGCGGTCAAGGCCGCGCTCGGCGTCTTCGCGCTGGTGATGGCGATCGTGGCGGTGGTGCTCGCGCTGATGGCCGCCTACGACGCGCTCGCCGCCGTTCTGGGCCCGACGCGCGCCCTGCTGGTGATGGCGGGCGCGTTTCTCCTGCTGGCCGTGCTCGCGGCGGTCGGGATCGCCCTGGTGCCCTCCGGGACGGGACGGCGCGGGCCGGGCGGCCCGGTCGCGCTTCCCGCGACGGGCGGCACGTCGCCTCGTCCCGTGCCCAACCGGAGAACGGCGGAGGCGGTGCCGCCGGCCGGCCCGGGCAGCACGGAACGGGCGCTGGACACGGGGCTTGACGCCCTGGTGTCGGCGCTGGGCGAAGCCGGGTTCAAGCGCGAGCAGGCTGGCCTGCGCGCAGGGCTCGCGATCGCGCGCCAACTCCGCCCGATGCAGGTCGCGTCCCTGGCCCTGTTGGGCGGCTTCGTCATGGGTGCCCGTTTGCGGTTCGGGCGCCGCTGACGCGCTCGGCTCAGGCCCGCCTCGATGCCGCCGAGGTATTCCTCAGGCGCGGACCGGGGCGGCGGGCGAATGGTCGGCCCGGTGCGCGTTCTTGTTGAAGAACAGGACCTGGCTGATCACCGCGCGCACCTGCTCGACCGTGAACGGCTTGGCGATCAGGAAGGCGGGTTCGGGCGGCGCCCCGGTCAGGAACCGCTCGGGATAGGCGGTGATGAAGATCACCGGCACCTCGATCGACTCGAGGATCTCGTTGACGGCGTCCAGCCCCGAACTGCCGTCGGCGAGCTGGATGTCGGCGAGGATCAGGCCCGGGCGGTGCTGCTCGATGGCGGACAGCGCCTCCGTGTGGGTCCGGGCCGTGTCCACCACCGTGTGGCCGAGGTCTTCCACCAGGTTCTGCAGGTCGAGCGCGATCAGCGGCTCGTCCTCGATGATCAGCACGTCCGTCGAGATCTGCGCCGCGATCTCGACGTTTGCGCGTTCGAGCAGGGTTCTGGCCTCGTCCGGCGTGCACCCCATCGTGCGGGCCAGCTCGTTGAAGTCGAAGCCCTCCACGGCCGACAGGAGCAGCGCGACCCGCGGCCGGAGCGAGATCGCTTCGAGACGCCGCGCGGCGCCGATCTGTTCCGTGCTGGCGAGGGCGCCGCCCTCGGTTTCGCCGTTGATCGCAACCGATCCCCACAGCGCCAGGAACAGCTTGTAGAGGTTGCAGCGGACGTCCGTGCCGTCCGCGAAACCCGAGGGGTCGGCCACGATGGCCTCAAGCGTCTCGACCACGTAGGCGTCACCGCCGCGCTGGCTGCCGGTGAGAGCGCGGGCGAACCGGCGAAGATGCGGCAGGTGAGGCGCGATGGCCTGCGAAATCGACATACGATCTCCTGGTCGTGACAGCGTCGCAAACTGATTAAAAGCGGCGAGCGCGAAAAAAAGTTCCTGTTCTCGGAACTCAAATTTCCGGCCTACGTTGTGGGCTCGGCGGCCTCCAGCCGTCGTCCCGGCCTCGTGCGCGATAGCTTGGCCGTTCGTTTATGTCATGCCGTGGTCGGGGGCAAGCCGACCGGCGGGAGCAAGCGCGAGGAGTGCGGGGGATGATGCAGGCGGATCAAGAGCGGCCCGTGCCAGACCCGGAAGACCGCCCTGAGTCCGACCCGGCGGTCCGGCTCTCCGGCAAAACCGGCAAGCCCGCTCCGGCCGACCTTCAAGCCTACATCGGTGACCAGCTCCGCGCGGCCTTCGACGACGTCGCCAGCCAGCCCGTTCCCGACCGCTTCCTCGACCTCATGAAACGGCTCGGCTGACGCCGGTCAGGAGGCGGCGGCTCATCTGACAGCCCGCAGGCAGGCCGCCGCAAGGTCGGCCATCCGCGCCCCGTTCGGACCGGCCCGGTTCAACCCCGCCCTCGCGGCCGCGTCACGCGTGCAGTCGCAGGTGGAACGGCACAGGGCGGGGGCGGCGCCCACGGCCTCGCAGTCCGCGCGGCACTGCCGGTCGAACCCCGCTTCCCAATCGACGGGCGGCGCGGCCGAGCCGAGCAGGAGGGCCAGCAGCGCGAAGGCCGGGTAGAGAACGGCCTGGTGGGTCAGGTAGATGAGCAGGCTGCGCCGCCCGGCCCAGCCCAGCGCCCCCCACCGCGGGCCCGCGAGCCAGCGCTCCGGTACGGACCGCGCCAGCGCGGCACCGAGCGGGACGAAGCCGGCCCAGGGGGCGAGCGGCCGGTAGTCCAGCGTGTCCGGGGTCACGCTGCCCAGCCCGAGCCACCCCGCGGCGAGCCCGTCCCAGCCGTTGGGAAGGGGGAGCAGCGGCGTGGCGAACAGCAGAACCGCCGCACCCGCCGCAGCGGAACCGGAGGTGCGCAGCAGGGGCACGGTCAGCAGACTTCCCGCCACGATGCAGTGGATGATCCCGAAGACGACCACCCGCCGCGGCGCCCATATTCCCGTCACCGCCGTGATGGCGAGCGCGACGCCTCCGAGCAGGATCAGGCGCCGAACCGCGTCGCCGGATGTGGCACCCCGCCGTTTCGCGAAAACGAGGCTCGCGCCCGACAGCAGCAGGAAGGACGCCGCGACCGCGTCGCCGAACAGCTGCCAGCCCGGCCCGACGCCGCCCCCCTGCCCCCCGATCCCGAGCGCGGTCGCATCCCACCGCGCGTGGAACACGACCATGGCCACGAGCGCGGCCCCGCGGGCCGCGTCCACGGCGCCCAGCCGCCCCGGACCCGTTGGCGGAGCGGGAGCTGTGGCCCGAATGCGCCACCATCTCGAAACCATGCCCGCCCCGGTGCGTTTCGGCCGCAGCCCGATACCGCGAACCGTTGTTCCGTTCTAGGGTCGCGGGACGGGGGCCGGCGTTGGACCGGGTGCGGGCCGTGACGGGTCGAGCCCGAGGCGCGGATGACGCGACGCGACGACGAACCGAAACCCGACAGCGGCGCCGCGGCGCGCGAAGCCGGGCGCGCGGCGTCGCGGAACGCCCGCCTCGCGGACGCGCTCCGCGCCAACCTGCGGCGGCGCAAGGATCAGGCAAGGGCTCGCGGCGCAAGCTCGCCCGGATCCGCGCCCCGCGGGGACGAGCCCGGGCCGGAGCCGCCCGAAGCCGGCCCCGCCGCCGACCGCGACGGATGAGAAGCGAGGACCAATGGACCGAATCCGCATCGTGGGCGGCCACGAACTGAACGGCACGATCAAGATCTCGGGCGCCAAGAACGCGGCCCTGCCGCTGATGATCGCGAGCCTGCTCACGGACGAGGCCCTGACGCTGGAGAACATGCCGCGGCTGGCCGACGTGAACCTGCTGCTGCGCATCCTGGGCAACCACGGCGTCGACCACTCCGTCAACGGCAAGCGGCCGGGGGAGGCCGCGACGGCGGGGCAGACCGTGCAACTCCGGGCCGAGCACATCGTCGACACCACGGCACCCTACGACCTCGTGTCGCGCATGCGGGCGAGTTTCTGGGTGCTGGCGCCGCTGCTCGCGCGCATGGGGGAGGCGCGCGTGTCGCTGCCCGGCGGCTGCGCGATCGGCACCCGGCCCGTGGACCTGCTGCTGATGGCGATGGAGCGCCTCGGCGCGCAGATCGACATCGAGGCGGGCTACGTGGTGGCCCGCGCGCCGCACGGGCTGAAGGGGGCCGAGATCGACTTCCCCAAGGTGACGGTGGGGGGCACCCACACGGCCCTGATGGGGGCCGTGCTGGCCCAAGGCCACACGGTGATCCGCAACGCGGCCCGCGAGCCCGAGGTGACTGACCTCGCGCTCTGCCTGACCAGAATGGGCGCGCGCATCAAGGGCGCGGGTCAGGCGGTGATCGAGGTCGAGGGGGTGGGGCGGCTCGGTGGCGCCCGCCACAGCGTCTTGCCCGACCGCATCGAGACCGGCACCTACGCGATGGCGGTTGCCATGGCGGGCGGCGACGTGGTGCTGGAGGGCGCGCGGCCCGACCTGCTCCAGGGTGCCCTGAGCGTGCTGGCCGACGCCGGCGCCGGCGTGACGCCCACCAACGAGGGCTTGCGCATCCGGCGCAACGGCGCGGGCATCTCGCCCGTGGACGTCACCACCGAGCCATTCCCGGGGTTTCCCACCGACCTCCAGGCGCAGTTCATGGCCCTGATGACGCGATCGAAGGGATCGTCGCGGATCCGCGAGACGATCTTCGAGAACCGCTTCATGCACGTGAGCGAACTGGCCCGGCTCGGGGCCCGCATCCGGCTCGACGGCGACAGCGCCATCGTGGACGGGGTGGACAAGCTCACGGGCGCGCCCGTGATGGCGACCGACCTGCGCGCCTCCGTGTCGCTGGTGATCGCGGCGCTCGCGGCGGACGGGGAAACAACCGTCAACCGCGTGTACCACCTCGACCGCGGGTTCGAGCAGCTGGAGCGCAAGCTGGGCGCCTGCGGGGCGCGGATCGAGCGCCTGTCCGGCTGAGCGCACAGCCCCGATCCCGAGGCGAGACGCTGGTCACGCCTAAGCTCCCGAACTCGGGTCAACGTCCGCCGGCGCGGCCCTTCTCCCCCGCAAGGCGGGGTCGAGGGCCGCACTCGGCACCGGTCGGGTTGCGACGGCTTACATGCCCTTCTGCATCGCGCGGTGGTGCATGCGATGATGCATGTGGTGCGTCATCATCGAATGCTTCATCGTGGCCTGGGACTCGTCCTTGTCCTCCGCCTCGTTGAGATGCATGCCGCCGGCCCGGGCGGCGGGCGCGAGGCACAGGGTCAGAAGGGCAGCGACGCCGAGAGCGCTGAACAGGCGGGCGAGGGTCATGCGAGGTCTCCACTGGTGTGACGCGCGCCCGAGCCGGTGAGGATCAGGCCGGATCGCGCCGCCGCTGGACCGCGTCCGGCGACAACCGCACCCGTCAACGGCAGACCGGTCACAAGGTTGCCGCAAACCCCGCGCTGCCGAGGCCGCCTTGCAGGGGTTGAGGCCCGCTTTATGTGCAGGGCGCCGACGACCCTTCACCGAACAGGAACAGGTGCCCCGTGACGGGACCAAGCCCCGAGGACGCCACGTCCTTCCCCGACATCCCGCCGTTGCGGCTCGCGGTGGTCGACACCGAGGACCTGGCCGTGGTCTCGGCCCACCTTCAGGATTCCGAGCTGGTGGCGTCCGACATGGCCTACCTGCCGAAAAGCAAGCGGTTCGCGCTCGTGGTGTCCCGCTTCGATTGGACGCGGGCGCTGACGGGCCGGTTCGAGCGCTGCCGGACGGGCCTGCACTTCGAGCGGGTGCTCGCCGCCGCCTCGGCGGGCTTCGACCTGTCCGACGCGGGTGCCGTGCGTCACCTGCTCGCCGTCTCGTTCAAGCCCGGCGACGCGCCGTCCGGCCACGTGCTGCTGGCGTTCGAGGGCGGGGGGGCGATCCGCTTGACCGTCGAGTGCCTGGAAGCGGAACTGCGCGACCTGGGCCCGCGCTGGGCCGTGGACGGCAGGCCGCAAG
Source organism: uncultured Lichenihabitans sp. (assembly GCA_964243035.1). GTDB lineage: Bacteria > Pseudomonadota > Alphaproteobacteria > Rhizobiales > Beijerinckiaceae > Lichenihabitans. The sequence goes on from CAXTDZ010000073.1 coordinate 14,886, forward strand.
ACCGCTCGTGACCCTTCAACCGGCCCGGGACGTCGGATCGGTGGCGGCCGAAGGTGGCCGCGGCACACGCCCGAGCCGTCGCCGGGGCGGACGAGAAGCCGAACCTCTCGCGTTGGTCGCCACGACGACCGTGCCGTCCCAACGAAGCTGATGGTTTCATCGGCGACGGGCAGCCGCATCCCGGCCGTGTCGTGTGGGACGTCGCGTCGCCCGAGTGCCCGGGCGTACGGTCCGGTGTCGTTCACCGGGCGGGGTAACGGGACCCGGCGGTCGCGCTGGAACCCGGCGCCGCTCCGCATGGGGCAGCTTCTGCCCGTGGTCGAAACCGACGGCGAGCGCCGGCGCGACGCGTCGGCGCGATGGACCGCCTCGACCCGGGCGGGACCGGAGCCCTATAAGCGGACCGACGCCCGTTGCGGGCCGCGAGGACTTCCTGCATGCCCGTTCACCTGAACCGCCGCGACCCGGATTTCGAGCGCGGCTTCGCGGCGCTGCTGGCCGCCAAGCGCGAGGCGGGCGAACAGGTTGAGGCCGCGGTCACGGCCATCCTGGCCGACGTCGCGGCCCGCGGCGACGCGGCGCTGATCGACCTGTCGCGACGCTTCGACCGCGTGGACCTCGGCGCGCTGGGGCTGCGCGTGTCCGACGCCGAGATGGAGAGCGCGGCCGCGGCCTGCCCGGCGGAGGCGATCGAGGCGCTCCGCTTCGCCAAGGGACGGATCGAGGCCTTCCACCTCCGTCAGAAGCCCGCCGACGCCCGCTTCACGGACGAGCTCGGCGTAAGCCTCGGCTGGCGCTGGACCGCGGTCGAGGCCGTGGGGCTCTACGTGCCGGGGGGCACCGCGAGCTATCCGTCGTCCGTGCTGATGAACGCGGTGCCCGCCAAGGTCGCGGGCGTGCCGCGCCTGGTCATGGTGGTGCCGGCGCCCGGAGGCCGGATCAACCCGCTGGTGCTGGCCGCGGCGCGGATGGCCGGGGTGGACGAGGTGTACCGCGTGGGCGGCGCGCAGGCCGTCGCGGCCCTGGCCTACGGCACCGCCACCATCGCGCCGGTCGGCAAGATCGTGGGCCCCGGCAACGCCTACGTCGCGGCCGCCAAGGCGCGCGTGTTCGGCACCGTGGGCATCGACATGGTGGCGGGCCCGAGCGAGGTGGTGATCCTGGCCGACGGCACCGCGCGCGCCGCTTGGGTCGCGGCCGACCTGCTGGCCCAGGCCGAGCACGACACCTCCGCCCAATCGATCCTGATCACCGACGACGACGGCCTCGCCGACGCGATCGGCCGCGCGGTCGAGGAGCAACTGGGCGCCCTGCCCCGGGAAGCCATCGCGCGCGAGAGCTGGGCGCGCAACGGCGCCGTCATCCGCGTGCCCCGCCTCGCGGACGCGGTGGACCTCGTGGACCGGATCGCGCCCGAGCACCTCCAGGTCATGGCCGCGGACGGCGAGGCGCTGGCGGGCGCGGTGCGCAACGCGGGCGCGATCTTCGTGGGCGCGCACACGCCCGAGGCGATCGGCGACTACGTGGGCGGTTCCAACCACGTCCTGCCCACGGGCCGCTCGGCGCGGTTCTCGTCGGGCCTCGGCGTGCTCGACTTCATGAAGCGCACCTCCGTCCTGAGCTGCACGCCCGCCGCGCTGGACGCGCTGGCCCCGGCCGCGGTCGTGCTCGGGCTCGCGGAAGGCCTTGACGGACACGCGCGGTCCGTGGCGATCCGCGCGGGGCGCATGTAGCGCGTGACGGCGGTGGTCGACAATCGCCTCGTCGCGGTTCGATTGGACGAGGCGACATTCGGCCGGGGCACGCCCGAACAGGAGCGGGAGCGGCGGGTTGCCGCCGCCGACCTGCAGGACAACGCCGCGATCGTGATCCCCCACCACCGCGGGGGCGGCCCCTACTGCCTCGACCTGTCGCTGCGCGACGGCCGGCTCGCCTTCCACGTCCGCACGGCCGACGGCGGCCCGGTGGTCACGCACATCCTATCGCTGACGCCGTTCCGCGCCCTGCTGCGCGACTACCGCATCCTGTGCGAGGGCCACGGCGACGCGGTGCGGGCGGGCGGGCGCGACCGCATCGAGGCGCTCGACGCCGGGCGGCGCAGCCTGCACGACCAGGCGGCCGAGCTCCTGGCCGAGCGCCTGGCGGGCAAGATCGCGGCCGACCTCGGCACCATGCGGCGCTTGATCACCCTGATCACGGCCCTGCAATGGAGGCGCTGACCCCCGCGCCGGCGGGGCGGCTCCCGGCCCGGGTCCAGTCGATCCTGTTCGCCTGCTCGGAGAACGCCGTTCGCTCGCCGATGGCGGAGGCGCTGGCGCGGCACCGCCTGGGGGGGCACGTGTTCGTGGCGTCCGCGGGCCTGCGGCTCGGCCAGCCCAACGTCTTCGCGGTCGCGGCGCTGGACGAGGTCGGCCTCGACCTGTCGGGCCACCGCCCGCGCACCTTCGAGGACCTGCAGGACGAAAGCTTCGACCTGATCATCACCCTGTCGCCGGAGGCCCACCACCGGGCGCTGGAGTTCACCCGCAGCATGGCGGTCGACGTCAACTACTGGCCGACCGTCGACCCCACCGTGGTCGAAGGCTCGCGGGACGCGGTGATGACCGCTTTCCGGGCGGTGCGCGACGGCCTCGGGCGGCGCATCGAGGCGGAGCTGACCCGGGCCGGCTGACCGGCTCGGAACCGCCGCGGCAGGCTTCACGAAAGCTTGAGCGGCACAATAAAATCACGGGGTGACCTTCTTTCGTCGGTGCGCCGGCCTATGATCGCGTTGCGACGAGCCGTGACCGTGGCGCCCGGAACGCCCTCACGCCCGCCGATCTCCGGAGATCGTTTGATGGATCGCCGCATCTTGATCCTGGCTTCGCGCGACCGTGACGCGGCCGCGATCGAGCAGGTGCTGCGCCGCGACGACCTCCCCTGCCTGATCTGCGTCGACGCGGCCGACCTGCGGACCGAGATGGACCAGGGGGCGGCGCTCGCGGTGGTGACCGAGGAATGCCTGCGGCCCGACGACCTGCCCGCGCTCCAGGCCTGGCTCGCCCGGCAGCCCGCGTGGTCCGACTTCCCCTTCGTGCTGCTGAGCGCGAGGGGCGCCGGGCACCGTTCGGCCCTGCGCGCCGTGCGCGACGCGCTGGGCAACGTCGTGGTGCTGGAGCGCCCCATCAACACGGACAGCCTGTCCAGCGCCGTGTCCTCGGCCCTGCGGGGCCGCGACCGCCAGTTCGAGGCGCGGCGGCTGTGGGCGGAGCGCGACAGCGACGAGCGGCGGCTCAGGATGGCGATGGTGGCGGGCAACCTGGGGGCCTGGACGCTGGACCTGCCCGGGCGCCGCTTGTCGGGCTCCGACCGCTTCAAGGGGCATTTCGGCCGCGAGCCCGGCAGCGCGCTGAGCTTCGACGACCTCCTGGCGACGATCGTGGCGGAGGACAGGGAGCGCCACCGCGCCACGGTCGAGACCGCCTTCAAGCGGCAGTCCGACTTCAAGATCGAGGTGCGGGTGACCTGGCCCGACGGCACCGTCCACTCCATCGAGATCAGCGGGCGCACCGTGATGGGCGACGACGGCGCGCCCGCCAGCGTGAGCGGCGTGACGCTGGACGTGACGGAGCGGCGGCGCTCGGAAGAGGTGCTGCGCAGCCGCGTCACGGAGGCCGTAGCCGCGAGTCAGCACGCCCAGGCGGCCCTTGTCCAGGCGCAGAAGATGGAGGCCGTGGGCCAGCTCACGGGCGGCATCGCGCACGACTTCAACAACCTGCTCACCGCCATCGTGGGCAACGTCGACATGATCGGCCGCCGGACCACCGACGACCGCATCCGCACCATGGCGAGCCGCGCCCACCACGCCTGCGAGCGCGCCGCCAAGCTCACGGGCCAGCTCCTGGCCTTCTCGCGCAGCCAGCGGCTGGACCTCAAACCCGTCCGGATCGACGCGCTGATCGCGGGCATGCGCGACCTGATGGCCCGGTCCATCGGCCCGACCGTGACGGTGGCGACCGACCTCGCCGTGCCCGACCGCTGCGCGACCGCCGACGCCAACCAGCTCGAACTGGCGCTGCTCAACCTCGCCATCAACGCGCGTGACGCCATGCCCACGGGCGGGCGGCTCACGATCGCCACGCGCCACGAGCCCCCCGCGGGCGGCGGGCGGGAGGATGGCTTCCTGGTGATCGCCGTGACGGACACGGGGAGCGGCATCCCGGCCGACGTCCTGCCCAGGGTGTTCGACCCCTTCTTCACCACCAAGCCGGTCGGCCGGGGCACCGGCCTGGGGCTGAGTCAGGTCCACGGCATCGCGCACCAGTCGGGCGGGTCCGTGCGGATCGAGAGCGAGGTGGGGCGGGGCACCACGGTCGAGGTGTGGCTGCTCCAAACGCGGGAGGTCCGGCGGGACGAGGCGGACGCGGCGGAGGCGGGCGCCATCTTCAAGGGGCACGGGCGCGTGCTGGTGGTGGACGACGACCCGGACGTGCGGCGCTTCGTGGTCGACTGCCTGGAAACCATGGGCTTCTCGGTCACGGAGGCCGAGCACGGGCGGGCCGGGCTGGAGCGGCTGGACCTCGACCGGCCCGACCTGATGATCGTGGACTTCGCCATGCCGGGCATGAACGGCGCCCAGGTCGCGGTCGCGGCGCGCGCCCGGCGCGCCGACCTGCCCATCATCCTGGCGACCGGCTACGCCGACACGGGGGCCGTCGAGGGCATCTTCGACAAGGAGGCCATCCTGCGCAAGCCGTTCCAGATGAAGGACCTGTCGCGCGCGGTCAGGCAGGCGCTGCGGGGCTGACGGGCAGGTTTGTTGCACGCCGGCCACTACCCCATCTCTGTTCTATACTAAGGCGAAACGGTGGCTTGACCGGGGCGGCGCCAGCGTCTCATCATTCCCCGTCGTCGGGCGTTCGCGACTGTTCCGGTGGGTTCGTCCGAGCGTCCGTCCCGTGATCCTTCGGCGTGGTGAAGGATCAGTCCGTCCCTGGTCAAGCGTGTGAAGCTCACCTCCGGCGGTCCCGCGACCGTTCGGCCAAGGAAACCGTGCCCATGTCGCCTTCCACCTTTGTTCGGCTGCTGTCCGGGGCCGCGGCTCTCAGCGTGGCGACCGGATCTGCGCTGGCGGCTGATCTTCCGTTCCGGAAGGCCGCGCCGGTCGAGTACGTGCGCGTGTGCA
>CAXTDZ010000074.1:0-20024 GCA_964243035.1 uncultured Lichenihabitans sp.
CGGCGCTCCAGCTCGGGCACCACGAGGTCGACGAAATCCCGGAAGCTCTCGTCCACCACCGCGTAGGACAGGTTGAAGCCGTCGACGTCGCACTCCGCTCTCCAGCTCGTTCACCACGGTCGCGGGGCTGCCGACGGTCACGGGGCTCAGGCCGCCGACCCCGCACCAGGGCCCGATCTCGCGGATCGTCCACACCCGGTCGGGGTCGGCGGCGCTCACCCGGCTCACGTCCGCTGCCCACCCCATCACGATCGCTCGCGGAGGCGCGGGGCCGCCGCGGCCTTGATCACAGGCCGGTCTGCCCCGACGGGGCGAGGGCGTCGTCCACCTCGACGCCGAGGGAGCGAACCGTGTTCTCCAGATTCGTGGGGCCGAGCAGGAGCTGGCAGGCCCGCAGGTTGCCCGCGCGCTTGTACACGAGCGCCACCTTCGTCCCATGCTGGCTGCGGGTGCTCGTAGGCCGCCGGGTCCGAGCCGGCCAGCGCGACCCGGTCATCAACGGGGCGGCTGTGCTGTCGCGTCGTGATGTGCTCGCCGGCGTGGCTGCGGCTCGGGAACAGCCGGTCGGCCGAGCGTAGGCCGCGCTTCCTCGGCCAAGGGGTGAGGGCGTCCCGCGTCGGGTCGGTCAGTCAGCTCGAAGGGCACGGGCCGGCGGGTCTTCTGCCGGATGGCCGTCGTGCGCGGCCGCACGCTGTCGCCGAGGTGGACGTCGGACACGCGAAGCTTGACCGGGTCGCAGCCGCGCAACTCGCTGTCGATGGCGGTGTTGACCATGGCGAGCGACCGTCGTGTTGCACGCGGGTGCAGATGGCCCGCATGTGCTTTGGCTTGAGCGGCGGCTTCGGATCGACGATCCGGCCGCGGTTCAAGGACGCGGGTGCGGGTGCTTGAGCGTCTGGCATGGTGAACTCCCTCCTTCGGAGCTTGCCACGTTCGTTGCCCTTGCGCTCGGGTGCGAACCGCTGCCCCGCGCCACGAGCTGACGCCGAATGACCACCAGTTTGCGGACGTTCGGGCCTGATGGATGGTCGGACTGCAGTCGGCCAAGCTCGGTGCGGGATGTGTCACGCATAACGGGAACGGCGTCCCGCATGTCGGGGCGTGAACGTCGCGGCGCTTTCTGGAACGTATCCAGGATGGCCGCGGTACGGTATGGTCGCGAGCGGCGCGGTGCTCGGGCGAACGGCAGCGTGTGCCGCGCCCCGGCCCCGTCCGCCGCGCGCAAGAGCCCGGGAGAACGGGCCGAACCGCACACCAGGATCACAAGGAGCATGTCCTTGCCCATCACCATCAACGGCGCCGCCGTGCCGGCGCCCGACGACCCTCGCGTTTCCCTGCTCGACCTCCTGCGCGAGCGCCTCCACCTCACCGGCACCAAGAAGGGCTGCAACCAGGGCGCCTGCGGGGCCTGCACGGTTCTCGTCGACGGCGAGCGGATCATCGCCTGCTTGGCCTTGGCGGTGCAGTACGAGGGCCGCTCGGTCACGACCGTCGAGGGCCTCGCGGACGGCGCGGGCCTCCACCCCCTCCAGCAGGCCTTCGTCGAGCACGACGGCTTCCAGTGCGGCTATTGCACGCCGGGGCAGATCTGCTCGGCGGTGGGGATGGAGGCCGAGATCAGGCGCGGCGTGCCGAGCCACGTCACCTCCGACCTGTCGGCCGAGGTGGTCGAGCCCAGCCGCGACGAGCTGCGCGAGCGCATGAGCGGCAACCTGTGCCGCTGCGGCGCCCACAACGGCATCATCGACGCGATCGCGTCCACCTACGCGGAGGCCGCGGAATGACGCCCTTCACCTATGCCCGGGCCGCCGACGCCGCCGACGCCGTTTCACGCGCCGCGCTCGCGGGCGCCAAGTACATCGGCGGCGGCACGAACCTCGTCGACCTCATGCGCGAAACGATCGAGCGGCCGGCCGCGCTGGTGGACGTGACCGGCCTGTCGGCGGCGATCGAGGAGACCGGCTCGGGCGGCCTGCTGATCGGCGCCGCGGCCCGCAACACGGCCCTGGCCGAGCACAGGTTGGTGCGGACGCGCTATCCGGTGCTGGCGCGCGCGATCCTCGCGGGCGCCTCGGCCCAGATCCGCAACATGGCCACGGTGGGCGGCAACATCCTCCAGCGCACCCGCTGCACCTACTTCTACGACGAGGACGGCGCCCGCTGTAACAAGCGGGTCCCCGGGCAGGGCTGCGACGCGGTGGACGGCTTCAACCGCATCCATGCGATCCTCGGCGCCTCGCCCGCCTGCGTGGCCACGCACCCGTCCGACATGTGCGTCGCGCTGGCGGCGCTGGACGCGACCGTGCACCTGCACGGCCCGAAGGGGTCGCGCGCGCTGCCCTTCACCGAGCTGCACCGCCTGCCGGGCGGCACCCCCGACGTCGAGACGGCCTTGGAGGCGGGCGAGCTGGTCACGGCGGTGGAGCTGCCGAGCCTGCCGCTCGCGGCCCGCTCGACCTACCGCAAGGTGCGCGACCGGGCGAGCTACGCCTTCGCGCTGGTGTCGGTCGCGGCCGCGGTGGCGGTGGAGGACGGCACGGTCAGGGACGTGCGCCTCGCGCTGGGCGGCGTCGCGCACAAGCCCTGGCGGGCGCTGAAGGCGGAGGCGGCCCTGCGGGGAGGCCCGGCGACCGCCGCGGCGTTCCGCGCCGCGGCCGAGGCCGAACTCGCCGAGGCCGTGCCGCTCAAGGACAACGGATTCAAGATCGAACTCGCCACGCGGACGGTCGCGGCCGTCCTCGGCGACCTCACCGGAGCACGCGCATGACCATCGCCGACAGCGCCAAGCTGGCCGCGCAGGCCGCCGCCCAGGGCGTCATCTCCAAGCTCGTCCCGCTCGCGCCCGACAGCTGGGTGCCGGGCGGCGTGCCCGATCCCCTGATCGCCCGCAAGCACGGCCTGATCGGGACGCCCGTGTCGCGGCTCGACGGCCGGCTGAAGGTGAAGGGCGCCGCGCGCTTCGCCGCGGAGGTGCCGCTCGACGGCCTCGTCTACGCCGCGCTCGCCTTTAGCACGATCCCCCGCGGGCGGATCGCGACGCTCGACACCGCCGCCGCCGAGGCCGCGCCGGGCGTGGCCCTGGTGATGACGCACCGCAACGCGCCGCGGATGAACAAGCCCGCCGTGTCCGGCTCCTCGCCCACGGCGGCGGGCCGGAGCGACCTGCCGATCATGCAGGACGACAGCGTCCACTGGAACGGCCAGCCGATCGCGGTGGTGCTCGCCGAATCGCAGGAGGAGGCGGACCACGCCGCCTCGCTGATCCGCGCCACCTACGCGCCCGCGCCCTCGACCACGGTTTTCGCGGAGGCCAAGGCGGCCGGCGCCAAGCCGGGCCTCTTCAACGGCCAGCCGCTGCTCAACGAGGTCGGCGACGCGGAGGCGGCGCTGGCCGGGGCGCCGCACCGGGTCGATCACGTCTACTCGACGCCGCGCCACAACCACAACGCGATCGAGCCGCACGCCGCCACGATCGCCTGGGTCGACGGCGGCCTCGTCATCCACGATGGGAGCCAGCTCGTCACCGCCGAGGCCGCGACGATCGCCGGCGTGTTCGACCTGAAGCCCGGGCAGGTCCACGTGCTGTCGCCCTACGTGGGCGGCGGCTTCGGCGGCAAGTGCCTGTGGGACCACCAGATCCTGGGCGCCGCCGCGGCGAGGCTCGCCGGCCGGCCGGTGCGGATCGCGCTGTCGCGCGAGGGCGTGTACCGCATCGTCGGCGGCCGCACGCTGACCGAGCAGCGCGTCGCCATCGGGGCGCAGCCCGACGGCCGCTTCGACGCGATCGTCCACACCGGCACGGTGGCGATGTCGCCGCACAACAACATGCCCGAGCCTTTCATCCTGGGCACCCGGGCGGGCTATTCGGCCGGCAGCCTCAAGCTCGCGGTCGAGACGGTGGCGATGACCATGCTCGCCAACACGTTCATGCGGGCACCGGGCGAGTCGGTCGGCACGTTCGCGCTGGAGTCGGCCATCGACGAGCTGGCGGTCGAGCTCGGCATGGACCCGATCGAGCTGCGCCTGCGCAACGAGCCCGAGAAAGACCCGACCTCGGGCCTGCCCTTCTCGTCGCGCCACGTCGTGGAGGCGTGGCGCACGGGCGCGGAGCGGTTCGGCTGGGCGCGGCGCGGCGCGACGCCGGGCGCGCGCCGCGAAGGCGAGTGGCTGGTGGGCCTGGGCTGCGCCACCGCGACCTACCCCTACTACCGCATGCCGGGCGGGGCCGCGCGGATCACGCTGACCCGCGAGGGGCGCGCCAGGGTCGAGGTCGCGGCGCACGAGATGGGCATGGGCACCGCGACCACGACCGCAATGGTCGCGGCCGAGCGGCTCGGCCTGCCGCTCGACCGGGTCGAGGTGGGTTACGGGGACTCGACCATCCCCGGCGCGATCCTGGCCGGCGGCTCGCAGCAGACCGCCGCCATCGGCGCGGCCGTGATCGCGGCCCACCGCGCGCTCGTGGCCGAGCTCATCAAGCTGGCCGGCAACGACTCCCCGCTCGCGGGCCTGTCGCCCGACGAGGTCGGCAGCGAGGACGGCGGCCTCGCCAAGCTCGACGACCCCGCCCGGCGCGAGAGCTACGCCTCGATCCTGGGCCGCGCGCAGCGCGACGACGTGACGGTCGCCGAGCAGGCGAAGCCGCCGTTGGAGACCATGCACTGGTCGATGCATTCGCACGGCGCGATGTTCTGCGAGGTGCGCGTCAACGCGGTCACGGGCGAGCCGCGGGTCAGCCGCTTCCTGGGCTCCTTCGACACGGGCCGCATCCTCAACGCCAAGACGGCCCGCAGCCAGTTCCGCGGCGGCATCATCATGGGGCTGGGCCTAGCCCTGATGGAGGAAACGCAGGTCGACGAGCGCAACGGGCGCATCATGAACCCGAGCCTCGCCGAGTACCACCTGCCCGTGCACGGGGACGTGCCCGAGATCGACGTGATCTGGACCGACATCGCCGACCCCCACGCGCCCATGGGCGCGCACGGCATCGGCGAGATCGGCATCACCGGGGTGGGTGCGGCGGTGGCCAACGCGGTCTACAACGCCACCGGCAAGCGGGTGCGGGACCTGCCGATCACGCTGGACAAGCTGCTGTAGGGACCGGCCTCGGGAGTTCGGGGCTGACGAGCCCGCCGTGGACCGCGGCGCGTGAGCGACGCGCCTGGTCGTGCCGCAACGGAGGGTTGGACCGGGGTGGCAGCCACACCGCTGCCGCGCGACCACACCTCGCGTCGCGGGCGGTGCGGTTGCGCGATTGCACGGGACGGGTTGGTTGCTCAGCCCCCCTTCTTACCGGTCGAGACAAACCGGCTCCGCCTTGAGCAGGCCGTCAGATGCGCGATGGTCGGGTCGCCTGTTCCGTTCCGGAAATGCTGGGCCGCGCCAAAACCCGACCTCGCTGCCTTGCCACCTTCCGGACGCTCGGGTGAGGCTCCGCTACCGGAAAGAACCGATCTTCACCGGGAGTTCGGACTATGCGGCACGAAGGAAGCAATCTCGTCTCGCGCTCGTAGATGCGCCTTGTTGCCCCGGAACAGGCGATAGAGCCGTTGGTGACCCTGGAACGAGGATGGCGTTGGACGGGTCCAGGAGTCCTGCGCCCAAGCCAGCAGGGCATCCTGGTCGCTCGGCGTCATGCCACGCCGTAGACCGCGAGCGAGCAAGCCCGACCGGCACGCATCCCACGGCAGGTCGAGCCAGATCAGCGCATCAGCCCGCGGCAGCGCCACCTCCGCGAGCCAGCCGTAAACGCCCTCGATGATCCAACTGTCCCCGGTGGCGATCTCGGCCACGCGGCCCTTGGCATCAGCCTCGTCGCGCTTGCGCCCGTTCGCGTGCCAGTGAACGAGGTCGAGGTCATGGACGGGCAGGTGTAAGGCCGCGCTGATCCGCTCGGCCACGCGGTCGCCAAGGCGGCCCTGCCGCCGGGCCTGTTCACGCTCACCGTCCCCACCGGGGGCGGCAAGACCCTGACCTCGCTGTTCTTCGCCCTGGACCATGCCGTCCGCTACGGCCTGCGCCGCGTCACTTACGTCATCCCGTTCACCTCCATCGTGGAGCAGACGGCCGGCGTGGTCCGCGGCGCGTTGGGCGAGGTGGCCGGCCGACCGAACGGCGACAACGTCCTCGAGCACCACGCCACGTTCGACTGGGACTCCGCAATCCGCGTCGCGGAGGAGAGCGGCCGTGGCAGCACTCCCGTTGACCGCCTCCGTCGCGCCGCCGAGACCTGGGACGCTCCCGTTGTGGTGACGACGGCGGTGCGGTTCTTCGAGAGCCTGTTCGCCAACCGGACGAGCCGCTGCCGCAAGCTGCACAACCTCGCGACGAGCGTGATCGTGCTCGACGAGGCGCAGACGCTGCCCCTTCCTACGACCGCCCGCACCATTTCATCGCGGCAGCGGCGTGGAACGAGAAGCCTCTGGGCAAGGCCTCGTGCGCGGAGGCCGGCCGCCGGGTTGGTGGCTGCGGCGCGGTGCCGGTGATCGACAACACGGGCCTGCCCAAGGGGACCATTCGACCGGCGTGGCGCCGCAGTTGGCCGTCCTGCTTGGACAGGACGGCCAACTGCCAGACGCCGGTGTCGCTGACCCTGGCGCGCCGCGAGGCGCCGGTTGCGATCGGCTTGCGGCTGTTCCTGCCGGAGCGCTGGTGCGGGCGACCCGGAACGGCTGGCGCGGACGGGTGTTCCAGACGCGTCGCGGGCCGCCCTGACCAGACCGGAGGTCGCGCTGGCCGAGGTGGGCCGGGTCAGGGCTGCGGGCGTCCGCTTCGCCACGGTGCTGGCCGAGGCGGGCTACGGGATCAGCGCCGCCTTCCCCGAGGGGTTGAGCGCGCGGGGTCTGCGGTGGGCCGTTGGCGTGCCCCGCAGTCTCAAGACCTGCCCCGCCGACGTCGCGCTGCTTGCCTCGCAACGCGGCCCTCGCCAGCCCACCTCGATGACACCATGCCAAAGTAGTGGCAGGCTGTCATCCTTAGGACGTCGTCGTGTGCCGCCGCAAGGTCACGGCGACGGTTTCACCTTTGGCCAAGAGCGCCGCTGTGCATGCTCCTCAAGTGCCACTCGCTCGCCAACCGTAGTCTACCGCAGGCGTCGGTTCCGGACGGTCGTGGTGGTCCCGCGCCAAAACCGCTGGCCGGCGTCGCTACGCATCTCTGGCAGAACCGCACTGCGCGGCGGACTGCCTCCGAAAAGCCGGCACTTCCAGAACAGGTGACACCATTGGACTCGCTCACGCCCCATTACCAACGCCGCACACCAGGACACGGACCGTACCTGACGCGCGACCGCAAAGCGCGACTTTTTAGGCATCGGCAAGCCACAGATCGTCGGATGCAATTTGCCTTTCACTCGCTTTTGATGCAGAAATCATTGAGGGGCCGGTCAGCAACCATGTTCAAGCAACGCATGGCGTTGGAAGCGTAGAAAATACCTTGTCGGGCGTAGCTCTGCGGATTGTGAGTGGTTACTCATAGTGAGTAAAGCGCAAGCGCACGAACAAACTGTCTCTCACCACCTCGTGATCGCTGGGACTGGACGGGCAGGTAGCAGCTTCCTCGTTAAGTTGCTTGACGCTTGCGGGCTCGAAACACACCTTTCCCGCTCTCCGAGTGCGGAATGGCATGAAATTGCGCAAGCCGGTCTCGACGATCTCGCCAAACCAGGCCCACATCCGTACGTCGTCAAGTCGCCCTGGTTCTACGAGATCTCAGCTCGACTTTGGCCAATCAGGCTGCGGAGCAGTCCTGCCCTGCCAGGGAGCGGCGCCCGTTCCTGATCACGCCGTGATCAGCCGGGCCGCCCAAGGTCGCGCCGACCTCACCCGTGCCGGGCGAGCGAGTGATCGCGAGCTTCCACCACAGCGGGAGTCGGACTTGGGGGCGCGCGGCCCCGACCGGGTCAGTCCTTGGCGGTCGACACCGACCGCACCAGCGCTTCCGCGTCGGGCAGGATGCCCTTGACGATGACGGCCACGCCCGCGGGATTGGGATGCAGGCCGTCGTCGAGCTTCAGCGCCGGGTCCTGCGAGACGCCCTGGAGGAAGAAGGGGTAGAACGGGATCCCGCGCTTCCGCGCGAGCGCCGGGTAGATCGCTTCGAAACGCTGGACGTAGTCCGCGCCCAGGCTCGGCAGGCTCCGCATCCCGGCGAGCAGCACCTTGATGCCGCGCCCCTGCAGCCGCGCCACGATCCCGTCGAGCACGGCCGCGGTGGCGGCCGGGTCCTGCCCGCGCAGCATGTCGTTGGCGCCGAGCTCGACGATGGCCGCGTCCGTGCCGTCGGGCACCGACCAGTCGAGCCGGTCGAGCCCGTCCTGGGCGGTGTCGCCCGACACGCCCGCGTTGGCGACGCTGACGTCGAGCCCGCGGGCGCGCAGGGCCTTCTCCAGCACGGCCGGGAAGGCCGCGTCGGCGGGCAGGCGGTAGCCGGCCGACAGGCTGTCGCCCAGCGCCACGAGCCGCACCGTGCGGGCCGCCGCGGGGGCAGCGCCGACACCCAGTCCCGCGGCGGCCAGGACCAAGGCGCGCAGACCCTGTTGCAGCGCCCCCGCCATCCCATCTAGGCGGGGCGTCCGGACCGCGGCGACGCGCTGGAGTGGCATGGGGATGGCGGTTCCGCTGATCGACCTCGACGACGTCCATGTAAGCCTGGGCCGGGGCGCCGCCAGGGTCCATATCCTGAAGGGGGTGAGCCTCACCGTCGCGGCGGGCCAGGTGCTGGGCCTCACGGGCCCGTCAGGCTCGGGCAAGTCGACGCTGCTCGCCGTGATGGCGGGCCTGGAGCGCGCGCAGGGGGGCCGCGTCACGGTGGACGGCACCGCCCTCCAGACCCTCGACGAGGACGCGCTCGCCCGTTTCCGCGGCGCCCGCATCGGCATCGTGTTCCAGTCCTTCCACCTGATCCCCACCATGACGGCGCTGGAGAACGTGTCGGTGCCGCTGGAGCTGGCGGGCCGGCGCGACGCCGTCGCGCGCGCCCGGGCCGAACTCGCGGCGGTCGGCCTGGAGGGGCGGCTCGGGCACTACCCCGCGCAGCTCTCGGGCGGCGAGCAGCAGCGCGTGGCGCTCGCCCGCGCCCTCGCCCCCAACCCGCCCATCCTGGTGGCGGACGAACCCACCGGCAACCTGGACGACGCGACCGGCCAGTCCATCATCGACCTCCTGTTCGCGACCCGCCGCGACCGCGGCGCCACCCTGGTCCTGGTCACCCACGATCCCGACCTCGCGGCCCGCTGCGACCGGACCCTGCGCCTCCGCTCGGGCCGGATCGAGGGCGAGACGGCGGCGGGCCCCGTCGGGGTCGCGGCGCAGTGAGCCCGGCCCGGACCCCGCCCGCGACCGTGCTGCGGCTGGCCTGGCGGGACCTGCGCGGCGGCCTGGGCGGCTTCTGGATCTTCCTCGCCTGCATCGCGCTGGGTGTGGCCTCGATCGCGGGCGTGGGCTCGGTGGCGGACGCCTTCTCGGGCGGGCTGGCGGCCGAGGGCCGGGTGATCCTGGGCGGCGACGCGGCCTTCACCCGCGTCGGCGCGCCGCTCACGGCGGCGGAAACGACGGGGGTCGCGGGGCGCGGCCGGGCCTCGGTGGCGGCGGGCGTGCGGGCCATGGCGCGGACGGGCAAGGGCGACGCCACGCTGGTGGACGCCAAGGGCGTCGACGACGCCTACCCGCTGGCGGGCCGGGTCACCCTCGACCCCGCCATCCCGCTCGCGGCGGCGCTGGGGCGCGGCCCCGACGGCCGCTACGGGCTCGTGGCCGACCCCACCCTCGCGGCCCGGCTCGACGTCCATGTGGGCGACGAGCTGGGCCTGGGCACCGGGCGGTTCATTTTGCGCGCCACGCTGCTCTCCGAGCCCGACAAGCTCGCGGGCGGCATCGCGTTCGGGCCGCGCGTGCTGGCCTCGCTGGACGGCCTGCGCGCCGCGGGCCTGCTCGACGAGGGCGGCCTCGTGCGCTGGACCACGCGCGTGGCGCTTCCCGGCCGGGGCTCCGCGCCCGTGACCGGCCCGGCGCTCGACCGCTTCGTGGAGGGCGTCAAGGCGGGTTTCCCGAACGCGGGGTGGGACATCCGCACCCGCCGCTCCGTATCGCCCGAGTTCGACCGCAACCTCGCGCGCCTCACCCAGTTCCTGACCCTGGTGGGGCTCACCGCCCTGGTGGTGGGCGGCGTGGGGGTCGCCAACGCGGTGCGGGCCGCCGTCGAGCGCAAGCGCCCCGACCTCGCGGTGCTGAAGGCGCTGGGGGCGCCGGGCGGCGCGGTGTTCGCGATCAGCCTCGCCCAGGTGCTGCTGGTGGCGGGTCTCGGCATCGCGGCGGGCCTGGTCCTCGGGGCCGCCATGCCCTTCGCGGCGGCGGCCCTGTTCGGCCCCGTGATCCCCTTCCCGCTGTCGCCCGCGCTGCAACCCGCCGAGCTCGGCAAGGGCGCGGTCTACGGCCTGCTCACCACGCTCGCCTTCTCGCTGGGCGCGCTGGGCCGGGCCCACGACGTGCCGGTGTCAGCCCTGTTCCGCGACGCGGTCGAGCCCGACCGGACGCGGCTGCGGCCCCGCTACACGGTTGCGGTCGCGCTCGCGGTGGCGGGGCTCGCGGGCAGCGTGTTCCTGTTCACGCCCGACTGGCGCCTCAGCGCCACCTACCTGGGCGCCACGGCGACGGTGTTCGCGCTGCTGCGCGGCGTCGCTCACGGGCTGATGCGGCTCGCCCGCGCCCTGCCCTACCCGGGCCGGGTGGAGTTCCGGCTCGCGCTCGCCAACATCCACCGGCCCGGGGCGCTGACGCCCTCCGTGGTGCTGTCGCTGGGGCTCGGCCTCGCGCTGCTGGTGGCGTTGACGCTGATCGACACCAACATCCGCGGGCAGATCGACCGGGCCGGCAGCGGGCCGGTGCCGAGCTTCTTCTTCATCGACATCCCGAGCGCCCGCAGCGCCGAGTTCACCCGCTTCGTGGCCGACCACGCCCCCGCGGCCGCGCTCGAATCCGTGCCGATGATGCGGGGCCGGATCGCGGCGATCAATGGCGTGCCGGCCGAGACCCTGCACCCGCAGAAAGGGTCCGCCTTCGCGCTCGAAGGCGACCGCGGGCTGACCACGGCCGCCGCGGTGCCGGAGGGCTCGACGCTGGCCGAGGGGCACTGGTGGCAGGCGGACTACCGCGGGCCGCCGCTCGTGTCCTTCGACGCGGGGCTGGCGGCCGGGCTCGGCCTCAAGCTCGGCGACCATGTTACGGTGAACGTGCTGGGCCGCGACATCACGGCCGAGGTTTCGAGCCTGCGGCGGATCGAGTGGGAGAAGCTCGGCATCAACTTCTTCATGGTGTTCTCGCCCAACAGCTTCGCGGGCGCCCCGCACGCGGACCTCGCCACCGCGACCTTCCCGGCCGGCACGGGCGAGGCCGCGGAACTGGCGCTGCTCCGGCAGGTCGCTTCGGCCTACCCGACGGTGGGCGTGATCCGCGTCAAGGAGGTGCTCCAGTCCGTCACCCACCTCGTCGGGCAGTTGGCGCTGGCGGTGCGGGGCGCCTCGGGCGTGACGCTCCTGGCCTCCGTCCTGGTGCTCGCGGGCGCGCTGGCCGCGGGGCGCCGCGCCCGGGTCTACGACGCCGTGGTGCTGAAGGTGCTGGGCGCGACCCGCAGCCGCCTGCTCGGGGCCCTGCTGATCGAGTACGGCCTGCTCGGGCTCGCCACGGCCGCCTTCGGGGTGGCGGCGGGGGGCCTCGCGGCCGACGCGGTCGTGTCGCGGCTGATGGAGTTCGAGTTCACCTTCGCGTGGGGCCCCGCCCTGCTCGCGGCCGTCGCGGCCCTGGTGCTCACGGTGGGGCTCGGCCTGCTCGGCACCTGGCGGACCCTGGGCGAGAAGCCCGCCCGCTTCCTGCGCGCCCCGTGACATCCGCGGGCGCGGAGGCTCTTGCCGAGGCCGGAGCGCTCTGATTGCCTGCGGCGGCCCGTCCGGCGGACCAGCCGGCGCTCCGCCTCGCAGACCACGGAGTCCCATGCGCGATCACGAGAAGCCCGGCCGCTCGCCCGTCATGGCCCGCAACGGCATGGCCGCGACCTCGCACCCGCTGTCCACGCTGGCCGCGGTGGACGTCCTGCGGGCGGGCGGCAACGCGCTCGACGCCGCGGTCGCGGCCTGCGCGGTGCAGGGCGTCGTCGAGCCCGGCTCGACGGGGATCGGCGGCGACTGCTTCGCCCTGGTCTCGCCCGACGGCTCCGACCGCATCGAGGCCTTCAACGGGTCGGGGCGCGCGCCCGCGGGCGCGACGGCCGCCTGGTACGCGGAGCACGGCTTCGCCGCCATCCCGCGCCAGTCGCCCCACGCCGTCACCGTGCCCGGCGCGGTGGACGCCTGGGCCAGGCTGCTCGACCGGCACGGGACCCGGAGCCTGGGCGAGCTGCTGCGCCCCGCGGCCACGCTGGCGCGCGAGGGCTACGCGGTCTCCCCCCGCGTGGCCCACGACTGGGCCGGCCAGGAGGCGCTGCTGCGCGCCGACCCCGACGCGGCCCGCGTCTTCCTGCCCGGCGGCAGGCCGCCGGAGGCCGGCACGGTGCATCGGCAGCCGGAGCTGGCCGCGACGCTCGACGCAATCGGCGAGCACGGCCCGGACGCCTTCTACGGGGGCGCGGTCGCGCGGGACATCATCGAGACGCTGGCGCGCAGGGGCGGCCTCCACACGGCCGGGGACTTCGCGGGCGCGGCGGGCACGGTCGAGGCGCCCCTCAGCACGTCGTTCCGCGGCCACGAGGTCTACGAGTGCCCACCCGGGGGGCAGGGCGTCGTGGCGCTGCTCCTCCTCAACATCCTGGCGGGCTTCGAGGCCCGGGGCGACCCGCTCGGGGCCGACCGCCTGCACGCGGAGATCGAGGCGGCCCGCCTCGCCTATTCCGTGCGCGACGCGGTGCTGGGCGACCCCGCCCAAAACCGCGTGCCGGTCGACTGGCTGCTGTCCGAGCGGCTCGCGGCCGAGCTGCGCGGCCGCATCGACCCCTCGCGCGCGCTGCCCGACCTGCCGGCCTTCTCCCCGCCCGACCACAGGGACACGGTCTACATCAGCGTGGTGGACAGGAACCGCATGGCGGTCAGCTTCATCAACTCGATCTTCCACCCCTTCGGCAGCGGGCTGGTGGCGCCGCGCTCGGGCGTGCTGCTGCACAACCGCGGCCAGAGCTTCGGGCTCGACCCCGCCCACCCCAACTGCATCGCGCCCGGGAAAAGGCCGCTGCACACGATCATCCCCGGCCTGGTGGCGCGGGAGGGCCGCGTGCGCATGAGCTTCGGCGTGATGGGCGGCCACTACCAGGCGATGGGCCACGCCCACTTCCTGTCCAAGGTGCTCGACTACGGGCTCGACATGCAGGCCGCCATGGACCTGCCCCGCCTGTTCCCGAAACCCGGCACCGGCGAGGTCGAGGCCGAGGGGACCCTGCCGGAGGGGACGCGCG
Organism: uncultured Lichenihabitans sp.; assembly: GCA_964243035.1. Classification (GTDB taxonomy): domain Bacteria; phylum Pseudomonadota; class Alphaproteobacteria; order Rhizobiales; family Beijerinckiaceae; genus Lichenihabitans. The sequence goes on from CAXTDZ010000074.1 coordinate 13,435, forward strand.
CCGAGCTCGCCCGGCGCGGCCACACGCTGGTGCCGCCCTCCTGGGCGATCGGCGGCGCGCAGGCGGTCGCCATCGACTGGGACACCGGCGTGCTGACGGGGGCCTCCGACCACCGCAAGGACGGCATGGCGCTCGGCTACTGAGGAGCCGCGTCCTCCGGTCCGGCCCCGGCAGCCGTGCAAGGTCCGGCTTGCAACCAGCGACGCCGGTCCTGCCCTTCTCCCGCCCCGGGCGGGAGAAGGTGTCCAAAGGACGGATGAGGGTGGGGCCACGCGCCGAAAGACCCCTCATCCGCCCTGTCGGGCGCCTTCTCCCCGCGAGCGGGGCGAAGGGCATAACGGTCACGTCGCGAAGATCCGTGAAGGCCGTGAAAGGAAGGGCATGACCCGGCACCAGTGCCTGTTCCTCGACCGCAACCAATCGTGCGATCCTGCGCGGTGACGCGCGGAGGCAGCCGGCGATGAAATCGATCCTGACGGTCGGCGAGATCCTCGTCGAGATCATGGCGACCGAGCGCGGCGACGGCTTCCGGGAGCCCATGGCCCTGCTGGGGCCCTTCCCGTCGGGGGCGCCTGCGATCTTCATCGACCAGGCGGCGCGCTTCGGGCAGCCCGCCGCGATGATCGGCTGCGTGGGCGACGACGACTTCGGGCGCCTCAACCTCGACCGGCTGGCCCGGGACGGCGTGGACGTGCGCGCGGTGGTGGTCGACCCCGAGGCCGCCACGGGCAGCGCCTTCGTCCGCTACCGGCCGGACGGCAGCCGCGCCTTCGTGTTCAACATCCGGCACAGCGCCTCGGGCCGCGTCGCGCTCGGGGAGGCGGCGCGGGCCGCGATCGACCGCGCGGACCACCTGCACGTCACCGGCACGGCCCTGGCCGCGCCCGCGGTTGTGGGCGTCGTGCGCGCGGCGGCCGAGGCCGTGAAGGCGCGCGGCGGCACGCTCTCGTTCGACCCCAACCTGCGGCCGGAGATGCTCGGCCTGCCCGGCCTGCGCGACGCCTGCGAGGCCGTGTTCCGCGGTTGCGACCTGTTCCTGCCGAGCGGCGAGGAACTCGTCCTGTTCACGGACGCGACTGGGGAAGAGGCGGCGGTCGCCGAGATCCTGGGACGCGGCGTCCGGGCCGTGGTGCGCAAGCAAGGGGCCGCGGGCGCCACCTACCACGACGCGGGCGGCGCCATCCACCAGCCCGGCTTCCCGGTCGAGGAGGTCGACCCGACCGGGGCGGGCGACTGCTTTGGGGCGAGTTTCGTGAGCGCGTGGCTGCGCGGCCTTCCCCCGCCCGCCTGCCTGGCCTACGCGGCCGCGAGCGGCGCCTGCGCGGTGGGCAGGCTCGGCCCCATGGAGGGGGCGGCCAGCCGGGCCGAGCTCGACGCCTTCCTGGCCGCGCGGGGCGTGGACATCGAAACCCTCAGCCGCCGATCATCAGCTTGACGACCTCGTCGTGCGTGGTGTCGCCGATCCGGCGCTCGCCCGCGAGGCTGCCGCGGCGCAGCACCACGATCCGGTCCGCGACGGCAAAAATGTCCTGGAGGTTGTGGCTGATGAAGATCACGCCGCGCCCCTGCGCCTTCAGGGTCCGGATCAGGGCCAGCACCTTGCGCTGCTCCGGGACGCCGAGCGCGGCGGTGGGCTCGTCCATCAGGATGACCCGCGCGTTCCAGTAAATCGCGCGGCCGATCGCCACCGCCTGCCGCTGGCCGCCCGAGAAGCGACCCACCGGCGCGTCCAGCCGGTCCACGTGGAAGTCGAGCCGGGCCATGGTCTCCCTGGCGGCCACAGCCATCCGGCCGCGGTCCAGCACGGGCAGCACGCCCAGCGCGCGCCGCATCGGCTCGCGGCCCAGGAAGATGTTGGCGCCGATCGACAGGTTGTCGGCGAGCGCGAGGTCCTGGTAGATCGTCTCGATCCCGGCCTCGCGGGCGGCCTCGGGGGTCGCGAAGCGCACGGGGGCGCCGTCGAGCCGGATCTCGCCGCCGTCGGGCCCGTAGACGCCCGAGATCATCTTGGTCAGGGTCGACTTCCCGGCGCCGTTGTCGCCCGCGAGCGCCACCACCTCGCCGGGGTGGAGCGCGAGCGACACGCCCTTGAGCGCCTCCACGCCGCCGAACCGCTTGGACACGCCGCGAACGTCCAGCACCGGTGCCGTCACGGGCGAGGCCACCGCGCTCATCAGCGCTCCCCGCCGAGCTTGCGCTGGGTCTGGTCCACCAGCACGGAGATGATGATCACCACGCCCACCGCCACGAACTGCCAGAACGGCTCCACGTCGATGAAGACGAGGCCGTACTGGATCACGGCGATCACCAGCGCGCCCGCGACCGTGCCCAGGATCGTGCCGGAGCCGCCGAACAGGCTGGCGCCGCCGATCACCACGGCCGCGATGGAGTCGAGCAGGAGCGGCTCGCCGGCCTGCGCGGCGCCCGCCGTGAAGCGGGCCGTGTAGAGCACCCCGCCCAGGCCCGCGCAGAGCGCCGACAGCAGGTACAGCTTGCGGGTGTGGCGCCCGACGTTGATGCCGGCCCGGAGCGCGGCCTGCTCGCTCGCCCCCACCGCGTAGGTGTGCTGGCCGAACCGGGTCTGGCTCAGCAGGTAGCTCATCAGGGCGAGGAACAGCGCGGTGATGACCACCACGATGGGGACCCCGCCCACGCGGCCGTTGCCCAGCGTCGCGAAGGGCCCGTTGCTGACCGGCACCGTGGTGCCCGAGGCCAGCAGGAAGGCCGCGCCCCGCGCCACGCCGAACATGCCCAGCGTGCCGATGAAGGGCGGCACCTTCAGCTTGGAGATGAGCCAGCCGTTGACGGCGCCCGGGACCAGCGACACCGCGAGCCCCGCGGCCACGCCCGCCAGCATGGCCGGAAACTCCGGCATCACGGCGCCCGCGAGGTTGGCGCCCTGCGCGGCGATCACGGCCGACAGGCCCATGATGAAGCCCACCGACAGGTCGATGCCGCCCGCGATGATCACGAAGGTCTCGCCGAGCGCCAGCAGCAGCGGCGCCACCGCGAACACCGCGATGGACTGGGCGTTGTAGCTCGACACCACGAAGCTCGCCCCGAAACTGACCCGCGCCCAGGCCTCGAACAGGACGAGCAGGAGCACGAGGAAGAGCCACGCCCTGAGGCGCGCGGCGAGCAGCAGGAGCTTTGGGGCGCCGCGTGGAGCCGGGGCGCGCAGCGCCTCGGAGGGGGTGAGACTGGCCAAGCGCGGCTCCGTCGGTGGGTGGAAACCCGGGGTTTGAGCGCGGGTCGATCGTTGCCGGTTAGTGCCCTTCGCCCCTCAAGGGGCGAAGGGGATCACCCGGCAGCGATCAACCCGGCTTCGCGGCCCCGGGGTGGACTCGTACCGCCGCCTCGGCGGCGGCACGGGTCCGGTCAGTTCGTGTAGATGAACTTGGCCGTGTCGGGATCGTCGATGTTGGACTTGTCCATGACCGTGAAGCCGGTGCCGATCGTGGTGGGGATCGAGTGGCCGGTCAGATGCGCGTAGGCCGACACCACGCCGTAGTAGCCGATCTCGGCCGGGTGCTGGGCGATCGCGGCGGTGATCAGGCCGGACTTGATGTTGCCCACGATCGTGGTGGGCGCGTCGAAGGCCACCACCTTGACCTTGCCCTCCTGCCCCGCCTGCTGGACGCCGTTGCCCGCCCCGATGGCCGAGAACAGGTTGGCGCCGAACACGCCCGCGAGGTCGGGGTTGCGGGCGTAAACGGACTGGAGCTGCGAGGCGGCCTTGTTGGCGTCGTCGTCGTTGAACTGGGTCTGCAGGACCGTGATGCCGGGGTGGGCCTTCATCTCCTCCTTGAAGCCTTCCTCGCGCTGGTCGGTCGTGGACACGCCCGGCTTGATGTTGGACACGTACACCTTGCCCTTGTCGCCGATCGCCTTGGCGAGCGCGCGGGCCGCGATTCTGCCGCCCAGCACGTTGTCGGACGCGACGTAGGACAGCGGGAAGTCGGCGCTGCCGGCTCCCGTCTGGTAGGTGCCGGTGCCGATGAACGTGTCGACGGTGATGACCGGGATGCCGGCGTCGGCGGCCTTCTTGAGCGGCTGGACGAGCTGGGTCTTGTCGGTGGGCGCGATCAGGATCGCGTCGGGGTGGCGCGCGATCACGGCGTCGAGGACGGGGGTCTGCTGCACGGGGTTGAACTCGGGCGCGCCCTGGAAGACGAGGTCGACCCCGAGCGCCTTGGCGGCGTCCTGGGCGCCCCGGTGCATGGTGATGTAGAAGGCGTCCGTGGTCAGGCCCGGAACGAGCGCGACCGTGACCTTCTTGCCCTCCGCCTGCGCGCCGCCGACCACCGCCCCCAAGCCGATCGCGACCGCGGCCAAGGCCGTTGCTGTTTTTCCCAAAGTCCCCTCCCGAAACGTCGCGTGCAGAGGCACGGGCGGCGGACCTCGTCCGCGGGTCCGCTCGCCGCCGGGACCGTAGGTTTGGCCCCGGCGCGGGTCAATTCTGATTTGCCGCGGGACGCCGGTTTCCTTTGGGTGAGGCGGGAGCGGCGCGACACCGCCTTCGATGCCGACGCGGGGACATCCCGAACAGCCGTTCTGGCGTCGCCTGCTTTGGACTGCGCGCCGCGTTCCCTCCCGGGCCCAGCGACGCGGCCCCGGAGCGGTTTCACTCGGGGGCCGTCATCTGCCGATCGGCGCCCCTCGCATGGATTACATCCGTCACACTGCGGCTCAGGACTGCAAAACTGCTGTAACCCGGTCCTGGCAAGTAACGGTGCTGGGCATGCACGGTTGCGCGCCTGGGAGCGGCAAATGCAAGCGCAAAAGGAAGAAATCGGCCACCGTCTGTTCCGCTGGCACGTGCCGGGACGAGACGCCACGTCGTGTCTCATCACGGCTCACGGGGGCAAGGCCTGGTCACTCCACAACACCATGGGGCTCGGACACACAGACGTCCAACTTCACTATTACTCCGCCCACGGGCATCCGACGACGGACATCGGCCTCGGCCCTTTCATGCAGGGTCAGGGCACCATCTTCGAGACCTTGAACCCCGACACGTCACCCGATTACCTGCTGCAGAAGTACACCAACACCGATGCGGGAGCCAAAGGCCGGCATCGGCACAACGAAGCGGGCGAGACGTATGCGTCGGTCGCCTACGGTGCGGCCTATGAGGACTGCGACGTCATAACGGTTCGCAACCGGCTTGAGGTTTCACAAATCCTGCTCTCGACCATTCTGAAGCAGATCTTCGATCTGAACCTTTCCTACACGGAGATACACTGCGCGTTTTGCAGGGGTCGTCGCAGTTGAGCGTCGCGTGGATCACGATCCCGACCGTGATCCACGGCGCCCGCGATCGGCCGGACGAGGCGTGGCCGCGAGCCGGACGGTAACGTGCCCCGGGTCGGGCGCGGCACCGCGTCCGCCGCCAACCGGCAGGACGCGCGGCCAGCCTCGCGCGCGCCGTTCGAACCGCACCCGCATCTCGGCTCGGTGGCGGCGGTGGCCCACGCCACCGGCCCGGGCTCGCCGCCCACGGCGGCACCGCCCGACCGGCCTCACGCCCCGCCCGCGACCTCGGTGGCGCGTGCCTTGAACCTGGCCTCGTCCGCGTCCTCCCTGCGGCCCCCGGTCACCGGCAGCCAGCCGGTCCAGCCGAGCCGGGACGGGGCGTCGGGCCTGAGCTGCGGCAACGGCACCTCGGCCGCCGCGAGCACCGGGTTGATCGTGACGTGGATCTCCTCGCCCAGGTAGGCCCGGGCCAGGGCCGCGAGGGCGCCGAGCAGCGGGCGGCCCGGCAGCAGGGCCTCGAACTGGGCGAGCGTGAGCGGGCCGACGCGCAGGCTCACGCCCGACTGGATGTCCCAGGCGCGGGCGCCCGCCGCGGCGTCGACACCCAGCCGGTTGAACTGGCCCGCCCCGCCCTCCGGCAGCCGCGACATCTGATCCTTGGCGAGCGCGAGCCAGCTCCCCGCGAACTGCTCCACCTCGACCCGCTGCCCGAGCCATTCGGACAGCATGCCCGCGAGCCGCCCGGCGGAGCGCGGCCGCGCCGCGAACAGGCCGGAATAGTAGAGCAGCGGGTCGGGGCCGGGGCGCAGCCGGTTCAGCAGGCCCGGCTCGGCGTAGCCCAAGAGCGCCAGCAGGCCCTCGCGCATCCCGTCCCGCGGCGGGTGCGCCGCGTCGCCGCCCTCGACCGCCGCGGCCTCGGCGCTGCGGTGCGGCCGGTACTTGATGCCGGCCTGCGCCAATTGGGCCAGCGGGCGCTGCGCCAGCAGGTCGAAGAACCGGCCCAGGGCGCCCGAGCGCTGGCGCGCCTCGGTGTTGGCGAGGTCCGTGTAGGGGCGGGGCAGGATGCCGCCCGGGCCCGTCAGGCCGAGCAGGCCGGTCCGCATCGAGAAGCCGCCGTCGGGCGCGGGCCGGACCGCGAGCACGTCGCTCGGCACGAACGGCAGGCCCAGCGCGGCCTCGAATCGCGCCGCGGCGCCGGGCTCCCCCCGCCGGCTCGCCCGCATGGCCGCCGCCACGGCCGCGTCGAAGGAGAAGCGGGACGGCGTGTCGAGCAGCATCCGCCGCAGGCTGGGCCGCGGCGCCGGCGCGGGCGCGGCGGGCGGCCCCGCGGACAC
>CAXTDZ010000075.1:0-19819 GCA_964243035.1 uncultured Lichenihabitans sp.
CCGCCGGGGTGTCGCGGCCCAGGGCGGCGGCCGCCATGCGGTCGGCCGGCACCGCCATCCGCCGCGCGGGCTCGGCCGCGCGGGACAGGGCTTCGGCCTCGGCAGGCCCGTCGATCAGCCGCGACAGGGGAACCTCCGCCTCCGCGAGGGTCGCGAGCAGGGCGGGCGGAACGGCATCCCACCCCAGCACCTCCGCGGCGGGGTTCGGAAGGCGGGACAGATAGGCCCGCAGCCTCGCCCGCCCTCCCGCGTCGAGGCGGAACGAGAGCGCGTGCGGCAGGCCCGCGGGGTGAGCCCGGAGGTCGACCTCCACCGCACCCGCGCGCAGGCGCCACTCCGCCGCGATCACCGCGGTCCCGGGCTTGATCCCGGCCCTAAGCCGGTCGAGACGCGCGAGGTCGTCCGCGGGGCCGCCGACAACCAGGACGGTGGAGGTCGTGCCGATCCCGACCGCCTCCTCCATGCGTCCCCGCGCCCGCGCGAGCGGGTCGGCTGCGATCGAGGCCGCGGCGGCGGCCGTGTAGCCGGGGAACCGCGCGTCGAGCACGGCGCGGTTCCGGGCGACCAGGGCGGGGCGGGCGCCCCCGAACGAGCGCCCGCTCGCGTGGGCGACGTAGACGTCGGGCGCGGCGACGTTGCGGAAACCCCGCTCGCGCGCCCGGAGGCAGAAATCCACGTCCTCGTAGTAGCCGCGCCCGTAGGCGGCGCTGAGCGGCCCCACGCGGTCGAGGCATGCCCGGGTCACGTAGAGGCACGATCCCAGGCCCGCGATCACGTCCACGACGCGGCCCGCGTTGCAGGCCTGCGCGGCCCTGTCCGCCGCGCCGGCCGCCTCCGGCGCGGGACAGGGGTTGGGCCCGAAGGGAACCGGGAAGCTCGTGTGGCCCGCGTCGTTGGACAGGGCCGAGACCGTTCCCACCCCGGCCTGTCCGGCGGCCCGCGTCAAGCGCTCCACCGCGCCTGCCGGAAGCACGACGTCGGAGTTGAGGATCAGGACGTCGCCCGTCGGGATGGCGTCCAGCGCCCGGTTGACGGCGGCCGCGAAGCCGGCGTTGAGGCCGGCGCGCAAGTAAAGGCGGCCCCTCGCTCCGCAGAAGTCGCGGCCGAGACGGCTCACCTCGGCTACGGGGCTGCCGTCGTCCACCACGACGATCCGCAGCCCGGGAAGCCACTGGGCCGCGAGCGAGGCCAGGCACGCCGACAGGCTGGCCGGATCGCCGTAGATCGGCACCACAGCGGTGACGCCGCCCCGGGCCGGGCCGGGCCGCCCCCGCGCTACGCGCGCTACCCCGACCGTTGCGCGGGGATACAGGATCGTTGGCTCCGACCGGGCACTGCGGCTTTGAGCGCGCAGCTCAACGGGTTCGGCGTCGTCGAGGACGAGGTCGAACACCACGGCCCACCATCCCGCCTCGTGCGGCACAGGGTTTGGCATCCGGGGCCCGACGACCTGCGCCGCTCCGGCCGCCCCGGCGCGGACCACGAGCGTCACCGGGTTGGGACGGGACGCGTAGACACGGGCACGGGCACCCCCGACCTCGCGCGACGCCGTCAGGAAGATTTGGGTGCCCGCACCGGCCAAGCAGGCCAGGGCCGCTGCCGCGTCGCCCCGCGGGACCCGGTCGCGGCCCAGCACCGCGCCGGCGCTGGCCCTGCGCCGCGCCGGGCTGCCCCGGCGCAGGACGGCCCCCTCGACGTCCGGCTCACCCGTCGACCATCCGGCCGCGACCTCGATGTCCTTTTCGGCGGCTTCCGGCCGGCCGAGTTGGTCGAGCGCGACCGAGCGCGCGATGAGGTCGCGCGGATGCGGGGGACGTCGGGCCCGGCAGCGGCGGTCCGCCTCGGCGAAAGCGAGGAGGGACGCACTCTCGTCGGGCGACCCGCGATCCCGCAGGTCGCTGCCGCCGCCGGCCGGCATTGGATCAGCTCGCCATCGGGCGAGGGCCGTAAAGCCCGCGACGTCGTTCCCCCGTGACCCGGACGGGCCGGACCACGGGGGAAGCGACTGGCGCAGACCGCTTCATCGCTCCGCGAAGTCTCAGGGGATCTTCGTGTGCGTGCCGTCGTTGAAGTCGATCGTGACGTTGCTGACGTGGAGCGTTTGACCACCGGCGAAGTTGACGACCGTGCGGCCGTCGGTGTCCTTCGTCGAGCTGATCGTGTCCTGGCCCGAACCGTACTTCACGTTGATCGTCACCTGGCCGTGGCCATTCGCGCCGCCGAAGATCGTGTCGTTGCCGCTCGCGTCCTTGCCGAGGTAGACCGTGAGCTTGCCGCCCTCGTTGCCGTCGATGGTCGTGTGGCTGCCCTTGGCGGTGGACACCGAGTTGGTGCCCTTGCCCGCGAACAGCGTGTCGTGCCCGCTCACGCTGATGGTGTCGTTGCTGCCGGCATGGATCTTGGCTTGGCCACCGCCGTAGATGGTGGTGTTCTTGCCGCCGTAGATCGTCTCCGGGCCCGTTCCGCCGAAGATGGTGTCGTGACCGTTGCCGGCCCTGATGGTGTCGTTGGCGCTGCCGTTGACCTTGTTCGAGCCCGTGTAGAGCTGGACGGAGTCGCCGCCGGTGCCCGTGGTGATCGTGTCGTGAGCGCCGGGGATGCGACCGCCGTAGATCGTGTCGCCTGCCGGACCCCCGAAGACCTTGCTGTCACCGCCCGCGTAGATCGTGTCGTTGCCGACCAGCGACCGGATCGTGTCCTGCCCGCCGTTGCCGACCAGCGTCGCCGACCCCTGCGTCGACCTGAGGGTCACCGGGACGTCCGGAGACGCGGACAGATCGGCCCTGGCGCCGGAGTCCACGTTGAACGAAGCCGGATGGCTCGTCTTGATGTAAACGTCGCTCCCGGAAAGAACTTCGTACCGGTAATGATTGTTGCCAGCAGTCACCGTCTCCCCGTTGCTGCCGCTAATCGGGGCCCCACCCGTGCCGGGCGAGTTGTTCGATCCACCACCAGTGTATGTTCCGTCAGTCGGGTCCATAACTCACCTCCAAATCACTATTCAATATCGGCTCTAGCGGAAGACACGCACCCGTGACGTTCTGCTTGCCACGGTCTCCACCTGCGGGGTCGCCGCAGGGATCAGGGCGAGGCGGAGACCGACCAGCGGGTCTGTTCCGCTCTGCGACGTCAGCTCCAGGTCCGAGCCGATCCGGCTCGCAACCGGGGCGCCGAGGAAGAGGGTCTCGGCCTGGAGCTGGAAGCCGCCCGCTTCCGGGCCCACCAGCCGCAACCTGAGACCCACCAGGGGATCGGCCTGCTGCCGCGTTCCAACGAAGCTCGCCGGAGACTGCCAAACCGACCAGCGGCCCCGCTCCCGGGTGCCCATCGACTGCGCCGCGATGCCGACGCCCGGCGACGTGCACCGGATGGTCAAACCCTCGATCGGCGAGGGCGAGCGAGGCCCGGCGATCCACCCCGTCTCGTCCGCCGCCACGTCACCCCGCCGGGCGACGTGCCCCTCCACTTCGAGTTCGGGGACCGCCACGTCCCACCCGGGTCCGCCGATCCTGCTGCCGTCGGCAGCGTGCCGCCCGGCGTCCCAGGACAACGACGATTCCGCACCCGCTGCCAGCAGGTCCAGGCTGAAGCGGGCGTCCATGTTGGACGACCCGGGCAGCGCCCGCAGCACGATGTCGACCGAGCCCGGCCGGCGGGTGAGCAGCACGATGCTGCTTCCCGGGGCGGCGAGCTCCTGCTCCGGAAGCCCGGGCGCGGACACGAAGTCGACGTCACCCGTCCCGCCCGGCGTCAGCCGGACGGAAGCCGACGGCGCGTTCCGGGGATCCGCGCTGCTGAGATAGCGAAGCACGTAAAGTCCGGTTTTCACGTCGAGGGAGAGGCTTCGCGTCTCTTCCATGGCCACGGTCGACCCACCTCTGGGCTTCGGTTTATCCGAGGTGACCGGTACAGGAACAAAGGCTATATTTGCAAGCGGGTTTTTAACGGATCGGGAACCAATTTGCTTTTTGTGGCGGAAAAGTTCAGCCAGAGGTGAATGGAAAAATTTAATTCGTCAGGGAAATGAATAATTTATGTCAGAAAACACCGCGAATCAGAGGTGTGGAAGGATTTGCCCGGGCGCGATTGCCTACGCTGTAGCCACCGTGCGGCGCGGACGCGCGCTCTGCCTGAGGACGCGGCACAACTTCGCCTGATATTATAAAATCGGACTCTACTGGCGGCATTGCGCCTGATGACCAATGTAGCTTCCGCGCTCCAAAACGAGTTTTTTGCGACATAACGCCGCATAAACCCGGTGCGTCCCGGAAGGGGTGCCGTCAAGCGGAGTTCCGCGAGCCGGGCGGTGGTCCGCCTGCGCTCCGCGCGTCTCGTCGACGTCGCGGAACAGGCCTGCTCCCCCGTTGGCTTGCAGCTGCGGTCGCGACGGGCGTCAGGGTTCCCGCAGGGCTTCGCCCAGGCCGTGAACCAGCACGCCGAGGACCGATCCCGCGAGCGACCGGCGGCCGGTGTTGATGTCGGCCACGAGCGTCATCCCCGGAATCAGTCGGAACCCGGCCGGGAGGTTGATGAGGTTCACGGCCTCCACCGTGACCCGCGCCTTGTAATAGGGGGCCGTCGGCTTGTCGGACTCGTCGGTCTTGAACGCGCCCGGGCTGATCCAGTCGATTCGGCCCTGCGCGGTTCCGTGCTCCGCGTAGTTGAAGGCGTCCAACTTCAGGGATACGGGATCACCCGGCTTGACGAAGCCGATGTCCGCGGCGGAGAACGCGATCTCCGCCTTGATGGGGGCGTCGAGCGGCATCAGCGTCAGCACGGGGTCGCCTTCCTTGAGCACGGAGCCGGCCGACAGTTCGGTCAGGGTCAGCACCACCGAGGGCTTCGAGGCGGTGAGGCGGACGAGGTCCGCGTGCCGCACGGCCTTGTCGAGCGAGGCCCGGGCCGCGTCGCGCTGGGTCTCGGCCGTGACCAGTTCCTGGCTGCTCGCCGCGTACCACTGCTGCACGGCGGCCTCGCGGTCCGACTGCAGGCCCGCGACCTGCTGGTGCAGCTCGGCCAGGCTGTTCCGGTTGTTCTCGACAGACCGTTCGAGTTCGAGGTGGGCGTCGCTCGCCTGGAGCAGGTTCAGCAGGCTGGACGAGCCGCTCTTGTAGAGGGTGTCGCGCATGCCCTCGATCTGCCGGGCGATCTTTTCCCGGTCCTCGACGTGGACCTGGTCCGCCTCGATGCGCGTGATGGCGGCCTTGGCGGCGGCGACCTTCTCGTCGAAGGACAGGATTTGGGCACGGAGCTGGGCGGCCCGGCTGCCGAACAGCCGCTGCTGGAGCATCGGGTAGGGGTCGGGGTCCGCGGCATCGGTGCCGAGCGCGAGGGGCTTGCCGTCCTGCTCGGCTCTCGCCCGGCTGATCAGGGCGTCGAGCCCGCCCACCTGCCGGCGCAGCCCTTCCGCGTCGGCGTCGGCGAAGGTCGGGTCCAGCGTGGCCAGCAACCGCCCCGCCCCGACCTCCTCGCCTTCCTTGACGTCGACCGTCCTGATGATGGAAGGGTCGAGCGCCTGGAACGTGCGCACGGCCTCGGTCGCGACGATCCGGCCCCGCGTGCTCGTCACGATGCGGTCGACCTGGATCCAGGGCGCGATGCCGGCCAGCACGGCCATCATGCCGACCAGCGCCCAGACGGTCGGGCTGCCCAGGGACGGGCCCCGCCGCCCCACCACCGTGTCGGTTTTCGATCGCCACGGCTCGATGACGTGGGAGGGCGCGCGGCTCAGCATCGGTGCGGTGCTCTCGTTGGCTCGGGCCGCCGCGCGGGCAAGGCGGCCTGTCCCGCGTCCCCGGGGCGGAAGCGGCGCCGCGCACGTGTTCCGCGGTCGCCGGACGGGGCGGAACTCGGTGGGATGCGGGGCTGGTCTACCATTCTTCCCTCGTCCGGCTGTTTGACCGGGACCGCCCCGCGCGGCTCGGACTGGCGTCGCGATCCGTCCCGCCCTTGGCCACGTCCAACCGCGGAAGAACCTGGCGGAGCAGAAACATGGAAAGCCGGTCGGCTTGCTCGGCGGCCCGCGACGGGCCGGGGAGTTCCGACACCGTCACGCCGGCCGTGAACGACCTCACGAAGTCGATGTCGTAGCTCAGCGCCGGCCCGACCGGCTCGCCGAACCCGGCCAGGATGTCGCCGATCTGGGCACTTTCCTCGTGCAGATGATCCACACGGGTCGGCACGAGGGTGATCTTGAGGCGGTCGGACGGGTTGTCGTTGCGCCGGACCTCGCGCGCCTTCGCGACCGTCGCCTCCGCTGAGCTGATGTCGAGGCTCGACGGGCCGCAGGGAACCACCAGCAGATCGGCGATCAGCGCGGCCGTGTCGAACGCCGGCCCGAAGCCCGACGGCAGGTCCAGCACCACGAGGTCGGTCGGCGTTTTCAGCACGTCGCGGACCCAGACGAGTTGGCCCTGGGCCCTGTACTCCTGTTGGCGCACGGGAAACGAGAGCTTCCGCGGCTCGGCCCACCGCGTGGCGCTTCCCTGCGGATCGACGTCGATGAGGGTCACCGAACGCCCGTGATCGGCGGCGCCGCCCGCGAGGTTGACGGCAAGCGTCGTTTTGCCGACCCCACCCTTGCCCTGACCCACGACGATAACAATCACGTTGATCTCCCATGAGGACCGACGGCGGGCCGCGCCGGTGCGGTCGCGCCGGTCAGGTCGCGCGGAGGAGCGGGTCGGGTCACGCGGGGGGCCACGCGCCGGCTTTCACGCGCCCTGGCGCAAGGCCGGAAGCACGACGTCCCGGGGCGCCGCGCCGTCGATGGCGTCGAGAAGGCTTTGGGCGACCGGGTTGCCGGCGCGGGCCGCGCGCTCGGCCCAGTGGCGCGCCAGGGCGATGTCCTGCCCGACCTCCTCGCCCGCCAGGTAGACCTGCCCGAGCCGCACCTGGGCTTCCGAGATGTTGCGCTCGGCCGCCCGCTCGATCCACCCGAGCGCCTGGCCGGGGTTGCGCGCGGCGCCCTTGCCCTGCCACAGCATGACGCCGAGATTGTATTGCGCGACCGGGTGGCCGCCGCGCGCCGCGGTCTCGTAGAGCCTCACGGCCGCCTCGAAGTCGAGCGGCACGCCCTCGCCCCTGCAGTGCAGCACGGCCAGTTCGAACTGCGCCTCCGGGTGCCCCGCCTCGGCCGCGCGGCGCAGCCAGGCCGCGCCCCCGGCCGGGTCGGGCGGAAGGCCGCGCCCTTCGAGCAGGATGGTGGCCAGGATCAGGGCCGCGTCCGCGTCGCCGCCCTCGGCCGCCGCGCGGAACCAGTCGAGGCTGGCCCCGTCGGGGGCGCCGCCTTCCGCCGCATGCTGGAGGTAGAGCTGGCCCAGGCCGCGCACCGCGGGCCGGTGGCCGCGCCCGGCGGCCTCGCGCAGCAGGGTTTCGGCGCGGCGCAGGTCCTTGGGGGCGCCGTCGCCCGCGATGTGGAGCGCGGCCAGCGCCGTCATGGCGTCGAGGTCGCCGTCCTCGGAGGCCGCCGCGAGCCACGGCACCGCCGCGCCCGCGTCGGCCGGGACCGGGCCCGACCCCTGGGCGAGCATCAGGCCCAGCTTGGCCCGGGCCGCCGCGATGCCCCGTTCGGCCGCCCGCTCGAACCACCGCGCCGCGGCCTGCCCGTCGCGGGGGACGCCCACCCCGTCGCGCAGGAAGACGGCCGCGTTGTAGGCCGCCACCCCGTGCCCGGCCTCGGCGGCCCGCAGGAACCAGCGCACCGCCTCGCTCATGATCTTGGGGACACCCTCGCCGCGCGCATAGAGCTGCCCCAGGAGGAACTGCGCCCCCACGTCGCCCTCGTCCGCGGCCTGGCGATACCACCTGGCGGCCTCGGTGAGGTTCGGCGCCACGGCCCCGCCGCGGCTGAACAGGTCGGCCAAGCTCGCCATGGCCGGCACGTAGCCCTGCTTGGCGGCCGCGCGAAGCCGCGTTTCGGCCTCCGCCACGTCGGGTTCGAGCCCCGCCTCGCCGGCGAGCTGAAGCACGGCCAGGCGGTGGAGGGAGGGGGCGTGGTTCTGTTCGGCCGCCCGGAGCAGCAGCGCGCGGGCCTCGCCGGGCTCGGACGGCGGGCTGGTGCCGTCGAGGATCCGCGTCGCGAGCGCGTACTGGGCCGTCGGGTTCCCCTTGGCCGCGGCGCGGCGGTACCACAGCGTGGCGGCCGCGTCGTCGCGCGCGACCCCGAACCCGTTGCCGAAGATCGCGCCCAGCCCGAGCTGGGCCTGCGCGACCCCGTGCTCGGCGGCGCGCTCGTACCAGCGACGCGCCTCGGCGAAGTCCTGCTCGCAGCCGAAGCCCTGGGCGTGAAAGAAGCCCGCCAGGGCCTGAGCCTCCGGCTTGCCCCTGGTCGCCGCCGCCACGGCCCACTTGCACGCGAGCGCCGGGTCGCGGGCGACGCCCACGCCGCGCGGGAACAGGAGGCTTCGCTTGCGTTCTGCCCCCTCCGGATCGACCCGGCTCGCGGCTTCGTACCAGCGCGCGGCGTCGCTCGGCGCGTGCGCGTCGCCGGCCTGGTAGATGGAGGCCAGGTTGAACTGCGCCTCCGCGTGCCCGGCTTCCGCGGCCCGGGTGAACCAGTGAACCGCGTCCGGCAGCGCGGGGATGACCCCCTTGCCCTCGATGTAGCAGCGGCCGAGCCGGTAGCTCGACTCCGCGTCGCCGGCGTCCGCCATCGCGCGCCAGGCCTCGGCGGCCTCGTGGGTCCTGCCGCCGCCGAACGACGCGTCCGCCCTGCGGCGCGCCCGGGCCCGGCCCAGCTTGAGCAATCCGAACATGCCGCGCCCGCGCCCCCGCTTCAGGACCCGCGCATGGGGTCGCCCACGCCGCGCAGGAGTCCACCCAGGATGTATCGGAAGACCGAGCGGGTGCCGACCCTCACCTCCGCCCGCAGCGTCATGCCCGGCACCAGCCGGAAGTCGGCGGGAAGATCACGGAAGCGCAGGGCGTCGAGGGCGACGCGGGCCTTGTAATAGGCCGGTTTCGACGGGCCGTCCTCACCGTCGTCCGCGAAGGCGTTGGCGCTGATCCAGGCGAGGTGCCCCAGCGCCTCGCCGTGCTCGTAGAAGTCGTAGGCGTCGACCTTGACCGCCACGGGATCGCCCGGGCGCACGAAGCCGATGTCGCGCGCGAGCAGGTGAACTTCGGCCTCCACGGGAGAGTCCAGCGGCGCGAGCTGGAGCAGTTCGTCGCCCTGCTTGAGCACGGAGCCCGCCGACAGCTTGGAGACGCGCAACACCACGGCGGGCGCGGGCGCCGTCAGGCGGACGAGGTCATGGTGCCGGACCGCCTTTTCCAGGCTCGCCGAGGCGGTGTCCAGCGCGTTCTGCGCCGTGACGAGCTCGCCGTTCAGCGCCACGACCCAGCCCTGGAGAAAGGCGTCCCGGTCGGCTTTCGCGGCGGCGAGGTCGTGCTGCGCCTCCGCAAGGCCGTTGTGGCCGTCGTCGAGCGACTGGAGCAGCTGCAAGCGCGTGTCGGTCGCCTCCAGCAGGCTGAGGAGGCTCGACGCGCCCTTGCCGTAAAGGGTGTTGCGCATGTCCTCGATCTGCTGGGTGATCTTCTCGCGCTCGGCGTAGCGGGCCTCGTCGCCCGCGAGCTTGACCAGCGTGGCCTGGGCGCCCCCGATCTTGCTGTCCAGGCTCTTGAGCTGCGCGGCGTATTGCGAGGCGCGCTGGTCGAACAGGGCCTTCTGCTGCGCCCAGGACGGCAGCGCCTCGGGCGGGACCGTCGAAGGAACGGCGAAAGGCTTGCCCGCGAGTTCGGCCCGGGCGCGGGCGATCTGCGCCCCGAGGGCCGCGACCTGGAGCTGCAGCTGGCCGAGGTCGGCCGCCGCGAAGGTGGGGTCGAGCGTCGCGAGCAGCTGCCCGCGCTCGACCCGCTGCCCTTCCTTCACGTCCACGCTGCGGATGATGGACGGGTCCAGCGCCTGAAAGGTCGTGAGCGCCTCGGTCGACACGATCGCGCCGCTGTCGCTCAGCACGGTCTTCTCGATGGGGATGAAGGGCGTGGCCGCGAGTGCGCCGGACAGAACCAGGGCCAGCGTCCAAACCGCCGCGCGGGCGCCCAGCGGGTGGGGAGCGTGACGGATCTCCTCGGTTGGCGACTGCCACTGCCGGATGACCCGCAGGGCGCGCGGGTCGGGCCGCGCGAGGACGAGGCTACGCGACACTTTGCGGGCCCCGGTAGGCGAGCTGCGGCCGGGCCTGGGCGGGAGGTGGCCCGGCGTGCTCGTTCTGCGTGTACCAGAGGTTGGCGTAGATCTCGTTGCGTTCCAGGAGCTCGTGGTGCTTGCCGATGTCGTTTACCGCTCCCTGGTCCATCACCATGATGGCGTCGGCTTTGACCAGCGAGGACAGCCGGTGCGAGATGGTGATCACCGTGCGCCCCTGGGCGATGCGGTCGATGTTGGCGTTGACGATCGCCTCGCTCTCGGCGTCGAGCGCGCTGGTGGCCTCGTCCAGGATCAGGATGCGCGGGTTGGTGATCAGCGCGCGGGCGATGGCGAGCCGCTGGCGCTGGCCGCCCGACAGGTTGGGCGAGCCCTCGTAGATGTAGGTCTCGTAGCCGCCGGGCAGCTTGTCGATGAACTCCTCGGCGCCCGCGAGCCGCGCCGCGTGGACCATGTCCTCGAAGCTGGCGTCGGGCTTGGCGATGGTGATGTTCTGGCGGATGGTTCCGGAGAACAGGAAGTTCTCCTGGAGCACGACGCCCAGCGACGAGCGCAGGTGGGTCAGGTCGTACTGCCGGACGTCGACGCCGTCGATCTTGATGAGGCCGAGATAGTCGGAGTGCAGCCGCTGGATCAGCCGCGTGATGGTGGTCTTGCCCGACCCCGACCGACCCATCACGCCCAGCGTCGTGCCGAGGGGGATCTCGAAGGAGATGTCGTTGAGGGCGGGCCTCAGCGCGCCCCTGTACTGGAACCGCACCTTGGCGAACTCGACGTGACCCTGAAGCTCCGTGCGGACCCCGTGGCCCGACCGGCCCTCCTCGGGTGCCTGGTTGACGAGGCTGCCGACCATGCCGATCGCGGTGCGGGCCTCGTCGTACTGCTGGATGAGCTGGGACATCTGCATCAAGGGCGCCGCGACCCGCTGGCTCAGCATCACGAAGGCGAACAAGGTCCCCGCGTAGACGGGATCGTTGGAGGTGATCGCGACGTAGACGCCGACCGCCAGGCTGCCGCTGACCATCAGGCGTTCGAGCGGCGTCACCACGCCCTGGATCAGGTTGCCGAGGTTTCCTTCCTCGAACCGGAGCTGGGCGACCCGGGCCGTGAGCCCGTCCCACTCGCTGAGCTGCCGGCTTTCCAACGCCAGCGACTTCACGGTGCGGATGCCCTGGATCGTTTGCGACAGGTGGACGCCGCGTGCGGCCTCCGCCCCCTCCACGGCGCCGCTCTTGCGGCGGTAGGCCGGCAGCATGGCCACGATCCACAGGCAGATCAGGGCGCCGACCGCGACCACGATCGCGGTGAGCGACGGGCTGAACGCGAACATGACGGGGAGGAAGAACAGCAGCACGCCCGAGTCGAGCACGGTGCCGAACAACTGTCCGATCAGGAACTGCCGCACCCGGCCGATCTGGTGCATCTTGTGCAGGGTCATGCCGGCCGGCGTCCGCTCGAAGTAGTCGACGGGCAGGTTCAGCACGCGGGCGAACATGTCGGTGGTGATCTTGACGTCGACCCGCGTCGTCATCCGCAGCAGCAGGTAGCGGCGCAGCATGCCGAAGGCGGTCTCGAAGGCGACCAGGATCGCCATGACGACCACCAGCACCGTGAAGGTGCCCATGGCGTGGTACTGGAGGGCGGACCCGGTCATCAGGCGCCAGAACATGATCGGCGCCAGCGCGAGCATGCTCAGCATCAGGGCCGCCAGCGCGATGTCGCGCACGATGCGGCCGTCGCGCATGATCAGGGCCGCGAGCAGGCGGATGGAGAAGGGCTGCTCCTCGTCGGCGAGGGAGATGTCGCGCTGGAGCAGGATCAGCGAGCCGCCCCACACGGACATGAACTGGTCGCGGCCCAGCGTCATCGGCGCTTCGCCGTTCAGGGCCGGGTCGAGCAGGTGGACGCGCTCGCCGTTCGGGCCGAAGTCGGTGCCCACCAGGACCATGGCCGAGCCGTCGCGCAGGATCACGATGGCCGGCAGCGCCTTGCCCACCGTGCCGAGCTCGGCCCAGCGCGTCCGCAACCCCCGCGCGCGCAGGCCGACCGCGCCGGCGCACCGCATCAGCTCCGCCGGGGACAGCTCGGCCGCGGTGATCTGCTGGTCGCGGATCACCTGATCCGGGCTGACCGTGATGCCAAAGCTCCGGGCCGCGATGGCCAACGCCTTCAACGCACTGGGTGACGCGCCGCGCATTGTTGAAGGACTTGCCGCCGAGCTAGCAACGCGCATGACTAATGTCCACTGGTCACATGAAAACGTTGAAAAAGGAAGCTTGCTGCTTTCCGTACCGCAGGCTCCGGGTTCGGGCAAGGTGAGGCGTTTCAGAGCCGGCCCGCGATCTCCGGTTAATTTTACCGTCCTTCGCCCTCCTGCGCGGGGCGGAAGCCCTTGCTCGGCAAGCATCGCGTCAACCGGAGATCGCACCCCTGCCTCAAGGCCGTGGCGCCGTGATCGAACCAGGTCCGTCGGGCCATCGTCGCCGAGGCGAGGGGGCGCTCCCTGAAGGCTTCGCACCCTTGTTTCGCGGGGCCGTGCCCGGTTCGTCCGGTTTTCGCCCAATTAGGGCCGCCGCCGCGCGCCCCTCTCCCGCCCTTGCTCGGGTCGCTCCCCGGGTCCGCGCGTCGCGGGGGGCTGTGGCTCGGCGACCGAAGCTCGTTCACGACCGCTCTCGCCGGTCAGGCCGTCGCGGGACGCGGCTCGCCGGACCTTTGCCCCGCACCTCTTGCCGCGATCTCTCGGGCCTGGGCCGCGTCGACCACCGCGTTGGAGCGGTAACCCTGAGCCTGGGCGCAACCCTGGTTGCGGAGGAGGCGCTCCTGTTCCGCGGTTTCCACGCCCTCTGCGGCGACCTGCAGGCCGAGGCCCACGCCCAGGCCCACGAGCGCGCGCACGATCGCCGCGCTGTCCGCGTCCCGCGTCATGCCCCGCACGAAGCTGCGGTCGATCTTGATCTTGTCCACCTTGAAGGCGCGCAGGTGGTACAGGCTGGAATAGCCCGTGCCGAAATCGTCAACCGCGACCCGGACCCCGGCCTCGCGCAGGCTCCCCAGCGTCCGCCGCGCGGTCTCCAGGTCGCGCACCAGGGCGCTTTCGGTGATTTCGAGTTCGAGCCGCCCCGGTTCCAACCCGGTGCGAGCCAGGATGGCGAGCACGCGCAGGCTGAAGGTGGCGTCGGCGACGAGCGGGCCCGACAGGTTGAAGGCGAGCTTGACGTGTTTGGGCCACGCGCGCGCGTCGATGCAGCTCCGTTCCAGGAGCTGACCGGCCAGCTGCCCGATGAGCCCGAGATCCGCGGCGAGCGCCAGGAAGCGGGCGGGCTCCACGATCCCGAGCACGGGCGAGTGCCAGCGCGCCAGGGTCTCGAACCCCTCGACGGCGGCGGTGTCGAGCTTGACCATCGGCTGGTAGAAGGGCCGGATGGTCTCCGAGGCGATGGCCGCCCGCAGTTCGCGTTCCAGGATCGCGCGTTCGCGGACCTGGGCATCCATCCCCGGCTCGAAGAAGCGCATGGACGATGGGGAAAAATCCTTGTCGGCCTTGGCCCGGTAGAGCGCGATGTCGGCCTTGCGCAGCAGTTCGGGCGCCGTGTCGCCGTCCTGCGGAAACAGGGAGAGGCCGATCGACGTGCCGACCCGGTGGTCGCCCGTGCCGGTGCGGATGTCCGAGGCGAGCGCCTCCATCAGCCGGAGCGCGAGGCCGGTGGCGGCCTCCGGGTCGGCCATGTGCGGCGACAGAACCGCGAACTCGTCGCCGCCGAGCCGGGCCACCAGGTCGTTGCTGCCCGCGGCGCGGCCGAGCCTGGCCCCGACCTGGATGAGCAGGTCGTCGCCGGTCGGGTGGCCGAAGACGTCGTTGACCCGCTTGAAGCCGTTCAGGTCGAGCAGGAACACGGCGTGGCTCGCGCCGGCGCGCGGCGGCGCGGCCACCGCGGCCCCGAGCGCGGCGTCGAACTGCCGACGGTTGGGCAGGCCCGTCAGGGGGTCATGGAGCGCGAGGGTGCGCGCTTCGCGCTCGGCCGCGAGCCGCCGGGCGGTCTCGCGGCGGGCTTCCTGCAACCGCCTGATGCTGAAAACCGTCAGGCCGCCGCAGAACAGGGCCGAGACCGCCAGCACCTCGTCGAGCTCGATGGTGTGCGGTTTGTCCGGGGCACCGTCCACGTTGGCGAAAACGTCGATCTCGTAGGCGTAGAACAGGGCGACCAGCGTGACCAGCGCCAGCAAGGAGCCGTCGAAGAGCTTGGTCCCGTGCCGTTTCATGAACGCCCTCGCACGCGAGAGTGCGGCGCTTCCAACCATGTCGGCTCTCCCCAGCCATCCTCGCGGCGACGATGCACGGCAAAGATGGAGAAGATGCCGGAACATCAACTAAGAGTCGCAGCGGTGCTGGTACGGGGCGTTCAGCCTGACGGCTCAGGCGTGCCGTCGCCAAATCGTGCCTGGGCCGAGGTCGGCGTTCCGCGTGTTCCGGAACCTGTGTGCCCTGCCGTAAAACTTTGTGTGGACAACCCGGGGGGGTTATTGCCGCGCCCAAGCTCGACTCCATCCCGCGTCACGCCGGAGCCCAAAGGAGGGATGTCGCCCGAGGTCCTTCAGGGAGCCCGGGGGCGCATCATGCGCCACATCAGCAAGGGCGCCGGGTTCTGCGGCTTCAGGCGGCGCACGTCGCGGTGCCACCGGGCGGCTGGTCGTCGCAGCGACGCTTGCACGAGGACGGCCTCGCGATCATCCCGTCGGGTGAAGCGGCGCTGGTCGACGGCGGCGGGCGGCTGCAACGCGCACCGCTTCCGCGACCGCGAGCCGGTCGCGATCCTGGCCGTGAGCCTCTCCGGGGCGTCGCAGGGCCACGACCCGGCTATCGCCGGGCGCCAGCGATGATCGCGAACAGGACGGCTTGTTCCCGCGCGGTGATACCGGACGGGAACGAGGTGTCGACCGCATCGGGACCGCTCCCCCATGAAACCAGACCGGCCCGGTTCGCGAGGGAAAGCGGCCTCCGCGGCGCGCGGGACCGGCCGCAGCACGGGACCGCCACGGCGGCTGGCGCGGGCAGGCGGTTGGCCGTGCCCGGCGGTGCGCCCCCGGTGGCGTCCGGGGCCGCGCCGGGCTCTGTCACGGGCCCGAGGCGCGGGCGGAGGCTGGACGGCACGCGTTGTCGCCCGACCCCGGTCTCCGCCCTCGTGCGCCTCAGCGGAACCGACGGTGGAAGACCCCGCGGCGGAAACCGTAGTGGCGGCGGAAGCCGAAGTGGCGGTGGAAGACGAAGCGCCTGAAGTAGGCCTCCTGAACGGCGGACCCGTCGGCGGAGCGGGCCATCACGGCCGGGCTCGTGTCGACCATCGGCATCGCGGACGCGCCCGCCGAAGCGAGCGCCACGCCGCCGAGCATAACGGCCGCGACGACGGCCTTGGGACAGTTGATCATGGGCAGGATCCTTATCGATCGTTGAGGCCCCCACCTTCGGCCGCGCGGCGTGAATCGCGGGTGAAGCTCGGTCGGTCACCTTCGATCCTGGTGAAGCCGGAGTTCGGGGGTCCGGTCCCATTCTCGGCATCGCCGTGACGAACCGGCCCGGCTGGAGGCAGGGCACCGCCGGTCAACGCGACCTGTGCGCCGCGGGTTCAATGGCCCCGATCGAACCGCGCGCGGCAGGGCGCGCCGGGCTGCCGCGCGGGTGCCCGCACGGCGCCGCAGCCGCGGGACGTCCCGGGGTTGCCCGAGCCGGCGTCACGCGGCCCCAATCAGGGCCGCGTAGGCTTCCGGCCTGACCGCCCGCGGCGCACCCGTCCGCCGGTCCAGCACGATCCACTGCCCCGCGCTCGCGATGCAGCGCCCCGCCGCGGTCCCGACCTCGACGGACCCGGCCACGACCTGAACCGTCGAGCCGGGCAGCGCGGTGCTGATCGAGGCCGGGTCAATCGGCTCGATGACGCGGACGGCCGCGAGAGCATGGTGTTCTTGGTGGACCTGCATGGGTGTGGCCTTCAAACGGGTGCGTCGCAGGATCGCGCGTCGGGCTTGCCCGGACTTGGATTGCCAACCTTCGCCCGGTGCGGCCGGACGCCCGCCGCGGCGCGCCACCGTTGACGCGAACGGCACCGTCACGGCGGTCTAACTCCCCGGATCGGGACCGCCGGCGTTCGGCCCCGAGGCGATCCGGCCGGTGCGGGCCGTGGTCGGAGGGCCGAACTGCCATGCCCCGCACGGCGCCCGCGGATCCGCGTCGCGTGGTCGAGGCCGACTTGAAATCCAGGGCCGCGGGCCAGATCCTTGGGAGCAGCCCCGCGGGGCTCGCCACCGGAGGTGCCCGGTCTACGCCGATGAGCCAGTTCACGTGGTTGCCACGAATCCTGAACCGGATCCGGCGACGCCCCTCGCCGATCGCCCGCGCCGCGCCGGGCGGTCCGGCCGACGAGGGACAGGCCATGGCGGACGCGGAGGACATGATCGCCCGCCTGGGCGTGCACTGGGCCTACCTCGTCGCCTACGACCATGCCAAAGTCGAGCACGGCGGCGTCGGCGCCGACCTGTTCCCGGCCGGCCATTGGGGGCGGGTGCGCGACACGATCCGGCGCGTGAAACGGACCCGGTAGCGCCCGCGGCCCCGCGTGCAGGAGGTGACGTCGTTGACCGACGAACCCCGCCATCCCGCGCTGCGCTGCTGCGCCGCCGCGCTCGCCGTCGCGGCGGGCTGCGGCAGGGCGCAAGCCGCGGAGCCCCCGACCACGATCGAGCGCCTCCTCGCCGACGGCTGGGAGGTCGCGGGCTACACGGGCACGTTCGACAACCGCTCCTCGCTCATCCTGTTCAGGAACAAGGGCAGGGGCTACCTCGTCCAGTGCTCGACCCTGTACGACGTGACGCGGGCCGCGCGCGTGACGGTGAACTGCTACGAACTGCATTGACCGGTCCCGCCGCTCCCTTGAGCGGACCGCCCCCGGCGGGGTAGAGCGGGCCCGCGGTTGGGTTCACGAGGTGGTCAGGCCCGGATGTTCGGTTCCCCGCAGGGCATCGAAAGCGTCGCCCACGTCATCCAGGTCGCGCTGACGCCGATCTTCCTCCTGTCCGCCATCGCGTCGCTGCTCGGCGTGTTCTCCACCCGGCTCGCGCGCGTGGCGGACCGGGTGGAGGCGGTGTCGGTCAGGATGGAGGCCGCGGGGGCCGAGGAGCGGACGCGGCTGCAGCGGCGCCTCCTGTACCTGCGCCGGCGGTCCCACGTCCTCGACGTCGCCGTGGTCCTGGGCGCGGTCGCGGGCGGCGCGACCTGCGCGGCGGCCCTGCTGCTGTTCGTCAACGCGCTCAGCGACCGCACCGGCGTGGGGCTGCTGTTCGTGGCCTTCGGCGCGGCCCTGCTGTGCACGGTGGCGGCCCTGTCGGCCTTCCTCGTCGAGATGCTGATGGCGAGCCGGGGCGTTCGGGAGAACGTGGCGGACAAGCGCCACCCCGCGCCCTGAGCGCGGGTCCCACCCCTCAGCCGGCCGCCCTCGCCTCCGGCGGAAGGGCGGGGGGGCTGCGGGTGAGCCGGTTCAGGACCCGCCGCGCGGGACCCTCGACGTAGCGGTAGCTCACGACGCCGCAGAGCAGGCCCAGGGGAAGCAGTTCGAGCTTGAACAGGGCACCGTCCACCTCGTTGAACGGCTCCTGCCACAGGTAGATGGAGTAGGACGCGGCCCCGACCGCCGTCAGGGCGCGGTTGTCGAAGGCGAGCTGAAACCAGCGCGGCGCCTGCGCCAGCGTGGCGGCGCAGAACGCGACCGCCACGGTGCCCAGGCTGTACTTGACCGGATCGGGCACGTCGTTGACGTTCAACAGCAGGGACGCCGCCGCGAGACCCGGGCACAACCAGGGCCGGGCAAGCCGGGCGCGCCATCCCGCGGACGCGCCGCGCACGGTCATGAACGCCACCGCGCCGATCAGGATGGAGGCGCCCCGGACGTCCGTGCGCCAGTAGACGTCGTTGTACCGCCAGTCGAAGCCCCAGGTGAACACGGCCCCGTCCAGGATCGCGAGCCCCGCCAGCCCCGCCGCGAGCGGCACCGGCCGGCCGCCGCGCCACCGGCCCAGCGCCGCGACCAGCCCCAGCACGAAGTAGGTGTGCTGCTCGACGCACAGCGACCAGATGTGGTCGTAGTCGTAGGTCCTGCGCCAGAACACGCACACGTAGTTGGCGGTCAGCGTCAGCACGGAGGCGTAGGCCGGGCCCGGCACGTCGGCGAGCCCGGTCAGCAGCGCGAAGGCGAACACCAGGGTCGCGAACACGGCCATCGCGGGGTAGATGCGGGCGAAGCGCCGGGCGAAGAAGGTGGGCACGGGCGTGCGCTTCACGAACAGGATGTCGGCCATGAGCATCCCGCTCAGCACGAAGAACATTTCCACGCCGAACCGGCCGAGGTTGAGGTAGCTCCGCGTGACGAAGTGGTCGAACAGCACGCCCAGGATGGCGACGCCGCGCCAGCCGTCCAGCGCGGTGTCGCGGCGGCCCGCTTCGAGCTTCTGTGACACGGTGGTTCTCCCCGGGTGGCTCGGGAAGCGCCCGCCCGCCCGCGCCTTGAAAGAGCGGAACGGCCCGGCGCGCAAGCCGGCCGTGGACGCCGCGGTCGCCGATGCCGCCTGACACCGCGGCCCCGAACGTCCTTCTACGCGGCGCGCTGGCGCTCGGTTACCGCGACACCGGCGGCGAGGGCCTGCCGGTCGTCTTCCAGCACGGGCTGTGCGCGGATGTCGGGCAAAGCTTCGCGCTGCTGCCCGACCGCCCCGACCTGCGCCGGATCGCGCTCGACTGCCGCGGCCACGGGACCTCGGACCTCGGGTCGGAGCGGGACCTGTCGCTGGCGGCCTTCGCGGGCGACGTCGCGGCCCTGGTCGAGGGCCGCGTCGGCGTCCGCGCGGTGCTCGGGGGCACCTCGATGGGCGCGGCCGTGGCGCTGCGCCTCGCCGTGCGGCACCCGGACCTGACGCGCGCCCTCGTCCTGGTGCGTCCCGCCTGGACCACGCGGCGCGCGCCCCCGAACCTGCGCGCCTACGCGGAGGCCGGGCGGCTGCTCGGGCGCGGTACCCCGGAAGCGGCGCGGCGCGCCTTCGAGGCCGGGGCCACGGCGGCCGCGCTGGCGGCCGAGGCGCCCGAGGTTCTGGACGGCCTCCTGGCGCTGTTCGGTCGCTCCCCCGCGCGCTCGACGGCGGCCTTGCTGCGCCGGATCCCCGTCGACGGTCCGGACGTGTCCGTTGACGACCTCGCGCGCCTCCGGGTCCCGGCGCTGGTGATCGGACAACCCGGCGACCCGCTCCACCCGGCGTCGCACGCGGAGGCGCTCGCGCGGCTCATCCCCGGCGCCCACCATCTGGTCCTGCCGGCCGGCTTCGGCCGGACCGCCCGACGCCCGGCCGTCCGCGCCGCGATCGACGCCTTCCTGCGCGAGCGCGTGGCGGGGGCCGGGCCGGGCCCCTGACGGGCTTGATCGTCCGCCGCTGTCGCGCCGGGACGCCGGCGGTGCTAAAGCGGTTGGCCATGTCCAACCCTGCCGCGACCGTCGAAGCGCTCGTCGACCTCCTGCGCTGGTACGGGGAGATGGGCGTCGACGCCGCGGTGGACGAGGCGCCGCACGACCGCTTCGCCGAGGTCCCGGCCGAGCGCGAGCCGCCGGCTCCGGCCGCAGCGGACGCGCGGGGCCGGCC
>CAXTDZ010000076.1:0-19654 GCA_964243035.1 uncultured Lichenihabitans sp.
CTGCCGCGGCGGCGCGGGCGCGTCCGCGTCGAGCACCGCGGCCGGAGCCGCCCCGGCCCCCGCCGTCGCGGCAGGCCCCGTCACAGCAGGACCTGGGCGCCCGCGCGGGGCGCGAAGCGGGCCACGGGCTCGGGCCGCCCCGTCAGCACCACCGTGGTGCGGGTGAAGGAGTTGACGGTCGCGTGCAGGGCCAGGAAGCGCTCCAGCACGGCCGCGAGCAGGTACAGGTTGCCGCCCTCCCAGGCCGCCTTGTCGAAGTCGAGCGTCACGTCGAGCCCGCGGCAGAAGCTGCCGAGCCGGGCGCCCGGAACCCGCGCGGTGGCGTCCGTCGAGCGGACCGCGCGCAGCGCCGCGACCGCGGCCCGCGTGTCGGGCGTGTCGCGCGCGTCGTAGAGCCTCAGCACCTCGCGCAGCGTGTCCGCGGCCTCGGGGCCGCCCGCGACCGACAGGTGCCCCAGCGACAGGTGGGAGATGAGCCGCCAGCTCCGCCGCTCGCGCGTGGGCGCGCGCCAGGTGGGGGTGGGCGGCGTCAGGCAGGCGATGCGCCCGACCGAGCTCAGGCCGTCGGACGCGAAGAGCTGCGGCTGGCCGCCCCCGAAGGGGAGTTGGGCCGGCAGGTCCCGGCTGGTGCACAGGGCGTCCACCGCGAGCACGCGGTCGGCCGGCGCGTCGGGGTCGAGAACCGGATCGAAGGGCGCGAGCAGGACGTCGCTTCCCCCGACGGTGCGGCTGTCGCGCCGCACCAGGCCGTAGTAGCCGCCCGTGGCGCCGCCGGGGTCGAGCGCGGCGGGCTGCCGGTAGAAGGGGCGCCACGGCCGGCTGGTGCCGTCGCCCAGGACCTCGCGCACGTCCTCGACGCTCCACACCTCGTAGGCGCGCGGGCGCCGGTAGTCGGGAACGATCGGGTACTCGGTGCGCGTGCCGTCGAGCGCGACCGGCTCGCACGGCCGGGGGAACAGGTTCACCATCGGCGTGCAGCCGAGCGCCAGGCACTCGGGGCCGAGGCGCCGCTCCAGGGCGGGGGCGGCCACGTCGAGGTAGATGAATAACTCGACGGTGTTGGCGTCCTGCACGAGGGTGCGGGCCCCGAGCCCGGTCACGTCCACGAACAGGAACTTCTCGGGCAGCGCGAAATACTCGGTCAGCAGCCTGAACCCCTCGAAGGAGCGCGCGTCCCACGGGTAGAGCGCCTCCTCCGGCGCGAAGCCCGCCGGCTGGACGCTGGCGGCCGGCAGCAGCGTCGGCCGGTCGTCGTTGGGGCCGTCGGCGAGCGCCACGCCGACCACGTGGTTGCAGAGCAGCTCGTAGAGCGCGAGCGTCTGCTCGGGCGGCCCCTGGAGGAAGAAGCGCAGCTTGTCCGGCTCCAGCTCGGCGAAGCGCGCCTCGGGGTCGGCCAGGCGCAGCGGCACGCGCAGGCTCGCCCGCGCCCGGGCCGCCCGCGGGTTGGCGGGCGCCACGAGGGGGAGCCCCGTCAGGCGCACCGCCCCCACCTCGATCGGCCACAGCGTGACGGGCGCCGTGGTGCGGAACCGCACGGGGTCGCCGCCGACGGGCTCGGTTTCTAGGGTCGTGCCGCCCGGCACCGACAGGGGCACGCGCAGGTCAGGCTTTGGGGTGAACTTGACGATCGCGGCCGAGGGCACGGGCGCGAGATAGTGCGGGTAGAGCACGCCCAGGAGCGCGTCGGTCAGCTCCGGCAGCTCGTCGTCGAGCCGCTCCTGCACGCGGGCCGTCATGAAGGCCAGGCCTTCCAGCAGGCGCTCCACGTGGGGGTCGTCCACCCGGTCGCCGCCGAGCCGCAGCCGCTCCGCGATCTTGGGGTAGGCGTCGGCGAACTCGCGCGACGCGTGGCGGAGCGCGTCGAGCTCGCGGCCGTAGTAACCGAGCAGGGCGTCGTCCACGCGGGGTCAGCCTCCGTCGCGCGCGCGCACCACCACGTCGGCCGTGGTGGTGTCGATCAGCGTGTCGAAGCTGATGGGCTCGGGCATGGGGTCAATGAGGAGCAGGGCGCTGACGTGCAGGGTCAGCACGGTCCGCAGCGTCGAGACGTTGTCGACCAGGCGGACCTCCACCTGGGTGAGGCGCGGCTCGAACCGCCGGATCGCGTCGGCGATCTCGCCGCGCAGCTTGTCCCGCTCCCCTTCCTCGTTGAAGGCGCCGGCCGTGAAATCCGCGATGCCGTAGCCGAGCGGCGACTGTTTCAGCGTGGCCAACGGCGGCGTGCGCCATGGCCGCCGGGCGTTGAGCAGGTGCTCGACGTCGCGGTGGACGGCGCGGCGCAGCGCGTCGATGCTCTCGGACGCGGTCTGCCGCCGGTCGCGCGCCTGGTCGGGATGGGCGTCGAGCAGCCGGTCGAGCACGGAGGCGCCGGCGCGCGGGGGTTCCTTGTCGAGCGGGCGGCTCACGCGAACTCGACGGTCTTGAGCCCCGACAGGGCGAGCGCGTCCTGGCCCACCAGGAACAGGCGCTGCCCGCGCCCGCGCACCGGCGCGTCCGGGCTCCATTCCGTGCGGCGCCCGAGCCGGAGCTCGTCGTCCTCGCCGGGGGCCTCGTAGAGGACGGGCAGGTAGACGTCCCCGTGGGGCCCGTCGCGGACCATCATCGTGCAGCGCCACCAGACGAGGTCGCGCGGGCGCTTGGGCGCGTGCAGCTCCATGCTGACCACGCGGTCCACCGGGACCCAGAAATACTTGCCCGTGGTGGTCAGCACCTCCAGGGAGCCCGCCACCACGTCGTCGACGTCGCGGAAGTCCTCGAACCCCTCGCCGTTCGCCTCGCCGCGGGGAATGGGGCGGACGGCTTCGGCCTGCTCGGCCGCCGCGGCGGCGGCGGCCGCGTCGCCCTCGCGCAGCGCGACCAGGGCGCGCAGGGCGGCCTGCTGGCCCTCGGTCGGCTCGCCCAGGAACTCGGGGACGCGGCCGTCGCGGAACACGTCGCGCCGCGCGGACGCCGCGCGCAGCAGCTGCCGGAACTCGGCCACCGGCAGGGCCGCCTCGGGTTGCAGGGTTTCCGCGGCGCCGACCACGGTGTCGGCGCGGGCGAGGTCGCCGGTGAACACCAGCAGCTCGGCGAGCAGCAGCCGCGCCGCGATGTCGCCCGGCTGGCGCTTGAGGGCGCGGCCCGCCGCCTCAACCGCGGCGTCGAGCTTGCCCTGCCGGAACAGGTCGCCCGCCTCTGTGTCACCCATGTCGGTCTCCCTGAGCAGGCCGTTTCAACCATGCTTGCGGTTGCGGATCAAAGCGGTCGGGCGGCCTGGCCGGCCGCGCCGAAACCCGTCACGAGCCGGAAGGTCGTCGCGACGTCGTCGAGCTGGTAGTAGGGCTGCAGGTGGATCACGCAGCCGTAGGTGCCCGGCTGGCCGGGCATCTCGCGGACCTGCACGCCGCTCGACACCAGCGGGTAGCGGGCGCGGCTGTCCGCCGAGGGGCCCACGGTCAGGTTGGTGTAGGTGGCGAGCCAGCGCCCCAGGCGCCGCTCGATCGCGCCCGCGTCGGTCAGCGAGCCGGTCAGCTCGCGCCCGATCACCTTCACGTGGTGGGCGAAGCGCGACACGCAGAGCATGGCGCTGATCTGCGCCGAGATGCGCCGGTTGGCGGCGGCCGGCGTGGGCTCGCGGCCGGGCGCCTCGGGGCTGGGCATCTGCAGGCTGTGGACGGAGGCGAAGGCCGCCTCGCCCCCCGGCAGGGTGTTGATCGGCATCAGGCCGCCGAGCACGAGGTCGCGCTCCTGCCGGTCCGTGAAGGCCACGTCCAGGCTCGCGCGCGGCCAGCGGGTGTCCGGGCCCAGCACGATCTCCTCCTCCGGCAGGTCGGTGACGAGGCCGCCGCCGATCCGGTCGCTCGCCACGCCGCGCACGTCGGCGGGCCAGCCGTGCGCCGCGAAGGCGCGCCCGACCGCGGCCGCGAACGCGTAGCCCCCCACGAACCAGGTCCGCTCGCGGCCCGTCGGCGCGTCCTCCTCGTACCACAGGCTGCCGCCGTCGGCCGACCAGCGCGGCCGCGCCAGGATCCTGGGCACGGTGGCGCACAGGAAGCGCGCGTCCTCGCGCCCCACCAGCGACCGCCAGCGGATGTAGTCGGGGCCGTTCATGAGCGTGGTCACGTCGGCCGACAGCACCAGGTCCTCGAAGCGGTCGACGCCGAGCAGCCCCGGCGAGGCCCCGAGCACGGTCGGCACGAAGGCGGCCGCCGCGATGTCGGCCAGCGCGCCCATAACCACGAGGTCGTCGACGGGGGCCGCCGTGTCGCCGGCCTGCCGCGGCGCCGGCCGGTGGCGCACCTCGTGGTCGACCACGAGCAGGCCGAACGGTTCCCCGCCCGCCAGGCCGAACTCGTTCTCGTAGACCATGCGGAACAGGTTGGACTGGTCGAACTCGATCCCGCGGGTCAGGTCGCGTTCCAGCTCGCGCCAGGTCGCGGTGAGCACGGTGAGCTTCAGCCGCTTGGCGGGATCGAAGCGGTTGACCAGCCAGGCGAGGCCGCGCCACGAGCCCTCGAACCGCTGCAGGCGCGGGTGGTGCAGCACGGCGTCGAGCTGGGCGGCGAGCAGGCGGTCGATGGCCGCGAGGTCGCGGTCGATCCGCCCGCGCAGGCGCTCGGGGTGCCGCCGCAGGTCCGCCGCGGCCTCCGCACCGAACCAGCGCGCGAGGGCGCCGCGCTCGTCGCCCAGGAAGGCCGCGAGCTCGGCCGCGAAGCCCTCGACCCCCGGCCGGCTGTGCCGGCCGGCCAGCATCGCGTCGCGCAGGGCGACGGGTGCGGTCGAGGGCGCCGCGGCCTCGGTCACACGCGCTCCGGGATGCGGGCCACCATGCGCAGGCTGGTGGTCAGCTCTTCGAGCTGCAGCCAGGGGCGCATGTAGGCGACCGCGTTGTAGGCGCCCGGCCGGCCGGCGATCTCGCGCACCTCGACCCGGGCCTCGCGCAGCGGGTACCTGGCCTTGTTCTCGGGGCCGGCGTTCTCGTTGGTGTTGACGTAGTTCTGGATCCAGCGGTTCAGCCAGCGCTCGCAGTCGTCGACCTCCATGAAGGAGCCGATCTTGTCGCGCGCCATCACCTTCAGGTAGTGGGCGAAGCGGCTGGTGGCCAAAATGTAGGGGAGCCGCGCCGAGATGCGGGCGTTGGCGGTGGCCTCGGGCCGGTCGTACTCCTTGGGCTTCTGCGCCGTCTGCGCCCCGAAGAACACGGCGTGGTCGTGGTTCTTGTAGTGGCAGAGCGGCAGGAAGCCGAGGTTCGACAGCTCGTACTCGCGCCGGTCCGTGATGCCGATCTCGGTCGGGCACTTCACGTCGAGGTCGCCGTCGTCCGACTTGAAGACGTGGGTCGGCAGGTTCTCGACCAGGCCGCCGCCCTCGGCGCCGCGGATGGCGGTGCAGAAGCCATGCTTGGCGAAGGCCTCCGTCAGCCGCGTACCCATGACGTAGGCCGCGTTCATCCAGCAGTAGTGGTCGTGCGCCATGGCCTGCGGGGCGCCGGCGGCGTCGCTGGGCGCCTCCTCGAAGCCGAACTCGTCGATGGGCTTGGTGCGCTCGCCGTAGGGCAGGCGGGCGAGCGCCCGCGGCATCACCAGCGACACGAAGCGGCTGTCCTCGCTGTCGCGGAAGCCGCGCCACTTGAGGTACTCGACCGTGTCGAAGATCTTGGCGAGGTCGCGCGGGCGGGACAGGTCGCCCCAGTGCTCGAAGCCCATCAGGGACGCGCTCGCGGCCGAGATGAAGGGCGCGAAGGCCGCGGCCGACACGTTGGAGATCAGGCGCAGGGCCTCGATGTCCTCCGGGTGGTTGGTCCACTCGTAGTCGCCGATCAGCGCCCCGTAGGGCTCGCCGCCCGGGGTGCCGAACTCGTTCTCGTAGATCTTCTTGAACAGGAGGCTCTGGTCGAACTCGACGGAGCGCGTGAGGTCGCGGTGCAGCTCGCGCTTGGAGGCGTTGACGACGCGGAGCTTCAGGTTGGTGCTGGTTTCCGTGTTCGTCACCAGGTAGTGCAGCCCCCGCCAGCTGCCTTCGAGCTTGGAGAAGCGCTCGTCGTGCATGATGGCGTTGAGCTGGGTCGAGAGCGCCTCGTCGATCTGCTTGATCGCGCTCTCGATGGTGCGGCTCAGGTTGCGGTCGAACTTGACGGTGCCGCGGTTGGCCTCCTCCACCAGCGTGCGGACCAGGTCCTGCGCGCGGTCGGGCTCCGTCTGCCGCGTGGCCGAGACGACCTGGTCGAGCAGGCTCGCGGTCTCGGCGGCCTCCGTTTGGGCCGCCGCGGGCCGGGCGCTGTTCAGCGCGGACTGATCTGCCATGTCAGTGCTCCTCGGCGTTCGCCTGGACGCCGAGCTCGCCCGAGATGGCGGCGAAGTCGGCCTTGTTCTTCAGGATCTGTTCGAGCAGCAGTTCGAGGTTCTCCGAACGGTCGGCCTTGCTCATCAGGTCGCGCAGCCGGTTGCGGGTCTCCAGCAGGGCTTTCAGCGCCGGCACCTGCTCCACCACGCGGCCGGGCTCGAAGTCCTCGATCGCGTTGAAGGCGAGGTTGACGGGCATGGTGCTGCCGTCGCCAGCGAGCGTGTTCTCCACCCTGAGGTTGAGGCCCGGCGCCAGGCGCTGCATCACCTCGTTGAAGTTGTCGCGGTCGATCTGAACGAACTTGCGCTCCGCGAACGGCCGCAGCGGCTTGGTGGGGTCGCCGGAGAAGTCGCCCACCACGCCCATCACGAAGGGCAGCTCGCGAACGACCTCGGCGCCCTCGGTCTCGACCTCGTAGGTGATGTGGACGCGCGGCCGGCGGACGCGCGCGAGCTTCTCGTGGATGCTGGGCATGTTCAACTCCGGTTGGGTTTTCAGGTCTGGGCCGCGGGCGCCTCGGCCCGCAGGCCCGCGATCGTCATCATGGACGCGCGGGCGGCCCCGTCGGCGACGAGCTCGCGCAGGAGGTCGGGCCAGGGCATGCGCGCGCGCCGAACCGCCTCCTCCAGCGTGAAGCTGATCGGCGAGTTCGGCTCGCGGGTGCGGAACACCCGGGCGATGCGCAGAACCTCGTCGAGCAGCGCCTCGCGGTCGCCCGCGGGCATCGGGGCGGGGGCAGCGGCGGGGCCGGCCACCTCGGCCCCCTCGCCCGCGGCTTCGGGCGCCGTCCCGGCCTCGGCCCCGGCCGGCACGTAGCGGGCCGCGATGCCGCGGAGCGATTCGAGCAGCGCCCGCGCGCGGCCCGTCGAGGGCTGGGCCTCGGCCGGCACCGTGGCCGCGACGGCGGCCTCGAACGCCTTCCAGCTCGCCTCGGCGCGCGCGGCGTCGCGGGCGAGGTCGCGCAGGGCGTCCAGCCCCGGGCCCCGCGCGTCCGCCTCAAGGTCGTTGAACGGGACGACGTCCGCCGCGGCCCTGCCCGGTCCCTTGTTGCCGAGCGCTGCCAGCGCCGACGAGCGCTCGTAGTCCCACAGCGTGACGGGGCTGCCGTCCCCCCGCGTGAACAGCACGGTCTTGCGCAGGGGCTGGAGCAGCGAGCCGTCGCGGTCCTGGCCGCTCAGCCCGGTGACGGCCGCGAGCCGGCCTTCGGGATCGTCGTCCTCGGCGGGCGGGTAGAGGCCCCGCGACCAGAAACCCGCGACGAGGCCGCCCAGGAGGTCGGCGCCGAAGGCCAGCCCCGCGAGCCCGCGGTGGCGCGTCAGGCTCTCGGTGAGCCAGCAGGCGACCTCCACGTCCTTGCTGCGGGTGGCGAGCGCGTCGCGGGCCAGCTCCGCCACCGCGGCCCATTGCGGCGGCACGCCGGCCGAAAGCTCGGGATCGTTGTCCGCCAGCCGTTCGGCGGCCCGCGCTTCGGCGCGCGCGTCGCGCAACCGGTAGTACAGCGACTGCGTGGACGCGTCCTCGCGCAGGTTCTCGCCGGCCGGCGCCCCCTCGCCGAACGGTTCCAGCAAGGCCTCGACTGATCCATGTTCGGTGGATTCGTCCATCCAGACCCTGTCCCGCGCCACCAACCAACCACGTTGTTCCGATAAAGCTGGGGAATACTGGCGCGGAACTACACAAGTGTTTCAGCGGAACGCGGCCGCGTTACGGTTGAAACCCAACCGTTGTGGACAGGGGGACGCCGCGGCCCGTAAGGGTCGGCGCCGGAGCGAGGGACGCGCGAAGGAGGACCGGGACCGTGGCCACCATCGACCTCAGCAAACTCGTGAACCGCCTGAGCGACACCGCCCGGCGCGCGCTTGAGGCCGCCGCCGGGTCCGCCCTGTCACGCACCAACTACGACGTGGAGGTCGAGCACTGGCTGCTCCAGCTGATCGACCGGCCGGAGTCGGACGCGGTCGCGATGCTGCGCGCCGCCGACCTGGACCCGGACCGGGTCGCGGCCCGGCTCACGGCCGCGCTCGACCGGATGGGCACGGGCAGCGGCCGCACCCCGAGCCTCGCGCCCGAGGTGGTGCGCGTCGCCAAGGACGCCTGGCTGTTCGCCTCCGTGGAGCAGGGGGCGGGCGCGGTGCGCTCGGGGCACCTGCTCTGGGCGGCCCTGTCGGACGAAGGCACCGCGGGGCGGCTCGGGGGCGCCGCGCCCGAGCTGAGGCGCCTCGTGCCCGAGGTGCTGCGGCGGGACTTCGACACGCTCACCGCCGGCAGCGCGGAAGCCCGCGCGACGCCGGCCGCGGTCGCGGCCTCCCCGGGCGACGGCGTCCCCGCGAAGCCAACCGCGACGCCGTCGCTCGACCGCTTCACGGCCGACCTCACGGCCCAGGCCCGCGCCGGCCGGATCGACCCCATCCTGGGCCGCGACGCCGAGATCCGGCAGGTGATCGACATCCTGACGCGGCGCCGGCAGAACAACCCCATCCTCACGGGCGAGGCCGGCGTCGGCAAGACCGCGGTGGTGGAGGGGCTCGCGCTGCGGATCGCGGCGGGCGACGTGCCGCCGCCGCTGGCCGACGTGGCGCTGCGGACGCTCGACCTGGGGCTGCTCCAGGCGGGCGCGGGGGTAAAGGGCGAGTTCGAGAACCGCCTGCGCTCCGTGATCGACGAAGCCAAGGCCTCGCCCACCCCCGTGATCCTGTTCGTCGACGAGGCCCACACGCTGATCGGCGCGGGCGGCGCGCCGGGCCAGGGCGACGCCGCCAACCTCCTGAAACCCCCGCTCGCCCGCGGCGAGCTCAGGGTCGTGGCCGCGACGACCTGGGCGGAATACAAGCGCTACATCGAGAAGGACGCGGCGCTCGCGCGCCGGTTCCAGGCCGTCAAGGTCGAGGAGCCGAGCGAGGAGGGCGCGATCGGCATGGTGCGCGGCCTCGCGGACGCGCTGGAGGCCCACCACCGCGTCCGCATCCTGGACGAGGCGGTGGAGGCCGCGGTGCGGCTGTCGGCCCGCTACATCCCCGCCCGCCAACTGCCCGACAAGGCCGTGAGCCTGATCGACACGGCCTGCGCCCGGGTTGCCATGAGCCAGGCCGCGACCCCGCCCGCCGTGGAGGACCGCCGCCGGAGGCTGGCCGCCATCGACACGCAGTTGCGCGTGCTCCGGCGCGAGGAGATCTCGGGCGGCGACCACGCCGCGACCATCGCCGGGCTCGACGGCGAGCGCGCGACGGTCGCGGCCGACCTCGCGGCCGCCGAAGCGCGCTGGGGCGAGGAGAAGCAGCGCGCGGCCGACCTCGCGGGCCTGCGGAGCCAGGCGGAGGGGGCGCCGGACGACGCGAGCTTCCGCACCCGCGTGGCGGCCGCCGCGGCCGCGCTGCGCGCGCTCCAGGGCGAGCAGCCCATGGTGTTCCCCGTGGTGGACGCGCAGGCGGTGGCGGCCATCGTCGAGAGCTGGACGGGCATCCCGGCCGGCCGCATGACCACGGACGAGATCGGCGCCGTGCTCAACCTGCGCGAGGCGCTCGGCCGCAGGGTCGTGGGCCAGGACCACGCCCTCGAAGCCGTGGCCCAGGCGATCCGCACGTCGCGGGCGGGCTTGGCCGACCCGCGCAAGCCGGTGGGCGTGTTCCTGATGGTGGGCACGTCGGGCGTCGGCAAGACGGAAACGGCGCTGACGCTGGCCGAAACGCTGTACGGGGGCGAGGGCAACCTCACCACGATCAACATGAGCGAGTTCAAGGAGGAGCACAAGGTTTCGCTCCTGATGGGCAGCCCGCCCGGCTACGTGGGCTACGGCGAGGGCGGCGTGCTGACGGAGGCCGTGCGCCGCCGCCCGCATTCCGTGCTGCTGCTGGACGAGGTCGAGAAGGCCCATCCCGGCGTGCAGGACGTGTTCTTCCAGGTGTTCGACAAGGGCACCATGAAGGACGGCGAGGGCCGCGACATCGACTTCCGCAACACGGTGATCGTGATGACCTCCAACGCCGGCACGGCGCTGATCGACGCCCTGTTCGCCGACCCCTCCACGGCCCCCGACCCCGCGGGCCTCGCCGAGCCGCTGCGGGCCGAGCTCGCCAAGACCTTCAAGCCCGCCTTCCTGGGCCGGGTCACGGTTGTGCCCTACCTGCCGCTCGCCCCCGACACGCTGAAGCGCATCGTGGGCCTGCAGCTCGACCGCGTCGCGGCGCGGGTGCGGGCGCGCTACGGCGCCACCGTGACGGTCGACGAGGCGGCCCGCGACGCCGTGCTGGCGCGCGCCAACCTCGCCGGGGCCGGGGCGCGCAGCATCGAGACCTTCCTGGCCCAGACGGTGCTGCCGGACCTGTCGGCCAGGATCCTGGCCCGCATGGCCGAGAACCGGCCGGTCACGGCCGTGCGGATCTCCTCGCCGGACGGGGCGAGGGTGCTGGCCGAGGTCGAGTAGGAGACCTGCGGGAGGCGCGGTTCCCGACAGGTCTCCCGCGGGGGCGCGAGCGCGACCATCTTCTCGAGGTCCGAAGCCATCCTGCCCGCGGCAACGGGCGGGCCCGCGCCGGACCCCGACCGTCGGGCGCTTGCACGGATGTTGCCCGGATTCCGGCCGGACCGGGGCCGGGCGTCCGCCCACGCCACGCACGATGGCGCCCCGCGGGCTGCGGACGGCTTCGGCTACAACCGTAATCAGACGGCGGGAACGAGCAATCACGCCGTAATGCGCTCCGCCCATGGTTCACCAACAAAGCGGCATCCCCGGCGGGCACCGTTTTGCTCAAGAGGAGAACGGGATGGCAACCTACATGAAGGTGACCGGCGCCGACGGCGATGTCACGGAGGAGGGTCATAAGAACTGGATCGAACTGGTCGAATGTCATTGGAACATGTCGCGCACCATCCGCAGCGCCGTGGGCGTCGGCAAGAACCGCGAGTCCAGCTCGGCCTACGTCAGCGAGATGACGGTCACCAAGTACATCGACAAGGCCAGCAAGGGCGTCGCGAACCTGGCCTTCGTGGGCAAGGCCGGTGACATCCAGGTGGACCACACCCGCGTCGACAAGGGCAAGGAAGCCACCTACCGCTCCTACAAGCTGAGCGACGCCATCATCAGCAGCCTCACGGTGACGGCGGTCGGCACGGAACGTGCCACCGAGGTGCTGACGCTCAACCACACCAAGATCGAGATCAAGGACTACGACGAGAACCCGGACGGCTCGGCGGGCTCGCCCTCGACCACCACCTACAACCTGCAGACCGCGCAGACCGAGTAGGGCCGGATCCCGCCCTCGGGCCGGCGGTGACGGCCGGACCCGGGCGCCGGTGTCCGTCACCGCCTCACGCGGCGGCCACGATGGCGGTGACGTTGTCCTTGGCGTCCTGCGCGAGCGCCGCGGCGAGCAGCGCCTTCGCGGGCTCCTCGCCGAGCATCCAGGTGGCGATCACGTCGTGCGGCACCGCCTTGAACAGGCCGTCGCTGCACAGGAGGAGCCGGTCGCCCGGCTCCACGGTGGCGATCACCTTGTCGACCAGGGCGCCGCCGGATTGAACCCCGATCGCGCGGGTGATGATGTTGCCGCCCGCGTGGTGCTCCGCCTGCGCGTCCGTCAGCTTGCCGGCCCGCACCATCTCGCCCACCACGCTGTGGTCGGACGTCAGCCGGACGAGCTCGCCGTCCCGCAGCAGGTACGCGCGCGAGTCGCCGACCCACACGCAGGCGAGATGGTCGCCGCTGATGAGCAGCACCACCACCGTGGTGGCGGGCGCGGCCTTGCCGTCGGGCGGCGTCACCTCCTGCAACCGGTCGTGAACGTCCTGGAGCCGGGACCGCACGGCGTTCAAGAGCTCGGCCGGCGTCACGTTCTCGGGGATTTCCCCCAGCGCGCGCACGACCTCGGCGGACGCGAAGTCCCCGCGCGCGTGGCCCCCCACGCCGTCCGCCACGGCGAACAGGCCGATCTCCGGCCGGCACAGGTAGGCGTCCTCGTTGGTGCTGCGGACGGTGCCGGGATGGGTCGCGGCCCAGCTGCGGATGGCGCGGGTCATGGTCGTGGTCATGGGGTGAGCATCCGGAAGAACAGGTCGGCGTCGGGCCAGCCGGGCGGGTCGAGCCTGTGCTCGGCCGGGTGCGGCGCCCCGCGCCACCAGCGCCCGTCGCCCGGCGCCGGGGCGGCCGAAACGAGGATCTCCGCCAGGGCCCGCGCGAGGCCGCCGGGGTCGAGCAGGCCGGCCACGGCGCGCGCCCCGCAGCTGTCCGCGGCGTCCAGGAAGGGCTCGTCCGGCCCCGCCGCCGCGAGCACCACCAGCGGGAAGGCGCGGCCGGCCTTGTCGGCGCTCGGCCGCCAAACGCCGCTGGCCGGCGCCGCGCCGCACGTTCCCGCGGGCAGGGCGAACCGCCAGGGGCGCGCGGCGCCCCAGACACCGTCCCAGTCCTCCCCCAGGCGAAGACGGGCCGGCGGCAGCACCGCCGCGAGCCAGGCATCCCAGGCCGCCGCCGCCCCGCGCGGCACCGCGACCCGGAGGAAGTCGCCGCGGGACGGCAGCTTGCCGTAGAAGCCCGCCGCGCAGGCGCTCACCGCACCACCGGGCACTTGAAGCCGCGCAGGACGTTGCGGGCGAAGGGGTTGCGCGTGGATCCGGCCTGCAGCACGTAGCTGGCCTGCCGCCCGCTGACGCCGAAGCTCAGCGTGAACGTGGTGGAACTGCCCTTGGTGGCGGTCAGCCGCCCGCGGTCGAACAACCGGAACAGGGCCCAGGGCCCGCTCGCCTGCAGGCCGCTCGCGGCCTGCGGCGCGGCCGCGGCGGCGGTGGCGAGGCCGGCGAGAGGGTTGGTCTGCTGCTGCTGGGCAGCCTGGTCGTCGAAGG
The DNA here is from genome assembly GCA_964243035.1 of uncultured Lichenihabitans sp. Classification (GTDB taxonomy): domain Bacteria; phylum Pseudomonadota; class Alphaproteobacteria; order Rhizobiales; family Beijerinckiaceae; genus Lichenihabitans. The sequence continues at coordinate 13,153 of CAXTDZ010000076.1, forward strand.
TGAGCGAGGCGGCGCTGAGGCCGCCGCTGCCGGGCCAGTTGAAGGAGGCGGCCTGGTTGGGATCCTTGCTGACGGTGGTGCCGCCGATCGTGAGCGTCGCGCCGGGGTCGCTGCCGGCGGAGGGCGCCAGCGAGAAGCTCACCTGCGGCGCGCCGGCGAACGGGAAGAAGGCGTCCCGGATCGCGGCGACGCGCTGGAACCCCGCGGCCGCGGCGGCGCTGATCGGCGCGGGGACGCCGCCCAGCGCGTGCGGGGTCCACACGGATCCGCGCGTATCGACGAACGGCCGGATCTGCCTCTGGAAATAGGTGTCGAACTGGCCGCCGGGGCCGAACAACCGGGCGAAGTCGTCGATCGGCGCGTCGGCCTGCGCGTCCGCCTCGAACGGGTAGTGCCCGTCGACGAGCGCGTGGCAGGCCGCCTGCGGCCCGTCGGCGGCCGCGAAGGCGGCCGTGGCGGCGGCCCGGGTCGAGCTGCCCAGCACGGTGCTGCCGGACGCCGAGATCTCCCGCAGCCAGGCCGAAACCGGCGCGGGCTGGCGCTCGGCCTCGGCCAGCAGCAGCTGCGCGGGATCGCCGCTCGCCTGCAGGCCCGCGGACGATGGGGCGCCGTCGGGCGCCGCGGCCGCGATCTCCGCTTGCAGGCTGTTGACCACGCGCAGGATGCTGCCGAGCGGGCCGCCGTCGTTGCCGCCGTCGAGGTCGAGGAGCTGCCTGAAGTGCGCCCCGACCTCGTCGGCGGCCGGCGAGGGCGGGGGCGGGGCGGGCTGCGCCTGCCCGGTCCCCGCCGGTTTGGGCGGCGGGGGGGCGATCTGCAGCTCGCGGGTGATGGCGCCCAGCAGCTCGCGCATGGGCGACTGGGGCGACGACAGCACGTAAAGGTCGCGCACCGCCTCCGTTTGCCCGTTGAGCGGCGCGAGCGCGAGGTCGCCGAGGAGCGCGTCCCAGCGCTTGATGAACTCGGCCGCGTAGAGCCGCTCCACGCCGGTCTCCAGCGCCGCGACCTGGGGGCCCTCGGTGGGCACCTGTTCGGCGTGGCCGAGCACCCAGCTCTCGCCGGCCGCCTGCCGCGTCGCGTCCGGCAGGTCGCGCTGGAGGACGTCGCGGTAGCCCGACGCCGTGAACAGGCCGGGGACGCCCGCCGTGAGCGGCCGGCCGGACGCGTAGCGGAACAGCCGCCGGCCGTCCGGGCCCAGCGCGGAGGCGGGCGCCCAGTCGGGAAGCATCGCCGCGGCGGCCTCGGTGCGCAGCCGCCCGTAGATCCGCTCGGCGAGCGACACGCGGCTGAAGGTCGCCCGCGCACCCTCCACGAGAGCGCCGTCGAGGCTGATCGGCGGCAGGGGCTCGGCCAGGAGCGCGTCGAGGTGGGTCGCGAGCGACGCGCGCAGCGGCGCGTCCAGCGCGCCGGGGAAGCGCGCCTCCCAGTCGGCCTTCTCCCAGGCGCGGACGGCGTCGGCTTCGAGCGGGCCCTGGCCGCCCAGCATCAGGTAGACCCGGGTCGCGTCGTAGAGGGCCGCGGGGTTGCCGAAGCTCGCCCGCATGACCTGTTCGAGCCGCCACACGAGGCGCGGCAGGAGGATGCGCTCCAGGGCATGGCGGTAGGTCAGCCGGTCGGCCTGGGCGAGCTTGTCGCCCTGCGACAGGCCGAGCAGGCGCCCCGCGAGCGAGCCGCGGCCGTCGCGCGGCAGGCCGGCCGCGGCGTCGAGCACGGAGGCCGTGTGGCCGAGGTCGTCGTCCGCCACCGGGTCGAGCTTGATGGCGCCCAGGCGCTGCCGGTAGGCCGCGAGCGCCTCGTCGGCCTGTTCCACCGCGACGCGGTTGGCCGCGTCGGCCTGCCAGATCGCGACCCCGCCGCCCGCGAACCCCAGCGCGACCGCCGCGAAGCCCGCGGCCCGCAGGATCTGCCGCCGGCGCCAGCGGCCCGCCCGCCGCGTGACGAGCAGCGCCTCGCCGAAGATCACCTCGCGGATGAGGCGCGTCACGAAGTAGCTGCGGCCGCTCACCGGGCGCAGCGCCGGCGCGCGGGCCTGGTCGACCCCGAAGGCGCGGGCCAGCATGCCGGTCAGGCGGTCGATCGGGGTGCCCTGCTGGGTGGCGGAGGTCATGTAGACGCCGCGCAGGAACGGCGCGGGGTCGAGCCGGCTGCCCGAGAAGGCGAGCCTCAGGAACTCGCCCAGGGGCTCGGCGAGGCTCGCCACCTGGAGCGGGAACTGGCCCATGACGGCGCGGCGCTCGGCCGCCCGCTCGGCCTGGAGGCGCTCCACCAGGCGCTCCTCCAGCCGACCCACCAGCAGCCGGAACTCGGGCGCGAAGGCCTCCACGCCCTTGTCGAGCGGGAAGGTCGCGCCCCAGACCTGGGTGCGGCCGGTCGCGTCGAGGTCGTCGAAGTAGCTGTCGAAGCCGCGCAACTGGTCGGCCTTGCTCAGCACCACGTAGACGGGGATGCGCAGGCGCAGCCGCTCGGTGATCTCGTTCAAGCGCAGCCGCACGGCCTTGGCGTGGGCGGCGCGCTCGGCGGCCGACCCGGCCGCGATGTCGGGGATGGACAGCACCACCAGCACGCCGTTGACGGGCTGGCGCGGGCGGGTGCGGCGGAGCAGGTCCAGGAACCCCGTCCAGCCGGCGGCGTCGACGGCCGCGGTCGAGTCCTGGGTCGTGTAGCGGCCGGCCGTGTCGATCAGCACGGCCTCGTCGGTGAACCACCAGTCGCACAGCCGCGTCCCCCCCACGCCGCGGGCCGAGGGGCCGTCGTCGCCGAGCGGCAGGTGCAGGCCGGAGTTCAGCAGCGCCGTGGTCTTGCCCGAGCCGGGCGGCCCAATCAGCACGAACCAGGGCTGGTCGTAGATCTGGCGGCCGCGCCAGCCCTTCTTCTTGAGCCGCGCCAGGGCCTCCCTCATGCGCTTGCGCAGCTCGGCCACCTCCTCGGCGGCCTCGGCCTGCTCCTCGGCGGCCCGGCGGGCCTCGGGGTCGCCCGCGACGCCGGCCGCGAGCGCCCGGCGGCGGCGGCGGTTGCGCAGGGAGAGCGCGCCGTTGACGAGAAGGTAGAGCGCGAGCCCCGCCGCGATGGCCGCGAAGCGCACGGCCGGCGGATCCAGGGCCGGCACGACGGGGAACACGTACCAGACGATCGCGCTGAAGATGGCCCAGCCCGCGAGGCCCGCGCCCCAGCGGCCTGCGAGTTGCATCAGCAGGTAGGTGAGCTGGTCCATCAGCGGCGGGCCTCCGGCTCGGCCACGATCTCGATGCGGCGGTTCTGCTGCCGCCCGTCCGGGGTGTCGTTGGAGGCGATCGGGTCGGCGTCGGCCCGGCCCTCGGCGGTGACGCGGCCCGGATCGATGCGGGCGTCGAGCACCGCGGCGGCGGCCCGCGCCCGCGCCTGCGACAGCTGGAAGTTCGACGGGAACGCGACCGTGTGGATGGGGGCGTTGTCCGTGTAGCCCACCACGCGGACCGGCCCCGGCCGGCCCTGCAGCGCCGCCCCGACACGGTCGAGCAGCGGCCGGAACCTCGGCTCCAGGACCGCCTTGCCGGACGCGAACAGGCCCGAGCTCTGGATGCGGATGACCGGCGCCTCCGGCGTGCCCGCGAGGCTGACGAGGCCCCCCCTGATCTCCGGGCCGAGGACCTGCGCCAACGAGCCCTGGGCGCTGCCGGGCCGCGGCGCCACCGGCTTGGGCGCGGCCTCGCGCGCGATCGTCGGCATGGCGGAGGGCGGCACGGCCAGCGCGCCCGCGAACAGGCGGTCGGAGGCCGCGCCCAGGCCGAGCAGCACCAGCACGTAGGCGAGCGCGAGCACCCCCAGGGCCGCCAGCGCCGCGAGCCACACCGGCAGCTCCGGCCGGAGCGGGCGGTAGGGCGCCGACACGCCCTGCCAGTGGATCGACACGGCGGGCTCGGCCGCGCCGCGCTGGCGCAGGATCACGAGGTAGGTTTCCTCGCGCAGCCGGTCGAGCTCGGCCACGCCGCGCGCGGACACGCGGTAGCGGCCCTGCATGCCCAGCGAGAGGCACAGGTACATGAGCTCGATGGCGGGCAGGAACTTGCCCGGGGTCTGGCACAGCTTGCCCAGGAGGTCGAAGAAGCGCTCGCCGCTGCGCACCTCCTGGTGGAAGGTCGACACCAGCGAGGCGTCGGCCCACGGGCCGCGGCTGCCCCAGGGCGTGTTCTGCACCACGTCGTCGAGGCTGGCGCAGACCGCGTAATGGCTCGTGCGGATGAGCTCCAACGGCAGCTTGGCGTCGCGCAGGGCCTGCTCGTAGCGCCTGACCTCGGTCACGGTGCGCTCGCGCAGGCGGGCGGGGTCGGGAACGGTCGCCACGTTGCGCAGCCGCGCCAGGAGCGACAGGAGCGGCGAGGCGGCGGCCACGACCGGCGAGTCGCCCACGGGGGGGAGGTCGCCGAAGCTGTCCGATCCGACGGCGGGTTCGGCCGGCGCGGGCGGCCGCGCGGCCCTGCCCCGGCTCGTCTTGGGGATGATGATCGTGGTGTCGTCGTCGCCGGGCTCGGCGAAGGGGTTGCTGCTCAAGGCTCAAACCCTCACGCGCGGATGGCCCAGAGTTCCAGGGCGAGGTTGGGGAAGTCGCCCGAGACGTGGATCGCGAAGCCGCCCGAGTTCGCCATCTGCGGCCAGTGCGGCGAGGTGCGGTCGAGCTCGAAGTACTGCGCGTCGGGGATGAAGCGCATCTGCCGCGGCGCCACGGGGAGCGGCCGGAGCTCGATGCCGGGGATCGCGACGTTGACGAGCTCGCGGATGCTTTCCACGGCGCCGATCTTGACCGTGGACGGGAACAGCCGCCTGAGCTGCTCGCCCGGCACGTCGGCCTTGGCGACCAGCACCAGCGTGGTGCCGGTGAGCAGTGTGCGGTCGAGGATGGGCCCGACGCGGACGTTGTGCCGGCGCTCCTGGAGGGGGATCGGGATCGCGGTCTGCTCCAGCACGGCGGACAGCGAGCGGCGGATGTCGGCCACCACGGGCCCGAAGCAGCGCCGGAGGTCGTCGTGGCGGTAGCTCTCGAAGCGGCTCGGGCGCCGCCGCGGGTCGGTGAAGGTCGCGAGCTCGCCCGCCACCTGGAGCAGCAGAAGGAAGAGCTGCTCGGGGTGGATGCTGCCCGTGTCGGCCAGGTGGGAGAACATGGTCTGCCAGCCGTTCACCGATTGCAGCAGCAGGAAGTCCGCCACCTCCGTGTTGCTCTTGGTCGCAACCGCCGTGAGCCGGGCCGCGATGGCCTCGCCGCGCTGGTTGAGCAGCCCCGCGAGCTCCACGAGCAGGCTCGCGAGCTGGGGGGCCGCGGTGCAGGTGAGCACGGTGGGGATCCAGCCCTCGTCGAGCACCACGCGGTGGTCCGCCGTCACCTCGACGACCCGGGCGATGGGCAGGCACACGTAGCCCTCGCGGTCGTCGGTTTCGAGCAGGAAGCGCAGCCGGAGCGTGCCGACCTGGAGTTGCGCGGCGTCGGTCGCGCCCGAGTGCGTGTCGAAGGTCTCGAAGCTTTCGGCCTCGTAGCGGCCGGTGCGGCCGTGGCCCGACACCTCCGCGGACCCCGGCTGCTGGAGCTGCACGCCCAGGAAGACCAGCGCGTCGCGGGCCGTCTCGGGCACGGTGAGGGGCGGCGGCAGCGGCGCCTCGTCGGGGATGGCGAAGGGCGTGCCGTCGCTGAATAGCCCGGCCGCGGCGGTCAGCGCGAAGCGCCCCGTGCCGAGCAGGTCGCGCGACACGGACAGCGCCGTGAACCCGTAGGGGAAGGGCCGCAGCCCCGCGACCGAGCGGCGCAGCTCGCCCGCGGCCCACCGGTCCTGCTGCTGGAAATGCTGGGCGCGCAGGAACATGCCCTCCTGCCACAGCACGCGGCTCGCCCAGGTCATGACGGCCTCCCGGTCCGTTGCGGGCGCGGGCCGCCCTCCTCGTCTGCCCCGCCGTCCTCCTGCGCCGCCACCTCGTCGAGCGCCGCCTCGTAGGCGCGCGCGAAGGAGCGGCCGAAGACGCTGTCGAAGTCGTCGCCCAGCGCCTGGAGGGTCGCGGCGTGCTGCTTCGCGAAGGCGTCCCAGGCCGCCTGCTTGCGGCGCCCGAGCAGGTCGTCGAGGGTGCTTTCCCGCAGGGTTCCCATGATCTTCTCCGGCGCGAGCGCGGCCAGCAGGTCGCGCACCGCGCTTTGCAGGGCCGCCGCCACGGCGAGCTCGTGCAGGCGGATGTCGCGCAGCGCCTCCCCGACGGCTCGGGCGGCCCCCACCGTGCCGGACCGCCCGGTGCCGAGCAGCGCCATCAGCGCGTCGTCGTCGTCCGCGGAGAATTTCAGCGGGTTGTTGCCCGCGGGGCGGATCATGGTCTGGCCGATGCGGAACTCGCTCTTGACCGTCGCGCGCGCGATCATGCTCTCGCGCAGCCCGCTCACCACGGCCCGGAACGCGCGGCCGAGCTCGTGCAGGGCGGCGGCCGGGTCGGCGGGCGGCGCGCCGCTCACGCCGGCCCCGGCCAGGAAGATCGCGAAGCCGTCGCCGGCCTCGGC
>CAXTDZ010000077.1:0-19239 GCA_964243035.1 uncultured Lichenihabitans sp.
GCGCCCGCGCCCGCGCCGGGGTCGGCGACGCGGTCGAGCCCGGCCTCGTCGCGCAGCACCAGCGCGGTGTTGCGGGCCAGGCGCCGCGCCCCGGCGTCGGGAAGGCCGAGCGGGGCCGTGTGGGGCAGAACCGCGACCGTGTCGGCGCCGCCCAGGATCGCCCCCGCGCAGGCCAGCGCGTTGCGCAGAAGGTTGGTGGGCGGATCGCGCCGCGCCAGCATGCGCCAGGAGGTTTCGGCGTGCAGGCGCAGCGGCCGGGGCTCCAGCCCGCAGTCCTGCTCGACCCGCGCCCAGAGCCGGCGCAGGGCGCGCAGCTTGGCGACCGTGAGGAACAGGTCCGTATCGGCGACGAGCGTGAAGGACAGGAGCGCCCGCGCGTCCCCGGGCGGAACGCCGCCCGCTTCCAGGGCGCGCAGGTAGGCGACGCCGGTGGCGAGGGTGGCGGCCAGCTCGCCCGCCTCGGTGGCGCCCGCCTCGTGGTGCGGGCAGCCGTCGGCGCGCAGCAAGGGCCCTTCGAGCCCGCGCTCGCGCAGGGCGCCCACCACCTCGGCGGCGAGCCGCGCGAGCCCCGGCCAGGGTTCCGGGCTCTCGCCGCTGCGCGCCACCCAGCCGACCGGGTCGAGGCCGGCGTCGAGGTCGAGCGCGGAGGCCGGGACGCGGCGCGCGTCCGCGACGTCCAGCAGCGCGCGCACCGCGTCGAGGCCCGCGAACGGCGCGGGGTCGAGGCGCAGCGGCAGCAGGTCGAGTTCGATCCCCGCCAGCGCCGGGCCGAGGCCACCCAGGTCGAGGCCGAACCCGCGCGCCGCCGCGGCACCCGCGAAGACGAGCGCGAGGCCGTCGGCGCCGTTCTCCACCTCGGCGAGGGCGTCAGCCTCGGCGGCGTCGAGCCGCGCAATGGTACGGACCGGCGGCCGGGAGCCGGCGGGCGCGGGCGCGTCGGCCGCGGGATAGAGCGGCTGAACCGGGATGCCGTCGGCGGTGCGGACCACGAGGCGCGCGTCGAAGCCGTCGTCCCCGAGCACCTTGGCCACGGCGGCGCGCCAGGCCGCCTCGCCCGCGGCGTCGGGAAAAGCTGGGCTCGTCACGGCGCGGATCCCCGTGCCTCGCTGGCGAACCGGCCCTGGCCGCGGCGGACGAGGGTGGCCCTAGCGGCCGCGGGTTTTACCGCCCGGCCCGCCGGCCCGGACGCACCAGACACCAGCACCGCGCCCATCCGCGTCTCCCTCACGCCCGCGACCTGAGACAGCCACGGCCGAAACAGCGCCCGCCTTGACGAGCGCCCGCCCTCGTCGTCGCGGCCCTGCTCCCTTGGTCAACCCCGCCCATTCTAGCGGTCTGTTCTTCCGTGACCAGGAGGCTGCGGGCGACCCGGCACCGGGCGGAGCATGGGTGGGCCAATCCGCCCGCGACCGTCGCGACCACCGGTCGCCTCGGTGCGGGCGCCCCGGAGGCCACCATCGCCCGGCGGGGTGGGGGGCGGAACCGGCCGGTGCCGTGCTGACCTCGCAGCCCCGGCGCACCGCGGTCGCGGGTTGCTTGCGGCCCCTGTTCGGCGCACCTTCCGCATCGCGCCCGGATCCGGCGCGACGGAGGCTGCGGCTTGAGTCAGGACAGGGACCACGATCGCCAGGCCACGCGCCCGCCCTACGCGGCGTGGCTCGGCGCCACCAACGACGTCACCAGGATGTTCCTGTCGGCGGGACACATCCCCGGGCTGATCAACATGGCCGGTGGCCTGCCGGCCCCGGAACTGTACCCGGCCGACGAGCTGGCGGAGATCGCGCGCGACGCGATCGCGGCCCACCCGCAGGAGACCCTGGGCTACGGGCCGATCGAGGGCCTGCCCGCGCTGCGTGACGCCCTCGCGCGGCGCTTCAGCCGGCCCGGCCTCCCGCTCGCCCGCGAGAACGTGCTGATCACGACCGGCGGCATGCAGGGGCTCGACCTCCTGGGCAAGGTGCTGCTGGAGCCGGGCCGCGCGATCGCCGGCCAGTTCCCGACCTACCTCGGCGCGCTGGACGCCTGGCGGCCGTACCGCCCCACCTTCCGCAAGCTCGATTTCGAGGCCCCGCACCTCGACTTGGCCGCGGCGTTCGCGGGCGCGGCCTTCGGCTACGCGGTGCCGAACTTCTCCAACCCGACGGGACGGCTGGTGCCGCTCCCGCTCCGGCGGGCGCTCGTCGAGGCGAGCTGCGCCGCGGGCACCTGGCTCGTCGAGGACGACCCCTACGGCACGCTGTTCTACGAGGGGGCGCCCCTCCCGCGGTTGATCGACCTGGCCGCCGAGCGCGCCCCGGGCGCCGGCTACCACGGCCCGGTCGTCTACATGGGCACGCTGTCCAAGGAGATCGTGCCGGGCCTGCGCATCGGCTGGGTGGTGGCCGCGCCGGAGCTGATCAACGCGCTGACGCTCGCCAAGCAGGGGTCCGACATGTGCACGAGCGGCGTCACCCAGCGCATCGCCCTGGTTGCGCTGGAGCGGGGCCTGATCGAGCGCATCCAGCCCGCGGTGCTGGCGCTCTACCGGGCGCGCCGCGACGCGCTGTGCGCGGCGCTCCAGGCGACCTTGAGCGACCGGTTCACCTGGGAGGTGCCGGTTGGCGGCATGTTCGTCTGGGCGGTGGCCAAGGACCCCGGCTTCGACACCGACCGCCTGCTCGCCCGCGCCCTGGAGGCGGGCGTGTGCGTGACGCCGAGCAGCGTGTTCGACCCCGAGGGGACGAACCGGCGCGCGGTGCGGATCAACTTCACCCTGAACCCGCCCGACCGCCTGGCCGAGGGCGTGCGCCGCCTCGCGGCCGCGGTGCGCGCGACGGCCTCGGCCGGGGCCCTGGCCGCGTGAGCGTCCTCCTCCACGCGGCCCCCGCCCGCGACTTGACGGCGGCCGAGGTCGAGCGGTGGCGCCCCGTGCCCGCCGCGGTGGCGGTCGACCTCGGGTCCGATGTCGGGCAGGTCGACCCTGCCGTCCGGCCGCTGCTCCCGCCCGGGCGCCAGCCCCGCCTGTTCGGGCGCGCCGTCACGGCGCTCTGCGCGCCCCCCGATTTCGGTGCCGTGCTGCACGCCCTCGACCAGGTCGCGCCCGGCGACGTGCTCGTGATCGCGGCCGGCGGCCATGCGGAAACCGCCATGATCGGCGAGATCCTGGGCGGCCACCTGCGGCGCCGGGGCGGCGTGGGAATCGTCTGCGACGGCGCGGTCCGCGACGTCGCGACCCTGGCGGGCTGGGCCGACCTGCCCGTCTTCGCCCGCTCGGTCACGCCGCGCGGGCCGACCGGCGTGGAGCGCGGCGCGGTCAACCGCGCGGTCGTGGTCGGGGGTTGCCTCGTGGCGCCCGGCGACCTCGTGATCGGCGACGACGACGGGCTCGCGGTTCTGACGCCCCGGGCGGCGCGGGCGCGCGTCGGCGACGCGGAAGCCAGGCTGGCCCTGGAAGCCGAATGGGAGCGGCGGCTCGCGGGCGGCGCCTCGATTGCCCAGACTTTCGGGCTCGGCCCGCCGCAGCGCGTGGACTAAAGTCCCGTGCCGCCGCGGGTGCCCCCGCCGGCCCTGATCGGAGACGAGGCGCGATGGCGACGGTGAAGCTGTGGACCGACGCGGAGGTCGAGCGCGACGCCCGCGTGAAGGCCGTGTTCGACGACATCCGCGCCACGCGGCAATCGGACTTCGTGAACAACTTCTGGCGCGGGCTCGCCAATCAGCCGGCCGTGCTGGAGCGGACCTGGGCGAACCTCAAAGCCGTGATGATGACGCCGGGCGCGCTCGACCCGCTCACCCGCGAGCTGGTCTACATGGCCGTGTCGGTCACCAACGGCTGCGCCTACTGCATCCATTCCCACACGGCCGCGGCGCGCGCCAAGGGCATGACGGACGCGCAATACGCCGACTTCCTGGCCGTGGTCGGCATGGCGGCGCAGACCAACGCGCTGGTGACCACCCTGCAATTGCCGGTCGATCTCGAGTTCTTGGCGGAGAATCGGTAGAGGCCGCGCGGCGGTCACAGGAACTCGAAGCCCATCGTCCGCGCGTGGTAGTGGAAGCCGCCGTCCTGCACGATCAGGAACTCCGCGCGGGTCGGGCCGTCGTTGTGGTGGCTGTGCGGGACGCCGGGCGGGGTGACCAGCGTGGCCCACGGCGACCAGTCGCAGCGGGTGCCCCCGACGGTCGAGTAGGCCGGGTCGCCCGCGACCGCGAGCGTGACGGCGGCCGAGTTGTGCCGGTGGGCCGCCTGGCTGCCGCGCGGCTTCAGCGTGTTGAGCGACAGCGTCAGGGTGGGGGCGATGTTGCGGCTCGCCTCCGTCCGCTCCGCCGCGAAAATCAGCGCGTGGCCCGAGGTGGCGGCGTTGGCGTTGGAGCCGTAGACCAGGTCGAGCTGGTGGCCGATCTCGCGGGCCGGGTAGTGCACGAAACGCACGGCCGCCGCCTCGCCCGTGACGGGCGCCGCGGCGTCGAAGCCGAGCTGCGGGTCGTTGCCGACCGCCCAGAACACGCAATCCTCCCCGGCCCGGACCGCGGCCGCCACCCCGCCCGGCAGCAGGAAGACGTCGCCCGTCCCGACCTGCGCGCCCTCGTCGCCCACGGACAGGTCGGCCGACCCCGCGATGACGTACCAGACCGAGGCCGTGGCGGTCAGCGTCGCGTCGAGCGCCTCGCCCGCCCTGACGGTCGCGTAGCGCGCGAGCATGAGCGGCGTGGTGGCGGGGAAGGGGCAGCCGAGCGCGGCGGACTGGTCGCACAGGACGAAGCCGGTCTCGGCGAGCCGGAGCGCCCGGGCGGCTTCCGCCGCGAAGACGCGGCCCGGCACCGGCGGCAGCTTGACGTTGAAGGCGTTGCCCGAGTTAAAGTAACGGCCCCGCGCTTCCGCCGCGGTTGCGGGCGCGCGGGGCCGTTGCACCGGCATCTCGGCCATGTCGTCTGCGGTGCTCATCGAACCTCCTCGGCTGACAGCGGACCCGCCTGCTCGACCAGCAGGTCCAGGAGAACGGCCGCGCCCGCCGCGACGTGGGCGGGCTCCGCCCACTCGTCGGGATGGTGGCTGAGGCCGCCGCGGCAGGGAATGAAGATCATGGCGCTGGGGGCGAGCGGCGCCAACTGCCGCGCGTCGTGGCCGGCCGCGGAGGGGAGGTCCAGGGCGGCAAGGCCGTGCCTGGCCGCCGCGCGGCGGATGGCGGCGCGCAGGGTCTCGTCGAACGCGTTGGAGGGTGCGTCCGCGAGCCGGCGCAGCGACGCGCGGCAGGGCGGCGCTTCCTCGGCCAGGACGGTTTCGAGCGTTTCGCCGAGACGGTCGAGGACGGCGTTGTCGGGGTGGCGCAGGTCGGTGCGGGCGCGCACCCGGGCCGGCACCACGGAGGGCGCGTTGGGCTCGACCTCCACGCGCCCGATCGTGAACCGCACGCGGTCGTCGACGACCATCTCCCGCCCGAGCCGCGCCGCCACCCGCGCGAACGCCTGCAGGGCGTCGCGCCGGGTGTCCATCGGCTCGGTGCCGGCATGGGCCTCGCGGCCCTCGATCAGGAGTTCGGCCGTTTTCTTGCCCTGGAGGCCCGTGACCGCGCCGATCACCGCCCCGGCCCGTTCCAGCACCGTGCCCTGCTCGATGTGGGGCTCAAGATAGCTGTGGACCGGGAAGCCGAGGGCGCGGTGGTCCAGGTCCGGAAAGGCGTCGCGCACGGTTCTGAGCGCCGCCGCGACCGAGACGTCGTCCGCGTCCGTGACGGGGAGGACCTCGTCCAGCCTCCGCGTCCCCGCGAACAGCTCCGACCCCGTCATGCCCGGCGCGAAGCGGCTGCCTTCCTCGTTGGCCCAGGCCACGACGGTGATCGGCCGCGCCGGCCGCAGGCCCGCCTCGGCGATCGCGGTCACGGCCTCCAGGGCCGCCAGCACGCCGAACGCGCCGTCGAACAGGCCTCCCGTGGGCTGGCTGTCGAGGTGGCTGCCCGCGAGCACCGGCGGCAGGTCCGGGGATGCCCCGGGAAGCGTCAGGAACAGGTTGCCGGCCTCGTCGGCCGCGCCCCGCAGACCGGCCTGCGCGGCCCAGCCCAGGACGCGGCGCCGGGCCGCAATGTCCTCCGCCGACAGCGCCTGGCGGTTGACGCCCCCGCCGGGCAGCGCGCCGTCCGCGCCGAGCGCCATGAGGCGCGACCAGAGCCGGTCCGCCGAGATCGCCGGGGCGCGCGGCACGCTCAACCCGTCCGCATCAGCTTGTTCGCATCAGCTTGTTCGCATCAGCTTGTTCGCATCAGCTTGTTCGCATCACTTGGCCGGGGTCGGCGCGGGGGTCGCGCGGCCGCCAGGCACCGGCCTCGACCTGGGCGATGAACTCGGCCAGGAGCGTGTTGAACAGCGCCGGTTCCTCCAGGTTGAGCGTGTGCCCCGTCTTGGGCAGCACCGCGAGCCCGCAGGCGGGGATCACCCGCTTCAGGAACAGCGAGGGTTGCAGGCAGTGGTCGTCCTCGTCGCCGGTCACCACCAGGGTCGGGACGGGCAGGCGCTTCAGCTCGTCCTCCAGATCCCAGAACGAGGGGCGGCGGGCCTGCACGCCGCGCATCGTGTTGGCGGCCCCCACCGCCGAGTGGCGCGCGAGCCGCGACGCGAAGGCCGCCCAGCCGCGCGGGTCCTTGTTCTGGAACTGCACGCGGCTGGCGCCGAGCGCGTAGACAGCCGCGAAGCCGGCCGGGTCCCTCTCAAAGCCCTCCGCCACCTTGAGCGACGTGGCGCGGAAATCGTCCGCGGTGGCGCGCTCCGTGCCGTAGCCCGCGCCCGCGACCGTCAGCGACAGCGCGCGGTGGGGGAATCGGAGCCCGACGTGCAGGGCCGCGAAGCCGCCCATCGACAGGCCGACCACGTGGGCCTTGTCGAGCCCGAGCCCGTCGAGCACCGCCACCGCGTCGGCCGCCGCGATGGCTTGCGAGTAGCGCTCCACGTCGGCCGGGATGTCGGACGGCGCGTAGCCGCGCGCGGCAAAGGTGACGCAGCGGTGGCGGCGCGCGAAGAACGCCATCTGGGGCTCCCACGCGTCGAAGTTGCCGCCGAACTCGTGCACGAAGAGGACCGGCGTCCCGGTCTCGCCGGCCGTCTCGACGTGGAGCCTCGTGCCGTCCTCGGCGGTGACGAACATGGCTGGACCTCAGAACAGCGCCGGCACGCCGTTCAGCCTGCGGGCCACCGCGATGAACCCCGGCAGGCGCTCGCAGAAGCGCTCCGCCCAGGCGCCCGGCACCGAGGTGGAGACCTTGACGAAGCGGTCGCCGAAGCGGGCCGTGTGGTAGCGCCCCTGCCGGATCATGATGCCCTCCCGCCGCGCGGCCTCGACGAGCGCCTCCGGCGCGACGCCCGCCCCCGCCACCTCCAGCACCAGGAAGTTGCCGTGCGAGGGCTGCACCGGCACGCTCAGCCCGGCGGCCTCCGCGCTCGCCGCGACCATGGCCTTGTTGGCGCGGTCGATGCCGCGCACGTGGTCCATCCACTCCCGCTTCACCGCCAAGCCCGCCAGGGCGGCGCGCTGCGCCACGACGGAGGCGCCGAGCACGGCGGTCGACAGGGGCGCGAACTCGGCCACGAGGTCGGGGGCGGCGACCAGCGCGCCGACCCGCATTCCCGCCAGGCCCAGCCACTTGGAGAAGCTCGTCGACAACACCGTGCCCTGGGGGGCCACCTGCAAGGCAGGCGTGTGGCCGTCGGCGAAGTCGCGGTAGGTGCAGTCGTGGACGAGCAGCGCGCCCGCCTCGCGCGCGATGGCCGCGAAGCTCTCGATCTCGGCTTTCGTGTGGCGGGTGCCGAGCGGGTTGTTGGGGTCGACGACGTAGACGATCGCGCATCGCTCGTCGACCGCGGCCCGCAGCGCCTCGGGGGTGAGCTTGTAGTCCGTGGCGGGATCGTAGATCGGCACCTGGATCACCTCGGCCCCGGCCTGTTCGGCGAACAGGCACGGCCATTTCCAGGTGGGGTCGGTGGTCACCAGCGTGGTGCCGGGCCGCGCGCGCGCCTTGCACACCACCGCGAGCGCGTTGACGCCGCCCTCCGTCACCAGCGCTTCCGCACCCGGGACGCCGAGGTCGCCCACGATCGCGTCCCGCAGGGCCTCGAAGCCCAGGGGCGGCGCGTAGGCGTTGAACTCGCCCGCTTCCACCGAGCGGACCATGGCGTCGCGCACCGCGGGGTGGGTCGGGACGTGGTTGGTGTTCTGCCCCATCCACAGCAGGCCGGGGGTGGCGAACAGGTCGTCGAAGTAGCGGTTGCGGGTCTGGGCGAGGGCCAAGGCTCAGATCACCGAGCCGCGGGCCGCGATGCCGCCGTCGATCGTCACCACGGTGCCCGTGACGTAGGCGGCCCTGGGCGAGGCCAGGAAGGCGCACAGGTCCGCCACCTCCTCCGCCGTGGCGGGCCGCTTGCCCGGGTACCGGTCGTAGAGCTCCCGCCAGCGCCCTTCGTCGCCCAGCATGTCGATCGCCTTGCGCTTCATGATCTTGAGCATGCGGGGGGTGTCGACGGGGCCGGGGTTGACGCCCACCACGCGGACGCCGTGGTCCAGGCTGCGGCCGCCGAGCGCCTTGGTGAAGCTCATCAGGGCGGCGTTGCCCGTGGACCCC
Source organism: uncultured Lichenihabitans sp. (assembly GCA_964243035.1). Lineage (GTDB taxonomy): Bacteria > Pseudomonadota > Alphaproteobacteria > Rhizobiales > Beijerinckiaceae > Lichenihabitans. Next base: position 8,586 of record CAXTDZ010000077.1, read on the forward strand.
GCGAAGTAGCTCGCGTCCCAGTTCTCGCCCGAGTTGCCGATGACGTTGACGATCACGCCGCCCCGGCCCTTGCGGCGCGTCCAGAAGGCGCGGGAGAGCGTGATGTAGCCGAACACTTTGAGGTCGAAGCCGCGGCGCAGCGCCTCGTCGTCCACGTCCTCGATCCCGCCGGCGGGGATGTCGCCGGCGTTGTTCATCAGCAGGTCGTAGTCCCCGCAGGCGCGGTCCAGCTCCACCATGGCGGCCGTTGTGCCGAGGTCGCCCGGGTGCGTCGTGACCTCGACCGGGTGGCGGGCGAGCTCCGCCTTGAGCGCCTCCAGGCCCACGCCGTTGCGCGCCGCGAGGTGGAGGTGGCAGCCTTCCGCGGCCAGCACCCTGGCCAGCGCCGCCCCGATGCCCTGCGAGGCGCCGGTGACCAGGGCGGTTTTGCCCGTCAGCTTCAGATCCAACCGCCCAAACCCCATGCCCTGGATGCGAGAACCGGGGGCATGCAACCGTCGCGCCGTGCGGATGTCCAGGCCCGACGGGCGCGGGTCGGCCCGTTCCGCCGCGCTTTCCGCGGGTCAGCCGATCATTTGGGCACCGCTGCGCCGGGCTTGGGCAGCTCGAAGGCTGACAAAGCCCGCGTTTTGCGCACGGGGGCGCGTGGGCCCTTCTTCGATGCCGCGTCCTACCCCACCGAGGCCGCCGCCGGGTACAGCGCCCGATAGCGCTCGTAGGCCTCGGCGTAGCGCCCCACCAGCGCCGGGTCCGGCTCGACCGTCAGCGCCACGGCGGGCGGGCGCATGACGGCCGCGGGCTCCGCGCCCGTGTGGGCCGCGATGCCGAGCCGCGCGGCCCCGAGCGCCGCCCCCACCTCGGCGTCGGCGGACACGTCCAGCGGCCGGTCGAGCGCCGCGGCCAGGATGCGCAGCCAAGCCCGCGACTGCGCCCCGCCCCCCACCGCGAAGGCGCGGGCGAAGTCGGTGCCCGCGTCGGCCAGCACGCGCCGGCAGTCCCGGAACGCGAAGGCCACGCCGTCCAGCACCGCGTGGGTCAGGTCGCGCCGATCGGTGACCTGGGCGAGCCCCGTGAAGGCGCCCCGGGCGCGCGCGTCGTTGTGGGGCGTGCGCTCCCCCGACAGGTAGGGCAGGAAGGTGACGGGCGAGGGGGCCTCGACCTCGCCCACCTCGGCCGCGAGCGCGGGGGCGGGGGCGCCCAGGATGCGGGCCAGCCAGTTCAGGCTGTCGGTGGCCGACAGGATCACGCCCATCTGGTGCCAGGTGCCGGGCAGGGCGTGGCAGAAGGCGTGCACCGCCCCCGCCGTGTTGGGCGAGAAGCGCGCGTTGGACACGAACAGCACGCCCGAGGTCCCCAGCGACGCGAAGGCGGTGCCGGGCTCGACCGCCCCGAGGCCGCAGGCCGACGCCGCGTTGTCGCCCGCCCCGCCCGCCACCACGGGCGGCGTCGCGAAGCCCCAGCGCGCCGCGAGCTCCGGCCGCAGGCGCCCCGCGGGCGCGGTGCCCTCCACCAGGCCCGGCATCGCGCCCGAGTCGAGCCCGGTCGCTGCGAGCAGGGCGTCCGACCAGGCGCGCGCGCCCACGTCGAGCCAGTGCGTGCCCGAGGCGTCCGACATGTCGGACAGTTTCTCGCCCGTGAGCCGCAGCCGCAGGTAGTCCTTGGGCAGCAGCACCGTGCGCACCCGGGCGAAGCCGTCCGGCTCGTGCTTGGCGACCCACAGGAGCTTCGGGGCCGTGAAGCCCGCCATGGCGACGTTGCCCGTGATGCGGCGCGCGTCCGGGCAGGCCGCCTCCAGCTCCGCCGCCTCGGCGGACGCGCGGCCGTCGTTCCACAGGATGGCGGGCCGGATCGGGGCGTCGGCGGCGTCGAGCAGGGTGGCGCCGTGCTGCTGCCCCGACAGGCCGACGCCCTCCACGGCCGCGAGCTCCGCGGGGCGCGCGGATTTGAGCGCGTCGAGCGTCGCCACGGTGGCGGCCCACCACGCCTCGGGGTCCTGCTCGGACCAGCCGGGCCGCGGGCGGGCCAGGGCGAGCGGCTCGCTGGCCAAGGCCAGCACGGCCCCGCTCTCGTCGACCAGCACGGTCTTGACCGAGGTGGTGCCGAGGTCGATCCCGAGATACATGGGCGTTTCTCCGAAGGCGTCCCCCGTCACGGCGGGGGCATTGGGCGGATCAAGGCACGAACGGCGGCGTTTGGACAAGCGCGACCCGCCCGTCCGCGAAAGGCCTCCGATGCGCCAAGCCCTGCACACGCTCACCCACGACACGCGCGGCAAGGGCCTCTACGAGCTGACCCGCCCCGTGGCGGCCTGGGTGGGCGGGCAGGGGATCGGCACGGGCTTGCTCACCCTGTTCTGCCGCCACACCTCCGCTTCCTTGTTGGTCCAGGAGAACGCGGACCCGACGGTGCGCGAGGACCTCGCGCGCTTCTTCGAGGACCTCGCCCCCGAGAGCCCCACCCGCTACGCCCACGACGACGAGGGGCCGGACGACATGCCCGCCCACCTGCGCGCCGCGCTGACGGCCGTGCAGCTCTCGGTCCCGGTGGCGGGCGGCCGCCCGCTGCTGGGCACGTGGCAGGGCCTCTACCTGTTCGAGCACCGCGCCCGCCCGCACCGACGCGAGGTCGTGCTCCACCTGATCGGGGACGCGTAGGAGGGCAACAGGGTGGAGCGGCCGGAGTGGTCGGACGGCGGGAACCGCCGAGGCCTGCCCGCCCCCGCGGTCCGCCGTCAGGCGGGCGCGGCCCCCGGCACGTTGCAGCCCCAGGGCGCGAAGCTGTTCTGGTAGTGCTCCAGCAGGTCGGCGAGTTCCTCGGCCCGGTCCTCCGCGGCCGAGCAAAGGCGCATGTGGACGTGCGTCGCGCCTTTCCCGTCGATGCAGGCGAGCAGGTTCGGATCGTCGCAGCAGACCGAGAGGTCTCCCTGCCCCATGTAGACGGGGAACCAGACCCCCTGGGCGTCCCGCTTGGCGTAAACGAACAGGCCCGGTCGTGAGGGGATGGGCTCTCCGCGCGGGTAGACGTGGAAGAGGTAGGCGAACTCGGACTTGCCGATCCAGGAGGTTGCCTCGTAGCTCATTCGACGCTCTTGGTCCGTTTCTGAGGCCCGGGCTCAATGCTGCGGAAGAGCGCGGAGCAGGGGGTAGAGGATGTAGCCGATCGCGCGCTGGCGCTCCGTCTCGATCTCGACCGCCAGGGTCATGCCGGGCAGGAGCGGGGTTTGGCGGCCGTCAACCGCGATCCAATCCCGGTCCGGTCTGATCACGACCGGGAAGACGAGGTCGGACAACTGCTGCGTCGGGCTCGTCGCCGACAGGGGGCCGCGGGTCGTCGGCGCGGCGTCGTCGCGCTCCTCCATCAGGGCTGCGCGGCCGGGGACGGCGTCCGGCGCGACCTTGACCACGCGCCCCGCGATCGTGCCGTAGCGCGTGAAGGGGAAGCTGTCGACCTTGATCGTGGCCGGCTGCCCGACCTTGACGAAGCCGATGTCGGTGTTCAGCACGTAGGCCACGATCTCGACCGGCGAGCCGCTGGGCACGATCTGCAGCAGCTGCTGCCCGGGTTTCACGGCCTGCCCCACCGTGGTCACCGCCAGCCCGTGGACGGTGCCCGCCGCGGAGGCCTTCAGCACGGTGTCGTCCACCGCCTTCTCGGCCTGGACGAGCTGCTGCTCCAGGCCGTCGAGCTGCCGCTGGGCGGCCGCGCTCTTCAGCGCGTTGTCGGTGACGAAGCTTTGGCGGGCGTCGGCGATCTCGCGGTCGAGGACGGGGATGGCGGCTTCCACCTCGGCCAGCGAGCCCTGGAGCGTCGTCAGGGTCACCTGCTCCTGGCGCAGCGGCTCCAGCTTCTGGAGCACCTCGGCGCGGCTTTCCCACCCCTTGTCGGCGAGCTGCTGGTGCATGCCCGTGCTCTCCGTCCGGGCCTCGATCAGGGAGGTTTCCGCCGCGATGTTGGCCGTGAACCGGTCCCGCGCCGTCACCTTGGCGGCGCGCTGGCTCCCGAGGTCCGCGACGGTCGCGGCGAGCTTGGCGAGGTCGCTCCGCAGCACGTCGTTCTCGCGCGCCCGGACGGCGGCGGGGGTGTCGGGGTCCCAGGCGACGGTGTCGCCGACCCCCACCGGGTCCTTCCGGGCGGCCGCCATCGCGACGGCGCGCCGCGCGACCTCGGCCTTCAGGTCGCCGATCTTGCTCCGGACGATGGCGCGGTCCGCCACCGCGACCGTGTCGTCCAACCGGAGGAGCGGGTCGCCGGCCGCGACCGTGTCGCCGTCCTTGACCCGGACAACCGCGACCGAGCCCGCCACCCTGGGCTCGACGACCTGGGTCCCGGCCTGCGGGGCCACGCTTCCCGGCGCGATCGCGAACATGGTCAGGTCGCTGAACAGCGACCAGCACAGGAACAGGAGGACGACCCCGCACAGCACGTAGCCCGCGACCGTGTGGAGGCGGGAGGGCGGCGTCTCCACGAAGGCGTCCGCGACGGACAGGAAGTCCCCGTAGCCGCGGCCGCGCGCCGACGGCCGGTTGGGCAGGCGGGACAGGTCCGGCACGCGCGGGCGCCGGCGGCGGCCCAGCGGCGCCTCGGCGGGCACGCGGCCGTCCGGGTTGGGGACGAGGTCCTGCTTGCTCATCGGTCAGGTCCCGGGCCGGGTCGCCCGAAGGCTGTCGCGGCCGCCACCGGTTGCCGTTTCGTCCGGACGCCGTCAGTCGATCACCGGCACCAGCGGGGCCAGGTGGTCCCGGTGCAGGTTGCGCGGGTTGAACGCCCCGCCGTCGTCGGGTCCCGGGCGCAGCGCCTGCATGCCGGCCCTCCCGCCCTGGCGACCGCCCCCGCCGCCGCCGAAACCTCCGCCACCCTGGCGGCCGCGTCCGCCCTGCCGGCCGGGGCCGCCGCCACCGCTACCCTGCCGGCCGGGGCCGCCCCCGCCGCCCTGCCAGCCGGGCCCGCCGCCCGGGAAGCCGCGTCCGCCCTGCCGGCCGGGCCCGCCGCCCTGTCGACCGCCCTGGCCGCCCCCGCGACGGTTCCAGACGCAGGTGTCGATCACCCACGCGTTCTCCGCCCTGGCCCAGACCATCAGGAACTTGCCCGGGACGTCGCGGGTTTCGCGGCCTTGCCCGCGCATCGTCAGCGTCAGGTCGCCGACTTGGCGCACGACGGTCTCGGACAGCGAACTGGAGCCGGTGGGGTTGAACCGCACCGTCTGGATCCGCTGCGCGCGCTGCAGGAAGCCCACGATGGCGTCGCGGCCCGACAGCACGTTGCCGACCGGGTTGATCATCACGGCATCCGGCCCGAGGAGCTGCCGCAGCGCGTCGTAGTCCTCGTTCTCGAACGCGGTCGTGAACTCTTCGTACAGCCTGCGGACTTCCGATCCGCCAAGAACATCGTCCGCCATGCTGAGCCTCGATGGGTGGTGTCCGCCGGCCCGTGGCCGCCCGGAAGGGGACGAACGGCGGTCCCGCCGGGGCGGACAGGGGCCCGTGCCTAAACCAGCGCGGCCGGGCGCACAATGGCCCCCTTCGCGTTTGCTCTTGAGAGCGGAGGTCGGCGCCGCTCAGTCGCGCAGGCGCGGGTCCGCGGGCTCGGACGTGCTCGTGGCGACGCCGGCCGTCACCGCCGAGCGCCCCCCGGCGAAGAACAGGCGGTTGGTGTTGCGCCCCGGGGCCGGCTCCATCATCGACGCGCGGGGGTAGAGGCGGTAGCGGAGGTCGCTGGCGCCCTCGACGCCCATCTCGCGGTAATAGTCGTTCACGAGGTCTTCCGCGCGCTCCCCGCCCTGGCTCGGGTGGAACCCGAGGCCGAGGTGGGTCGCGACGCCGTCCTGCACCTCGTCGCTGCCGATGTAGTAGCGCTGCACCCCGGCCACGAACATGGTGGTGCAGGCGCTGACGCACGTTCCCCTGCCGACGTGGAAGGCCGTGGCCAGACCGTGCGCCCTGATCTCCCGGCCGATCTCGATGGCCGTCCTGGTGTTGCCGCCGCGGCTGTCCAGGTAGACGATGCGGATCGGCTCGGGGCGGGGCGCGTCGAGGAACTGCTCGAAGGTTTCCTCGTCGCCCGGCAGCAGCCTGTCCGAATGGAGGAAGGCCACGGGTCCCCTCGCGTCGAGCTCCACGTCGGCCAGCGCGGGGCCGGCGCCCAGAAGAACGGCGATGGCGAGGCTCGCCGGTGAAAACCGCTTCATGATCCGTGTTCTCCGCGCGCCGTCGGCGACCATAGGCGAGGTCGCCGCGGCCGTCGAGACGGCCGCCCCCGACCGGGCGGGGGTCGCGCCGCGATCACGGCCTTGAAAAGGCCGGGTGTTCCCGTATTGTGCCGCCCGGGTCCCGCGCGGCCTTAGGCGTTCCGGTCGCGGGCTCCCGTCGGCCGGGCGCTTTCCGCCCGGCCGGGAAACGCGCTAGTCTCTCGCCCGGTCGCGCCCGCGCGGATCGCCCGCCCAGCCCGTCCGCCGGGGATGCCGAGCGCCGGCCCCGAGACCACCCGAAAGCAGCTCTCGCCATCATGGACCAAATCCTGTCCCCGAAGCGCGAGGGCCCGGTCTTCGGCGGGGGCTACCAGGCGATCTCGACGGTCGCGCGGGGGTTCGGGATCCAGGTCACGCCGGGGCAGCTCGCCCATCGCATCGGCAAGGGGCGCCGCGCGCCCGACCTGTCCGACATGCTCAGGGCCGCCAAGCTCATCGGCCTCAAGGCCAGGGCGGTCGACGACCCGGGGGGCGCGAAGCTGGCCGAGATCCCCACCCCCTGCCTCGCCCAGCTCCGCGACGGAAGCTGGATGATCTACCAGGGCGAGGTCGCGGGCGACCGGTTCCGCTTGTTCGACCCCGTCACCCGCGGCACCGACAGCATGACGCTGTCCGAGCTGCGCGAGCGGCTGAACGGCACGCTGATCCTGCTGACCAAGACGTGGGGCCACCACGTCGAGGACCTCGCCTTCGGGATCAGCTGGTTCCTGCCCTCGGTCAGGCGCTACCGGAAGCCCTTGATCGAGATGCTGGTGATCTCCTTCTTCATCAACCTGCTCGCCCTGGGCTTCCCGCTCTGCTTCCAGCTCGTAGTCGACAAGGTGCTGTCGCACAGGAGCTTCTCGACGCTGGTCGTGGTCATCTCGGCCCTGGTCCTCTTGACCGTCTTCAGCGCCCTGCTGACGCACCTGCGCCAGCACCTGCTCCAGCACACCGCCAACCGGATCGACGTCGAGCTCGGCGCCAAGCTGTACGGCCACCTCATGCACCTGCCGATCGCGTTCTTCGAGTCGCGCCCGGCCGGCGTGATCGTCACGCGCGTGCGGGAGCTGCAGCGGATCCGCTCGTTCCTGACGGGCCAGGCGCCGCTGACCACCGTCGACGCCCTGTTCATCTTCATCTACGTCGCGGTGCTCTTCATCTACTCGCCGAAGCTGACGTGGCTGGTGCTCGCGACCCTGCCGCTCTACGCGCTCGTGGGCGCCTTCCTGCGCCCGGCCCTGCGCAAGAAGCTGAAGTCCAAGTTCCGGAGCTGGGCGTCGGGCCAGCAGCTCATCGTCGAGAGCGTGGTGGGCGTGCAGACCGTCAAGGCCTCGGCGATGGAGCCCATCTTCCAGCGCAAGTACGAGGAGCGGCTGGCCGCCTACGCCAGCACCGCGTTCCGGGCCAAGATGCTGGGCGTCACGGCCTCCACCACCGTGAGCTTCATCTCCAAGATCACCACCGCCCTGCTGCTGTTCTTCGGGACGCTGTCGGTGCTCGGCAACGACCTGACCGTGGGCGGCCTGATCGCCTTCAACATGATCGCGCGGCTGATGGCCAAGCCGATCATCCGCCTCGCGCAGCTCTGGCAGGACTTCCAGGAGGTGCAGGTGTCGATCGAGCACCTGTCCGACATCTTCGGCGCGCCGCTGGAGACCGACGGCCGGACGGCCCTGGTGGGGCCGCCCATCGACGGCGAGGTCGAGCTCCGCGCCGTCAGCTTCCGCTACAAGCCCGACCTGCCGCTGGCCCTCAACCGCGTGTCCCTCAGGATCGCGCCGGGCGAGGTCATCGGCATCGTGGGCCCCTCGGGGTCGGGCAAGTCCACGCTGACCAAGCTGCTGCAGCGCTTCCACGTTCCCTCGTCCGGCGAGGTCCTGGTTGACGGGCTCGACCTCGCCCAGGTCGACCCGACCTGGCTGCGCCGCCAGCTCGGCGTGGTGCTGCAGGAGAACTTCCTGTTCAACGAGACGGTCCACGAGAACATCGCCATGGCGCGCCCCGACATGACGCGCGCGCAGGTGATCCGGGTGGCCGAGCTCGCGGGCGCCGACGAGTTCATCTCCCGCCTGCCCAACGGCTACGACGCCAAGATCGAGGAGCGCGGCGCCAACCTGTCCGGGGGGCAGCGCCAGCGGCTCGCGATCGCCCGGGCGCTGGCCACGAACCCGCGCATCCTGATCCTCGACGAGGCCACCAGCGCGCTCGACTACGAGAGCGAACGGATCATCCAGGATAACATGGACCGCATCGTCCAGGGCCGCACGGTGATCATCATCGCCCACCGCCTCGCGGCGGTGCGCAACTGCGACCGGATCGTCGGCATGACCAACGGCGAGATCGTCGAGGTGGGCACGCACAACCAGCTGCTGCGCCGCCGCGGCGGGTTGTACGCCCACCTCTGGTCGCTGCAGAACGAGCACCTGACCGCGTGACCCGCCGCCGCGCCCTCGTCCCGGGTAGCCGCGCCGCCGCCAACGCGGCCGCGGCGCGCCGGAGCCCCGGGGCCAACGCCATCGCGCTTCTCCCGTCCCCGCTCCCCGCGGGGCGGGCCGGCCGGACGGCGGCGGAGCCGCCGCCGCGCCCGGACGGGGGGTGGGGCGACGCCGACTTCCACCCCGCCGCCCTGTCGCTCTTCGACGAGCCGCCGTCCCCGGCGCGGCGCGGCGTCGTGGTGCTCCTGGCGGGGCTGGTCGTCGCGGTCTGCGCCATCTCCTACTTCGGCCGGCTCGCCAGCTACGCCTCGGCGCCCGGCAAGGTGCAGGCGGTCGGCCGGACCAAGGTGCTCGAAGCGCAGCAAAGCGGCCAGGTCGCCGAGATCCGGGTGCGCGACGGGGACCGGGTCGCGGCGGGCGACGTCATGGTCAGCCTGGACCCGACCGACGCGCTGGCCGCCCGCAGCATCGTGGCCGATGCGCGCGCGGACCTGCGCGGGCAGAACAACCGCCGCCGCGCCGAGATCGCCGCGGCCCGGCTCGATCCCGTGCCCCTCGACCCGGCGGTCACCTGGGACGGGGACGTCCCGCAGCGCGTCCGCGACCGCGAAACAGCCGTGCTGCGGGCGGACCTCGCCCTGCTGGCCGGCAAGCTCGCCACGCTGGCGAGCCAGCGCGCGGCCGCCGTGACGGAAGGCACGACGACGTCGGCCACGCTCACGGCGCAGAAGGCGCTGGTCGCGGTCAGCGCGGAAACCTCCGCCATGGCCGACCGGCTCACGCAGAGCGGCTGGAACAGCCGGGCCAAGGCCCTCGACCTCATCGAGACCCTGAGGAGCCAGCAGGTCTCCCAAACCAACGTCGAGGGCAAGGTCGCCGACGCCGCGGCCAAGGTGGCCACGCTGGACAGCCAGATCGCCAGGACGCGGCAGGGCTTTGCGAGCGACGCCACCGACGCGCTCACGGCGGCGGACCGGCAGATCGCGGACCTCGACCAGAAGCTGGTGAAGGCCGAGAACACGCTGGCGGACATGACGCTCCGCGCCCCGGTCGCCGGCGTCGTCCACGCGTCGGCCGTCACAACCGTCGGCCAGTTCGTCAGGCCGAGCCAGCAGCTGATGCAGATCGTGCCCGAGCACGCGGCCGTCGAGGTGGTGGCCTACGTCAAGAACTCGGACGTCGGCCTGATCCGGGTCGGGCAGGACGCCACGATCAAGGTGGACAGCTTCACCTTCGGCACCTACGGCGTGGTCGACGGCACCGTCGAGCGGGTGGGCAGCGACGCCCTGACGACCGACGGCAAGGGCACCGCCTCGGCCGGGACGCTCGACGGCGACTACGGCCGGTCGACGGCGGCCCAGCGGACGAGCGTGCTCCAGTATCCGGTCACCATCCGGTCCGAAAAGCCCGCGATCATGGTCGACGGCAAGCCCGTGGCGCTGACCCCGGGCATGTCGGTGCTGGTCGAGATCGAGACCGAGAACCGCCGGCTCGTCGACTACGTCGCCTCGCCCCTGGAGGAAGTGGTCTCCACGGCGCTGCACGAGCGGTGAGGCGCCGCCGCGCCGCCCGATCAGGCAGGCGAGGGGCCGCGCCCGGGGCTCGCACGCCCGAATCACGAGCCGCGAAGGGGGAGCCGCGGCCCCGAGAGGTTCGCGGGGGCCGGGGCACGCCGTGGCTCGGGGGCCTCAACGCGCATGAAATCCCCTCCGCGGGCGGGTCCCCGGTGTTGTCTCCGGGCCTTCTCAGTCTTGACGGGGGGGCCTCGATACCGGATGTTGCGGCCCGCTGACCTGACGGCAAACGGCAGGGCGGTCGGCTCGCCTTGGCCGCTTTGATTCGTAAACGCTTTTTCTTGACTTAATAGAAGGTAGGAAACGTCCGATGAGTTCATCCTCGCTCCCCAGCTCGTCGTTCAGCTCGCCCTCGACGGGCGGAACGTCGTTCAGCTCGCCCAGCACGTCGTTCAGCTCGCCCAGCACGTCGTTCAGCT
>CAXTDZ010000078.1:0-19099 GCA_964243035.1 uncultured Lichenihabitans sp.
CCTGGCCGGCGTTGAAGGCCTGCAGGTTGGTGGTGCCAAGGTTGGCCAGCGTGGCCGCGCTCAGCCCGGCAACCTGGGTGGTGCCCAAGCCCTGCGCCTGGGTGGTGCTAAGCTCCTGCAGCGTGGCCGAGGTGAGCCCGTTGAGCTGGGCGACCGACAGCGCCTGCACCTTGGTGCCGAGCGCGGCCATGTCGTCGGAGCCGAGCGCGTTCAGCGCGGTGGTGGACAGGCTGGCGACCTGCGCGGTGCTCAGGTTGCCGACCTGGTCCGAGGTCAGGCCCTGCAGCGTGGCCGAGGTCAACGCCGCGGTGGCGAGGTGGCTCACCTGGCCGGCGTTGAGGGCCTGCAGGTCGGTGGTGCCGAGGTTCGACAGGGTCGCGGCGGTCATCGCGGCGACCTGGGTGGTGGAAAGCTCCTGGACCTGGTCGGTGCCGAGCTCCTGCAGCGTGGCCGAGGTGAGCCCGTTGAGCTGCGTGGCGGTCAGGCTGCGCAACTGGGTCGAGGACAGCGAGTTGACGACGTCGCCGCTGTTCGCGGAATTCGCCGCGAACAGGAGGTTGGTCAGCGCCGACGCCGTCAGCCCGCTGATGGCCGCGGTCGAGAAGGCCGCGATCTGCGAGGTCAGGAGCGCCTGCGCGTCGGCGGTCCCGAGCGCCCCGACCTGCGCGGCCGAGAGAACCGCGATCTGCGCGCTGCTGAGCGAGGAGACCTCCGTCGTGGAGAGGCCCGCGATCTGCGCGGTCGACATCTTGGCGATGAGCGAAACAGAAATGCTCGAAATGGACGACATCGACGGGCTCCGCACTGACCAGCAAAGATTTCACTGAAGCATCGGTGCAAACCCGCCGGCCGAACGGCAGCGTGGTGCGTCGACTTCAGAAACACCGTTGCGTCTTGCTGAGCCCTGGCGAGGTCTTCGCAGCGCACGAGCGGAAAGGGGTCATCCCTTTCCATGCGACACAATCAAAAGGGTCGATTCTTCCCCGGCCCGACCGTCGCAGAACCCCGTTAAGAAAATGCTAGCGCGACCGGCCCGCCGGGGTTGATCGCGAGAAAATGATCGCGACCGCGGTGCCCGCCGAAGGGCGGGCCGCCCGACTCGGAGGACCCGCCGTGCAGCAGCCCAACGCCGACCAGCTCGCCTATTGGAACAGCCGGGCCGGGGAACGGTGGGCCGCCTCCCGCGACGCGATCGACGCGGCCTTCGCGCCGCTCACCGCGGCCGCGCTGGACCGGGCGGACGCGCGCCCGGGCGAGCGGATCCTCGACGTGGGCTGCGGCTGCGGAACCACGACCCTGGCGCTGGCCCGCAGCGTCGGGCCGGACGGAACGGTGCTCGGCCTCGACGTGTCGACCCCGATGCTGGACGCCGCGCGGGGACGGGTGCGCGACACAAACGTCCGGTTCGTGCTGGCCGACGCCGCCACCCACCCGTTCGGGCGGGACGCGCTCGACCTCGTGTTCTCCCGCTTCGGGGTGATGTTCTTCGACGACCCCGTCGCGGCCTTCGTCAACCTCCGCTCGGGCCTGCGGCCGGGCGGCCGGCTCGTTTTCGCGTGCTGGCGCCCGCTCGCCGAGAACGCGTGGTTCGACGTGCCCGTCCGGGCGGTGCTGCCCTTCGCGCCGCCCTCGCCGTCGGCCGACCCGCACGCGCCCGGACCTTTCGCCTTCGCGGACCCGTCCCGCGTGCGAGCCATCCTCGACGCGGCCGGCGTCGCGGGTGTCCAGGTCGCGCCCCACGAGGCCCCGGTCAGCCTTGCGGGGCCGGGCGACCTCGACGGCGCCGTGCGGTTCGCCTCCACCATCGGGCCCGCGTCGCGGCTGCTCGCCGAGGTCGACGGGGCGGCGCGGCCGGAGGCGCTCGCGGCCCTGCGCAGCGCCCTCGCGCAACACCGGAGCACCGAGGGCGTCGCGCTCGGCGGCGCGATCTGGATCGTGTCGGGGCACGCCACCTGAACAGCGGGCCGGGTTCGGAGCCGCCCGGCGCACCCGGCCCCGAGCCGCCGGGTCAGACGGCCGCGAGCGGGGCCGCCGCGCCGGGCGGGAACGCGCGCTCGGCGGGAGCCACGGCGTCCGGCGGGTGAACGGCGCCGCCCGTGACCCACGCGTCCAGGAAGGCCTCCGTCCAGCGCGCCACGGCCCCGTCGTACCGGTACCAGCCTTCGAGATGGCCCGGTCTCGCCCCGGGCAGGACCATGCGCTCGGCCCCCGACACGTTCCACTTGCACATCATGGCGTAGGTGACCTCGGGGTGGAACTGGAGCGCGAAGGCCCGGCCGAGGCGGCAGGCCTGGCACTCGAAATCCAGCCCCGTGGCGAGCAGGGTGGAGCCGGGCGGCGCGTCGAAACCCTCGCGGTGCCACTGGTAGACGCGGCGCGGGAAGGCCGCGCCGAACATCGCCTCCCCCGCCGCCGTGGGCGCGATGGGGTAGTAGCCGATCTCCACCAGCCCCTTCGGGTGGGCGTACACGCGCTGGCCGAGGTGGGCCGCCATCATCTGGGCGCCCAGGCAGATGCCGAGGAAGGGCACCCCTTCCCTGAGCGGCACGCCGACCCAGTCGATCTCCCGCCGGACGTAGTCGTCGGGATCGTTGGCGCTCATGGGGCCGCCGAACACCGCCGCGCCCGCGTAGCCGCGCAGGGTGGGGGGCAGCGGGTCGCCGAAGCGGGGGCGGCGGATGTCCAGAGCGTGGCCCCGGGCCCGCAGGAGGCGGCCGACGCGGCCGGGGGTCGAGTGCTCCTGGTGGAGGACGATCAGCACCGGCCCGCGCTCGGGTGGCGTTTCGGGGTCGGGGCGGGTGGGGGGCGGCGCCATGACGGTCGTTATAGGGCAAAATCCGTGCCGTGCGACGGCTCCGCGGCCGACCCGGACCGTCGCGCAACCGTCACGGGGACCTCGTAGCTGCGGCGGGGGTGCGGCGCTGGAGGTCGGGTTTGCTCGCCACGATCACGTCGGGGTCGCCGGTCGCGACCGGGCTCCTGTTCGGCTGCTTCGTCCTTGTGCTGGCCTTCGAGTTCTCGAACGGCTTCCACGACACCGCCAACGCGGTCGCGACCGTGATCTACACGCACGCCCTGAAACCCGCCCAGGCCGTGGTCTGGTCCGGGCTGATGAACTTCGCGGGCGTGCTGCTGGGCGGCATCGCGGTCGCCTACGCGCTGGTGGAGCTGATCCCGCCCGACGTGCTGTCGCCCCCCGACGGGGGCGTCGCGGCCGGGATGCTCGCCTCGCTGTTCCTGACCGCGCTCGTGTGGAACGTCGCGACCTGGGCGCTCGGCCTGCCCAACTCGAGCTCGCACGCGCTGGTGGGCGCCCTGGTGGGGGTCGCGGCCGAGAGCGCGCTGGTGCGCGGCCGCGGGCTCGGGGCGGGCGTGGACTGGGCGCAGGTGTGGGGCGTGCTCCTGTCGCTGCTGGTGTCGCCCGTGCTGGGCTTCGCGCTGTCCTTCGGGCTGTTCCACGCGGCCAAGCTGCTGCTGCGCGACAGGCACCTGTACGAGCCGCCCGAGGAGGGCAAGCCGCCCGCGTGGTGGCTGCGCGGGCTGCTGATCCTGACCTGCACGGGGGTGAGCTTCTCGCACGGCACCAACGACGGGCAGAAGAGCATCGGGCTCATCATGCTGACCGTGATCGGCCTCGTGCCCGCGAGCTTCGCGCTGAACCGCGACATGACGGCCGACCAGTTGCACCACATCGCGCGAGCCATGCCCGCGGCGGCGCAGCTCATCGAGCGGGACGGCGACGACCAGAAGCGGCTCGGCGCGGTGGCGGCCCGCAAGCTCGGCGAAACGTTCGGGCCGATCGGCGGCGTCGACGACATCCCCGCGGTCGAGCGCAAGGCCACCCGCAACGACCTCAACCGCGTCGCGGCCGAACTGCACGGCATCGGCGACGGGCGCGCCCCGGCGGAGGACAGGGCGCGCGCCAAGGCGCTCGACAGGGAGCTGACCGAAACCGTGCAGTACGCGCCCTGGTGGGTCCGCGTCCTCAGCGCGCTCTGCCTCGGCCTGGGCACCGCGATCGGCTACAAGCGCATCGTCACCACGCTGGGCGAGCGCATCGGCAAGGGGCACCTCGTGCCCGCGCAGGGCGCCTCCGCCGAACTGGTCGCGGCCGGGCTGATCGGGGCCGCGGGGATCACCGGGTTCCCGGTCAGCACCACGCACGTCGTGACGGCCGGCATCGCGGGCACGATGGTGGGTGCGGGAACGGGCGTGCAGCCCGCCACGCTGTGGCGGATCGCGGCCGCCTGGATCCTGACCCTGCCCGTCACGGTGCTGCTCTCGGGCGGGCTCCTGTTCGTGCTGTCGTGACCGGGAAGGGCGGCGCTCAGGGCGCGACCAGGTCGACCTCGGCGTCGGAGAAGCCGAAGCGCCTCATCATCGAGCGGTGCGCGGCGGAGCCGAGATAGGCCGCCAGCACGCCGTCGACCGCTCGCCTGAACGCGTCGTCAGCCGTGGCGAAGGCGAAACACCCGACCGCGGGCGGCTTCTCCTCCGCCGCCACGGTCACGAGGTCGAGCGGCGAGCCGGGGCTCCGCGCAGCGAGAGCCGCGTGGGCGCGGGCGACGCTCGCGGCGGCATGGGCGCGGCCGTCCAGCACGGCCTGGGCGGCCTGGGCGTAGGTCTCGAACACTTGGATGCGCTCTCCGGGGACGCCGAACCCCAGGGCGGACCGGTGCTGGACCTGGTCGCGGACCACGGCGAGCACGCACGACCCGGTCCGCGCGACCGCCCGGTAGCCGCTCAAGCCGAGCGGGTTGCCCGCCGCGACCAGAAGCCCGTCGGGCAGCGCCCAGATCGGTCGGCTGAAGCTCGCCACCGCGCGGCGCTCCTCGGTGGCGAAGAGGCCCGTGGTCATGCGCCAGCGGTCCTCGGCCAGTTCCGGGAGGAGGTGCGTGAAGCGGGTCCCGACCGGCTCGAACGCTTGCCCGCCCAGGGTGCCGAACACGTGACGCGCGAACTCGACGTCGCAACCGGTGGGGGCGCCGTCGCGACCGCGCTGGTTGAACAGGGGTTCGATCAGGGATCCGAAGGTGGTCATGGGCCTCGGGGTAGCACGCGCGGGCGCCCGCCGCCTCCCGCGGCCTTGATAGGGCCGCGATGGGACCGTATCTGATGGTCGTCCCGGGTTGCCGCGGCGAGGCGTTCGGTGCCGCGCCGCTCCCCCGCGCGACGCACGCCCGATGGCTGCGTCCAGGCCAATCGCCACCTCCATCGGGTTGTTCTCCAACAGCGAGCCGCCGCCTCCGGCGCCGGCCTCAGGACCCTGATGCATCGGATTTCAACCACGACCTGCCGCCAACCGCGACCCAAAGCACCGCCCGCCAAACCCGCCCCGACCGAAGCCACCCCCGCCTGGAAGCCCGAGCCCCCGGCGCTGTCCCGTGACGAATGGCGCCGCATCGTCCTGGAGCGGCTGGGCTAGGCCGAGCGTCTCCGAAACCTTCTTCCGCCTGAGCACCGCCGGTGTCGCCCCGGGTTGAACCAGGGTGGTCGGGGGTCAACCCGCCAAGGCGCCACCTCCGGGCCCGCGGCCTTGCGGGCCCACCCCCTCCGTGCCATCCATCGGCGTCCCCGTCGGAGCCGCCGCCATGCCCGCCCCACCCCGCCCCGTCATGCTGGTGATCCTGGACGGGCTTGGGCTGCGGGACGAGGCGGCGGACAACGCGGTCGCGCAGGCGCATACGCCCACGCTCGACCGGCTGCGCGCCACCTGCCCCACCGCGCGGCTCAGCACGTCCGGGCTCGACGTGGGCCTGCCCGACGGGCAGATGGGCAACTCGGAGGTGGGGCACCTCAACATCGGGGCGGGCCGCGTCGTGATGCAGGACCTGCCGCGCATCGGGGCCGCGGTCGCGGACGGCTCGCTCGAAGCGCTTCCGCCCCTGCGCGCCCTGGTGGACGCGCTGCGGACCAGCAGGGGCCGCTGCCACCTGTTCGGCCTGGTGTCGCCCGGCGGCGTGCACGCGCACCAGGACCACGCCGTGGCCCTCGCCCGCGCGCTCACGAAGGCCGGCATCCCCGTCGCGGTCCACGCCGTGACGGACGGGCGCGACACCCCGCCCCGCGCGGGCGCGGGCTACCTGGCGGGCTTCGAGGCGGCCCTGCCCGAGGGCGCCGCGGTCGCGACCGTTTGCGGCCGCTTCTTCGCCATGGACCGCGACAACCGCTGGGAGCGGGTGTCGGCCGCCTACGCGCTGCTGGCCGAGGGCGCGGGCGCCAGGGCCGCCGACGCCAGGAGCGCGCTCGCGGCCGCCTACGCGGCCGACACCGGCGACGAGTTCGTGCCCCCCACCGCCGTGGGCGACTACGCGGGCATGGCGGACGGCGACGCGCTGCTCTGCTTCAATTTCAGGGCGGACCGCGTCCGCGAGATCCTGGCGGCCCTGCTCGACCCGGACTTCACCGGCTTCCCGCGCCCGCGCCGGCCCGCCTTCGCGGCGGCGCTCGGCCTCACCCAGTACAGCGCCGCGCTCGACGCCCTGATGGGCACGCTGTTCCCGCCCCAGGACCTGGGCGCGGTGCTGGGCGAGGTGGCGGCCGGGGCCGGCAAGCGGCAGCTCCGCGCGGCCGAGAGCGAGAAGTACCCGCACGTCACCTATTTCCTGAACGGCGGCCGCGAGACCCCCTACGCGGGCGAGGACCGCATCCTGGTCCCCTCCCCCAAGGTCGCGACCTACGACCTGCAGCCGGAGATGTCCGCCCCCGAGCTGACCTCCCGGGTGGTGGAGGCGGTCGCGGGCGGCAGCTACGACCTCGTCGTGCTCAACTTCGCCAACCCCGACATGGTGGGCCACACGGGCGACCTCGGCGCGGCCGTGAAGGCGGTCGAGGCCGTCGACGGGGGGCTGGGCCGCATCGCAGAGGCGGTCGCGAGCCGCGGCGGCGCGCTCCTGGTGATCGCCGACCACGGCAACTGCGAGCTCATGCGCGACCCCGGCACCGGGGCGCCCCACACGGCCCACACCACCAACCTCGTGCCCGCGATCCTGGTGGGCTGCGCGGGCACGGGCCTCGCGGACGGGCGGCTCGCCGACGTGGCCCCCACCCTCCTCGCCCTGATGGGCGTGGCCCAGCCCGCGGCCATGACGGGCCGCTCGCTGCTGCGCGAGACGTGACGGCCCGGTTCCCTCCTTCCCAAATCACCCCATAATGGGGTAGCAGGGCGCCGCAACGCCGGCCCCGCCCGCGCGGGCTCCCCCGGTGCGCCGGCCACATCCTCACGCGACAGCCAAGAGATCCCGTGCCCAGATTCCAGGACAAGTTCTCCGACCGCGCGAGCGCCGCCGCGGAGGCCAAGAAGACCCTGCTCGACAAGTTCAAGGCGAGGCCCGACGACAGCGACCCGGCGGTGGCGGCGCAGCGCGAGGCGCGCCGGATCATCGTGGAGGCCCGCAACGCGCGGCAGGCCGCCAAGGAGGCCGAGCGGGCCGAGCACGCGCGGATCGAGGCGGAAGCGCGCGCCGAGCGCGAGCGGCGGGAAGCCGAGGAACGCGCCGCGGCCGAAGCCGCCGCGGAGGCCAAGCGCCTCGCCGAGGAGGAAACCCGCGCGGCCGAGAAGGCCGCCGAGGACGCGGCGCGGCTGGAGCGCGCGGCCCGCGTGCTCGCCGACGCGGCCGCCGCCAAGGCCGCGCGCGACGCCCGCTACGCGGCCCGTAAGGCGCGGCAACGTTAAGCCGCGCGCCCCGCGGGTTCAGAGCCCGGCGCGTGCCACCGCTTCGGCGGTCACGGGCGTGAACAGGTTGACCAGCGTGCCGTCGGGGTCGCGCAGCAGCAGCGACCGGTTGCCCCACGGCATGGTGGTGGGGGCCTGCACGAGGGCGCCCCCGTGGGCCGCACCGCCGATCCGCGCGTAGGCGGCGTCGACGTCGTCCACCAGAAACTCGATGATGGCGCCGCGGTTGGCGGCGGGTGCCGCGACCGCCTCCCCGCCGAAGGGCGCGAGCGTGCGCGTGCTCGCGACGGCCAGCGTGCCGCCGGGCGTCACGAACTCGGCGAAGTCCCCGGTGTGGCGGGTCGCCGTCGATCCCGTCAGCGTCTCGTAGAAGGGGATCAGCCGCTCGATGTCGGCGGTGACGAGGCGGACGGAGGCGAGCTTCACGGGGCTTTCCCTTCGGGTCGGGGCCGCGCGGATCGGCGGCGCCTTCGAGCGTGGCACACCCCTGCTGCCAGCGTGGTGGCAGCAGCGCCCGGGACCGCCCCGTCAGCCACCGGCTCGGGTCGCGGCGGGTTTCGCCTCCGCCCGGCGCGCGTCCTCGGCCGCCAGCCACCTCCGGCGCAGCGTCCCGCGACCCTCGGGGTAGCGCTCGTCCAGGAAGTCGACGCCCCGAAGCCGGTCGGTGCGGAACAGGCGGAAGTCGCGCCGCAGCTCGCACCAGGCCGGGACCATGCGGGTGCCGTCGCGGTAGCCGACCAGGAAGGGCCACACCGTGCGCGCGCTCGCCCGGCCGCCCCCGTCCAGATAGCGGAGCGCGACCTTCCTGCCCTGCCGGCTCCAGGCCCGCAGCCGCGCCACGTCGATCGCCCCGTCCAGGCGCTCGCCCAGGGCGGGCGGGGTGCCCACGGCCGGGTCGTCGATCGTGCCGCGCAACGGCTCGGGGATGACGGCCGCGACCTTGGCGAGGAGGCCTGCGGCGGCGCGGGCGAGGGCGGGGTCGGCGTGGGCCGCGACCCACCGCGCGCCCAGCACCGCCGCCTCGACCTCGTCGGCGGTGAGCATCAGCGGCGGCAGGTCGAAGCCGTCGTCCAGCACGTAGCCCACGCCCGCCTCGCCGCGGATCGGGACGCGCCGCGCCATCAAGGTCGCGACGTCGCGGTAGACCGTCCGCCGGCTCGTCTCCAGTTCGGCCGCGACCGCCGCCGCGGTGAGCGGGGCCGACGCGGCGCGAAGGACCTCGATGAGGTCGAACAGCCGGTCGGCGCGGCGCGTCACGCGCCCCGTTCCGCGGCGGCCCCGACCGGCGCCGGGGCGGTCACGACGCCTCCACGACGATGTCCACGACCGCCAGGCCCTCCGTCCCGCCTGCGGCCGCGCGCGTGAGCCGCGCCCCGGCGGCCCGGTGGGCGGGGTGGACCAGGTAGGCGTCGCGCGCCGCCTCGTCGTCGAACTCGACCGTGAAGGCGTGCGTGTACCCTCGGGCGAGGCCTTCGGGGCTCACGTTGGGGCCGCCCGCGAAGGCGCGCAAGCCGGGCACCGTGCCGCGCAAGGCCGCGAGATCGGCCAGGACCGCGCGCCGCTCGGCCTCGTCGGTGGCGGGATCGAACCGGACCAGCACGATGTGTCGGATCACCACGCGTCTCCCTCGCCGTTGCCCGCCGCCGCAGGTGCGCGGGACGGCGCTGGCAGTAACGCCGGGGCGAGGCCCCGAGGCAAGGACCTCGCCGTCGTCTCGGACGGTCCCCGCGTCCGGGCCGGCGGGTGCGACGAGCTCGGCGTCACGATCCCGTGAATCCTAAGATGGACGAATGCGCCGTCTCGACCGCGCGTGCTCCGTGCGGGCCGGGACCAGGGATGCGAGGACGCGAGCCCTGAGCACCAGGTCGGCCAACAACCCGGCCCTCTTCACGCCGGAGGCCGTCGCGGCGATCAACCGTGCCTACGCGAGGGCCTGCGCCATCGTGGCGGGCGAAGGGACGCGTCACGGCCTGCGGCGGAAGCTCGCCGAGCACATGATGCACCTTGCGAGAAGCGGGGAAACGGACGAGGGGCGCTTGTGCAGCCTGTCGGTCACGGAGGTTCTCGGCCGCGGGCGGGCGGCCCGGGATCGTCCTCGGCCCGTGTGAGACCGGTCCCGCGGACGCCGCCGTCGCGGTTGATTTCGCGGCTTGAACGCGCAGGCTGCCCGCAACCGGCTTGCGCGTCGACGGCAGGGCGGCCTTGATGCGTTCGTCGCGAGGACGAGGCAGTCGCGGCCTCACGCGACGCGGGGCCGCCGAGCGGGTACGGTCAGGATGGCGATCAGGTTCGAGGACAAGAAGCCGGGCGGCACGCCGTCGAAGCCCGCGCCGCCCAAGGCGGAACCCGCGCCCGAGCGGCCGAAGCCGCCCGCCGAAGCGTTTCCAGCCGCAACCAGCCCGGCGGAGGGCAACCCGGAACTGCCCTTCGGCAAAGCCGCCAAACCCGAGAAGAAGGCCCGCAAGCGGTAGGCGGCCTTGCGCGGCGCTCGGCGGGAAGCGACACCGCGCGATCTGCACCGGCCCGGCGCTCACGCCGCCGCCGGAAGCGAGGCCACCATGCCGTCGACGACCCCGAGCACCGACCCGCGGACCGTGGTGCCCCACGTCGACGACCTCGGGGCGAGCCACGGCGCCAACCGCGCCTTCCTCGACCTCGCGGGGCGGGGCCGCGTCACCTGCGGCGCCGTCATGGTTCCCGGGCCCTGGTTCCGCGAGATCGCGGAGGCCGCGGTCCGAAACCCCGCGCTGGACCTCGGCGTCCACCTGACGCTGACGAGCGAGTGGGAGAAGGTGCGCTGGGCGCCGATCTCGACCGTGAGCCGCGCCTCCGGGCTGATCGACGCGGACGGCTATTTCCCGCGCGACGTGGCGAGCCTGCGCGCCGCCCTGGTTCCCGAGGCCGCCGAGGGCGAGATGCGCGCCCAGGTCGAACGCGCGCTGGCAGCCGGCCTCGCGCCGACGCACCTCGACGCGCACATGGCGGCGGCCATGCTGCCGGAGCTGCTCGGCGCCCACCTGCGCCTCGCCCGCGAGTTCGGCCTGTTCCCCGTGCTGCCGCGCTCGATCACGTGGGCGCCCGACCTCGACGCCTACCGGACCGCGGTGGCGGAGCTGGACGCGGCGGGCCTGCCCGTGGTGGACCACTGCCGCGGAACGCTCCCGGTCGAGCCCGCGGCCCTGGAGGACGGGTGGCGCGCGCTGGTGGCGGGGCTGCCGCCCGGCCTCACCCACCTGGCGCTTCACTGCACGGCGCCGGGCGAGTTCGCCACCATGGCGCCCGCCCACGCCCCCTGGCGCCACGCCGAACACGACCTGTTCGCGCGCGGCGTCGTCGGCGACCTGCTGGAGGAGGCGGGCGTCGGGGTGACCTCGACCCGCGCGCTCCAGCGGCGGTGGGTCGCGCGGGCCGGCTCGGGCGGGGCTAGAACTTGAGGCCGGGCACGCCGTTGGCGCCCGCGACGCCCCCGCGGCTCTCGCGGCCCGTGGCGATGAAGCCCGGCCCGTCCGAGTCCGGCACCATGGCGTTGGTGATGGGATCGTGGTGCAGGCCGATCCGGCCGGAGATGATGTGGTCGCCCAGGCGGTTGGTTTCGAGCACGTCGCGGCGGTTGCCGAAGGTGGGGACGTCCAGCCCGCGGTTGGCGCGGACGAGGTGGTGACGATGGTGGACCCGGGCCGAGGCGGGGGAGGCCGCCAGCGCGCCAGTGGCGAGGGCGAGGAGCAGGAGGGACGGCTTGGTCATCGCGGATCCCACATGGTTGAGCGGTGGTTCACCGCGGCTTAGCGCGAACCGGGCCACGAAGGGAAGCCGGGCGACCAACCGCAAGCCGTCACAGGCGGTACTTGATCTGGTCGGTCCAGAAGCGTTCGAGGCGGGTCAGCGCCTGGTTCATCCGCGCGAACTCGTCGGTCGAGATGCCGCCGATCTGCTCCACGGTCGCGACGTGCTTCTCGTAGAGCTGCGCCACGATGGCGTGGACCTCGGCGCCGTTGGGCGTCAGGCTGATGCGCACCGAGCGGCGGTCGACGCGCGAGCGGGCGTGGTGGAGGTAACCCGTCTCCACCAGCTTCTTGACGTTGTAGGACACGTTGGAGCCGAGGTAGTAGCCGCGTGTCCTGAGCTCGCCCGCGGTCAGCTCCTTGTCGCCGATGTTGTAGAGCAGCAGGGCCTGGACGGCGTTGACGTCGTTGCGGCCGCGCCGGTCGAACTCGTCCTTGATGACGTCGAGCAGGCGGCGGTGCAGCCGCTCCACCATGGTCAGCGCTTCCAGGTAGACGGGGCGGACCTCGCCGATCCGCTCGCCCCGGGTCTGCCCGTCGACTTTCGCTGCCTGCGCCATCGGCCCCGCCTTCCTGTTCCACCGCGCGACGGCTCTGGCGGCCCTCGTCGCTCCATGTCACGGACGATAGCTGTCGCGCCTGAAGACGAGTTTAAGCAACAATCTGAATCGCGCGTTCATCCGGTTGGGTGAACGAGACATGAAGCTGAATAGTCTTTATCGACTTTAATTCTACTCGACCTCTCGCAGGAGAGCGGGACCGATACGAAAAAGAAGTCTTGCCGGATCGTGTCAGCGCGGCTCGGCCTCGCGCGCGGCCAGGACGGCGAGCAGCACGTAGACGGCCGCGAGGAGCGACCCGGCGACTCCGGCCAGGCGGTCGTAGGGAAAGAAGCGGGGCAGCACGAACACGGCCACGTCCTGCGCCGCGACCACCACCAGCCACACGGCGCCGCCCCAGAACGCCGCCAGCCACAGGCCCACGGCCGCGATCATGTCCATGGCGCAGAAGAACACGATCGCCCCCGTGCCCAGCGGGCTCGCCCCGTCGAGCGCCCCCGGCCCGTCCCCTCCCGCGGTCAGCACCGCGGCCCATTGCGCGACGCCTTGCGCGAACCACAGGGCCGCCAGGGCGCGCATGAACCCCGTGAGGAGCCGGCCGTAGCGCGTTCCGCCCGCGTCGCGGTCGGACGCGCCGATCCGGATGGCGGCGAGCGGCGGCCTGCGCCGAAGGGCTGGGGGCGTGGCGTTCAACACGGATCAACAAGGGCCGGGACGGGGCGCGCCCGTTGAACGGAACGAGCCCAGCCCTGTCAAGGCCCGCGACGGGTTGGCCCGACTCTTGCCAGACAGGAAACTGTTTTTCTTGAGGGGAGAGAAGCCGGCCATGTCACAGCTCCGGGCGGACAGTCTGAGTTTCGTCGAGGCGATCGGCCAGTCGGTCGCCAACGTGTCGCCGACCCTGACGCCCGCGGTCGCGGTCGCGGTGGTGGCGGCGACCGCCGGCACGGCGTCCTGGCTCGTCTACGTCATCGCCACCGTGGCGCTGGTGGTGGTGGGCTACAACGTGGGCCGGCTGGCGAGCCGGATCTCGGCCGCGGGCTCGTTCTTCATCTACATCTCGCGCGCCCTCGGCCCCACGGCGGGCGCGCTCGCCGGCTGGGCGATGCTCGCCGCCTACGTGTTCACCGCCATGGCGCTGACGGCCGCGACCGCGCTGTTCGTCCAGGCGCTGGTGACGGCCGTGGGCATCCCGGTCACCATCCCGAGCCCGGTGCTGTTCTTCGGGATCTCGCTGCTCGTCTACCTGTTCGCGATCCGCGACATCCGCTTCTCGTCGCGGCTGGGGCTCGCCCTGGAGGTGGCCTCCGTCGCGATCATCGCGCTGGTGTGCTTCATCTCGTGGCAGGCGCACGGCTTCGCGCTCGATCCCAAGCAGAACACGCTGGACGGCTCCGGCTTCGGCCCGATCGCCCAGTCGATCGTGTTCGGCATCTTCTCCTACGTGGGCTTCGAGAGCGCCGCGACGCTGGGCAAGGAAACGCGCAACCCCCTCAAGGTCATCCCGCGCGCCGTGATCCTGACCCCGATCCTGGCCGGCACCGTGTTCGTGGTCACGACCTACCTGATCGTCCAGGGGTTCGGCGACGACACAACCAAGCTCGGCAACAGCGCGGGGCCGCTGTCGGACATCGTGGCGGGGAAGAGCGCGATTCTGACCATCCTGGTCTACGTCGGGGCGATGATCAGCTGCTTCGCCTGCGCGCTGGCCTCCATCAACTCGTTCTCGCGCATCCTGTTCTCGCTCGGGCGCTACGAGTTCCTGCACGTCCGGATGGGCACGGTGCACGCCCGGCACCAGACCCCGCACGTCGCGGCCACGATCGGCGTGGTGCTGAACTTCCTGGTGTGCACGGCCTTCTTCGGCAGCGCCTACACCGACCTGCTGGGCTGGTTCGGCACGATCGCGAGCTTCGGCTTCATCATCGTCTACCTGCTGTGCTCGGTCGCCTCCCCGGTGCTGCTGCGGAAGACGGGCGGGGTCACGACGCTGGACTACGCCATGGGCGCGCTCGGCACGGTGCTGATGGTGCTGTCGCTGGCGGGCAGCCTGTACCCGGTGCCGGCCGCGCCCTACAACTACCTCCCCTACGGCTTCGTGATCTACATGCTGCTGGGCGCGGCCTGGTTCGTGGTGCTGAAGAACCGCAAGCCGGAACTGCTGCTCGGCATCGACCACGACCTGGAAGGCGTGGTGACCGGGGCGAAGTGATCGGACACGCCGGCGAGGGGAAGCGCCGCCGGGCTCGGCCAGCGCCAATCGTGGCGAGCCCGGCGAGGGACGAAGCGCGGCTGGCGCGTCGGCGACCGGGGCGCGGAGATCGCTCAAGTGAACGGAGGCAACCTCCTGCCGATCCGCAGAATTTCGGTCGGCACCTTCTCGCTCAAATGAAGCGACGACGCGCGGTTCCGTTGTCTGAGGCGGTCGACGACGTCCCAAGCGATGGACACCAGAACAAGCAGCAAACCGTCCGAGCGGTGCAGCAAAGCCCATTCCCCGACGCTACAGGGCAGAAGCAGCGATAGGTTTTCAACGAGCCCTGTTCTGCGCTGGTTCCCCTCGCCGCCCCTCTCGACCCAGTGCCGGCAGGTGCAGACCAGACCGAACGGGAGGGCGACAACGGCGCTGCAGAACAGGATACGATCGGGCAAGCTCATGCTCGGCCAAGCCTTGGTCACGTACCAGAAGCCGAGCGCCGGGAACGGCACCAGGGACAGCGCCACCACGACGAAGACGAAACCGGCGGCCAGTCGCTCCGAAGATCGCACGGCGCTCTCCCGTTGGGCGAATACAATCGAGTTTCGCGAGCCCCACGTCGTTCGAGGGTGAAAGGGCATGGGTCGGGCGTCGTCAACGGCGCCTGCGGTGGACCACCGATCCCGCACGGGTCAGGGCGGACCCGCGCGACCCAGCCTGCCTGAAAGGCGTATGACAGGTCGCCCGTGCCTGTTTAAGCTGGGCATAGTGCGGCTCGCGGTCACCCTCGTCCTTATCCTCGCGCTCGCGGGCTGCGTCCCCGCGCTCGACCGCGACCAGGCGCGGCTGTGCCGCACGGCGCTGACCGCGCTGGTCGGCGACGGCGTCGCGGTGCGCGAGCAATCCGCGACCCGCCTCGCCTCGGGTGGCACCGCGGTGCGGGTCGCCTACCGCGCCGCGGGGGCGGACGGCGCCCTCACCTGCACGTTCGGGGCGGGCGCGGACCGGCTGCGGCTGCGGGCGCTCCAGCCGGAGGACCGGCCGCCCCTGCCCGACGCGCGGGTGGTGGTGCTCGACCGCTACTGGTTGGGAAGCGAGGAGGCGCTGGCCCACGACCCCGCTCCCCTGCCCGGCACGGGTTGGGCGCCGCGCCTGCCCGCCGGGTCGGGCTACGCGCTCCAGCAGGTCGTCAACGCGGTTCCGGGCGCCT
The DNA here is from genome assembly GCA_964243035.1 of uncultured Lichenihabitans sp. GTDB lineage: Bacteria > Pseudomonadota > Alphaproteobacteria > Rhizobiales > Beijerinckiaceae > Lichenihabitans. The sequence continues at coordinate 15,425 of CAXTDZ010000078.1, forward strand.
CCGTGTACGGGCTGCTGGCCATGGCCTACGCGCTGATCTACGGGCTGGTGGGCCGCATCAACCTGGCCTTCGGGGCCTTCGCGGCGCTGGGCGGCTCGGCGGCCCTGCTGCCCATGCTGGCCGGCGGCGCCGCCTGGCCGGTGGCGCTCGTGCTGCCGCTCGCGCTCGGGATCGCGCCGGCCTGCGCGGGCTTCTACGGCGCGGTGGCGGGCCGCCTCGTCTTCGAGCCGCTGCACGGCGCCACCGGGCAGCAGGGGCTGGTCGCGACCGTCGGCCTGGGCCTGGCGCTCGGCGAGTACGTCCGCCTCGCGCAGGGGTCGGCGACGCGCTGGGCGGTGCCGCTGCTCGACGCGCCCGTGGTGGTGGCGGTCGACCCGGAGTTCACCGTCACGGTGACGCCCGTGGCGGTGCTGATCGCGACGGCCGGCTGCGGCACCGCGGCCGTGCTGCTCGCGGCCATGCGGACGACGTCGTTCGGGCGGAACTGGCGCGCCTTCAGCGACGACCCGGCGGCGGCGGCCCTGTGCGGCGTGGGGCGGTCGCGGCTGTTCGCCGTCACGCTCGCGCTGGCGTCCGCGCTGGCGGGGCTCGCGGGCGGCCTCACCGTGCTGGCCTACGGCTCGATCGGGCTCGACTACGTGGCCGCGCTGGGCGTCAAGGCGCTGGCCGCGGCCGTGCTGGGCGGCATCGGCTCGGTGCCGGGGGCGCTCCTGGGCGGGCTGGCGCTGGGCGTCGCGGAAGGGGCCTGGACGGCCGCCTTCCCGTCGGTCCACCGCGACCTGGTGGTGTTCACGGCGCTGGTCGCCTGCCTGATCTGGCGGCCGGGCGGGTTCCTGGGCTACCGCGACCTGCTGCCGCGGCGCGTGTGACGCGCGCCCTTGTTGCCGGGCGATCCGGCCGCCATCTCCTGTCGCGGCGACCAGCCGTTGGAGGGGCACGCCCATGAGTTGGACGACCGTTCCGCCCATCGCCGCCGTGTCGAGCCGCCCGCCGGCGGGGGCGCTCGCGGGCGTCCGCACGCGCCGGATCGTCGCGGTGGCGCTCGACCTCGTCGCGGTCTCGATCCTGGCCGTGGCGCTCTGGGTCGCGCTGCTGGTCGTGACCTTCGGGCTGTCGCTGCTGATCCTGCCCCCGCTGTTCCCCGTCGTGGCCTTCTTCTACAACGGGTTGAGCGTGTCGGGCGCCCGCATGGCGACGCCCGGCATGCGGGCGGCGGGCCTGCAGATGCGCATGAGCGACAGCGGGGGCCGCGTGCCCTTCCCCTACGCGGCCGTCCACGCCGTGCTCTTCTACGTGAGCTGGATGTTTCCCGTGGTGTTCCTCGTGTCGCTGGTCGCGCCCGAGAAAAGATGCTTGCACGACATCCTGTCCGGCGTGATCTTCACCCGCAGGCTGTGAGGCGCGGGACGACGCGGGTGGGCAGGGGCGACCAGTTGTGACGCGCGAACCGCGGGACGCCCCGCAATTCTACCTGACCGCGCCCTCGCCCTGCCCGTACCTGCCGGGCCGGGAGGAGCGAAAGGTCTTCACCCACCTGATCGGCCGCCGCGCCCCCGCGCTCAACGACACGCTGAGCCAGTCGGGCTTCCGCCGCAGCCAGACCATCGCCTACCGCCCGGCCTGCGAGAACTGCCGCGCCTGCGTGTCCGTGCGGGTCCGCGTGAACGAGTTCCGTCCGAGCAAGGGGTTCCGGCGCGTGACCGAGGCCAACGCGGACCTCAGCGGCACCGGGACCTCGCCCCGCCCCTCCTCCGAGCAGTACTCGCTGTTCCGCGCCTACCTCGACGCCCGCCACGCCGAGGGGGGCATGGCGGACATGAGCATCCTGGACTACGCCACCATGGTGGAGGACAGCCACGTCGACACCCGCCTGGTGGAGTACCGCGGCCCGGACGGGGCGGGCCCGGGCCGGGGCGAGCTCGTGGCGGTGTGCCTGACCGACGTGCTCGCCGACGGGCTGTCGATGGTCTACTCCTTCTACGACCCCGAGGCCGCGGCCCGCTCGCTCGGCACCTTCATGATCCTGGACCACATCCGGCGCGCCCGCGAGCTCGGCCTACCCCACCTCTACCTCGGCTACTGGGTCGAGGGGTCGCGCAAGATGCACTACAAGTCGCGCTTCCTGCCCCAGGAGCGGCTCGGCATGAACGGGTGGGAGCGGGTGGGCTGACGAGGGAGTGGGACCTGCCCCCGCGGAGCCCGTCCCGGCCGGCGCCGTGCCGCGGCCGACACACGTCGGCTTTAAGTCGCGAGGCCGGTCGCGGGCTTGGGCCGTAGCCTTGCTTAGGCCCAAGTCTGCCGAGCTTTAACGTCACCCAACGCCCCAACCAGGACGAGCCATGACCGACCGCTGCAACGTCCTGATGATCTACCCGAGCTTCAACGCGCATTCCTTCTGGAACTACCAGGCCACCTGCGACACCGTCGGGGTCAAGTACCCGGCGCCGCCGCTCGGGCTCATCACGGTCGCGGCCATGCTGCCCAAGACCTGGGAGGTCCGGCTCGTCAACCGCAACACCGAGGAGCTGGACGAGGCGGCCTTCGACTGGGCCGACCTGGTGATGACGGGCGGCATGCTGCCCCAGCAGCTCGACACGTTGGCCGTCGTGGCGATGGCCCACCGCCACGGCAAGCCGGTGGTGGTGGGCGGCCCGGGCGTGACCTCCACGCCCCACCCCTATGCCGCGGCCGACTTCCTGGTGCTGGGCGAGGCGGAGGGCGTGATCGACGCCTTCGTGGCGGCTTGGCGGGCGGGGGAGCGGTCGGGGCGGTTCGAGGGGGAGAAGTTCAAGGCGGACGTGACCCGGACGCCCGTGCCCCGCTACGACCTGCTGCGCCTGGACGATTACCTGCACATCAACGTGCAGTTCTCCCGCGGCTGCCCCTTCACCTGCGAGTTCTGCGACATCATCGAGCTTTACGGCCGGGTGCCGCGCACCAAGGGCGCGCCGCAGGTGCTGGCCGAGCTGGACCGCCTCTACGCGCTGGGCTACCGCGGCCACGTCGACTTCGTGGACGACAACCTGATCGGCAACAAGAAGGCCGTCAAAGCCTTCCTGCCGCACCTCAAGGCCTGGCAGGAGAAGCGCGGCTTCCCCTTCGAGTTCTCGACGGAGGCCAGCGTCAACCTGGCGGACGACGCCGACCTGCTCGCCCTGATGCGCGATGCGGGCTTCTTCGGGGTGTTCGTCGGCATCGAGAGCCCGGACAGCGAGACGCTGGTGCTGGCCCAGAAGAAGCAGAACACCCGCCGCTCGCTCAGCGAAAGCATCCACCGCATCTACGCGGCCGGGATGTTCGTGGTGGCGGGCTTCATCGTGGGCTTCGACACCGAGCGCGGCAGCGTGGCCGACCCCATGACGCAGCTGATCGAGGACACCGCGATCCCCGTCGCCATGCTGGGCCTGCTCTACGCGTTGCCAAACACCCAGCTCACGCGGCGGCTCCTGCGCGAGGGGCGCCTCCACATCCCCCACACGGACCTGCCGGACGGCGAGGTGATGGGCGACCAGTGCACGGCCGGGCTGAACTTCACCACCCTGCGCCCGCGCCGCGACGCGCTCGACGACTACCGCCGGGTGCTCGACCGCGTGTACGCGCCCGCGGCCTTCTTCGGCCGCGTGCGCCGGGTGGGCGAGCTGCTGCGCGTCCCCGCCCGCCCGCGCGGCGTGGCGC